>JACDBB010000058.1 GCA_013695145.1 Euzebyales bacterium
GCTGGGGACGGCTCGATTCGGCTGAACGCGCGAGCGTGGGCGGTCAAGGGCCTCAGGTCCGCTACGTAAGCGTCAGGACAGCCTTCGCTGCCGGTGCTGCCCGTAGAGCGGGAGGCACCCACGAAGGAGCTACACGCGGGAGTGAACGCTGCCAACGTTCCGACCCGTCCTGTCGGGTATCGAAGGCTGCTACCCAGGTTCCCTGCCCGCACCGACGCCGTGGAGCGGCGTGGCGCCGGGATCCAGCACGCCAGGCCCGCGGCGCCGAACGGTTTGCGGTCGCCGTTCTACGAGGGTGCGTCGCTGGGCACGATCGCGGCCCGGATGTCGAGCATGGCCTCCACCAGCTCGAGGTCTCCGTCGACGCCGGCGACGCCGCGCGCCTCTCGGTGGCTGAGCATCCGCACGGCTCTGCGCCACAACGCCGACGCTGGCAGGCTCACCACGGCGGCGGGCTGAGTTGAGCGCGCGACGAACGTCCAGCCGGGTCCCGAGGCCCGAAGCGTCCAGCTGCGCTCGAACGGCGACACCACCCTCAGCTGGACCTCCGTTCCGTCCGGGCGCCGGGGCAACGACGACGGCAGCGCACGGGTGAACGTGTCCACCACCGGCTCGAGGTGCTCCCGCTCGGCCAGACCAGGTCGCCCGACGGCCTGCCTGACCTGCTGGTGGTGGACCCATCGTTCGGTGAACTCGCGAGCGACGTCCAACCAGTTCGGATGCGGACCCGGGCCCGCCCACGACACCGTGGCCCCCTCAGCCGCGGGGTCGAGCCCGACCAGATGAGTCTCGGACGGACCAGCCAACCAGGCCAGCATGTCGCAGGTGAGGCGGGGCGAGAGCGTCGGCGCCACTGCGGTCACCCAGTGGCGGTTCGCCTCGTCGAGGGCTTCCGCCAGCTCGTCGAGTGACGTGGCGGCCAGCCAGGCGCCGGGATGGCGGTCCCGCTGACCGGAGAGTCGCCGGAGATCGTCGTGCACCAGGTGCACGGCGAGGTCGTGCACAGACCATCCGGGACACGGCGTGTCCTGACCCCACTCGTGCTTGTTGAGCCCACCGAGCAGCTCCAGGAGAGCTTGGCGCTCGGGGGCGAAGAGGTGCCCTACGTCGATCGCCGATCCCAGGTCTGTCATGCTCGAGGACCGTAGCGGGGACCGCAGTCGTCGGAACGCTCCGCTGGCGCGATGCTCACTCGCCGGTCTGGCCGTCGATGGCCTCCCTGAGGAGATCGAGGTGGCCGCAGTGTCGGGCGGTCTCCTCGATCATGTGCGCCAGGGCGTAGCGCAGGGTGAACGTCATCTCGGGGCCGCGCGCCGGGTCGTCGAGGTTGGCGTCGTCGATCGCCCGCCGTGACCGCTCGCACTCCTCGAGGTAGCCGGACACGATCTGCGAGAGCGTCTCGCCAGGCGCCAGGCGGAAGTTGCCGTGCGGGTCTGACTCGGGCCACGGCCACGGCAGGTCGGCGCCGGCGAAGTCGATCGAGAACCAGAACCGCTCGACGCCGGTCAGATGCTTGACGACCCCGGCGGGCGTGAGCGTCGAGGGCGCGACGGGGGTGCTGGCGGCCTGCTCATCCGACAGGCCAGCGACCTTGTTGACGATCGTCGCTCGCTGAAAGTCGAGCAGCCCGGTCAGCGTCGCCCTCTCCGAGGCGTCCTCGGCCGGGCGGACACGCGCCACGGGCGCGACCTCGCTTGACGCCATGGGCGGATCATCGCAGCCACGCCTCGCAATCGGCAAGGGACCGATCCCCCAACCGTGCGGTCACACCCAACCCACCAACCGGCGTGGACAGCTCGAGCACAACACTTGTGCTGTCGACATAGTAATACTACTATCTCGCCCGAGCGATCGGAAGGAAAGTCCGCGATGTGGAGCCAGAGCCAGCAGGACGAGCCGTGGGCGAACGGCGGCGAGCCTGCGGTGGTCGACGTCCGTGGCCTGCGGATGCGGTACGGCTCCAAGGACGTGCTGACCGGGGTCGACTTCAGCGTGGCCCGCGGCGAGGTGGTCTGCCTCCTCGGCCCCAACGGCGCCGGCAAGACCACCACCATCGAGATCCTCGAGGGGTTCCGGATGCGGTCGGCCGGTCAGGTCCGCGTGCTGGGCGTCGATCCTGCGCGGGGCGGTGAGGATTGGCGGGCGCGCACGGGCGTGGTGCTGCAGTCGTGGCGCGACCACGCCAGGTGGACCTCACGCCGGCTCCTCGCCCATCTCGGCGGGTACTACACCCCGTACTCCACCCCGCACCGGGCTCGTCCCTACGGGGCGGACGAGGTGATCGCGATGGTGGGGCTCGAGGAGCTGGCTGACCAGAAGATCGCCACCCTGTCCGGCGGGCAGCGCCGCCGCCTGGACGTCGCCATCGGGATCGTCGGCCGACCGGAGCTGCTGTTCCTGGACGAGCCAACCGCGGGTTTCGACCCGCACGCCCGGCGGGAGTTCCACGACCTGGTGCACCGGCTGTCCGACCTGGAGGACACCACGATCCTCCTCACCACCCACGACCTCACCGAGGCGGAGCAGCTCGCGGACCGCATCCTGATCCTGGCTGGCGGCCGAATCGTCGCCGACGGCACCGCCGACCAGCTGGCGCGGCAGGTCGCCGGCGAGGCCCAGGTCCGCTGGAGCCGCGGCGGCGAGGACTTCGTGCACGCCACACCCGACGCGTCCGCGTTCGTGCGTCAGCTGTTCGCGCAGTACGGCGACGAGGTCGCGGACCTCGAGGTGCGCAGGGCCAGCCTCGAGGACACCTACATCACCATGGTCCAGCAGCACGAGAGCGGTGACGCCGATCGCGCCGCCACCACGTTCAAGGAGGTCGCTCGATGAACCCCACCCGGCACGCCGTGCGCCTCGGCTTGGCGCGCGGCTGGACCGAGTTCAAGCAGAGCCTCCAGAGCCCGCAGGATCAGGGCTTCTACCTGTTCTGGGCCGTCGCGGTCCTGACTTACCTGCTCATCAACCGGAACAACGAGGTCGAGGGCACGACGCTGCTGCTTCCCTCCGTGGCGATGCCGAGCATCATCGGCGGGCTGGTGGCCTTCAGTGTGGTCATGGGGCCCGCCTTCTCGCTCGCCAGTGAGCGTGAGGACGGCACCCTCCTGCGGGCCAAGGCGGTGCCGCGCGGCCTCGTCGGCTACGTCACCGGCCAGGTGGTCTACCAGTCGCTGAACCTCCTGCCGAGCGTGGCCGTGATCCTCGTCCCCGGCTTCCTGCTCTTCGACGAGCTGATGCACCGCGGGGTCGCCGGATGGCTGACCGTCTCATGGGTCTTGGCGCTCGGGCTGGTCGCGACACTGCCCATCGGGATGATCCTGGGCTCCCTGGTGAAGAGCACGCAGATGGTCGCCACCTGGGGGATGCTCCCGATCATGGTGCTCGCGGGGATCTCGGGGATCTTCTACCCGGTCCAGCAGCTCTGGGGCTGGGTGCAGGTGGTCGCCCAGGTCTTCCCCATGTACTGGCTCGGACTCGGCATGCGCTCGGCGTTCCTTCCCCCATCCGCGGTCGCGCTCGAGATCGGAGGGTCGTGGCGGACCCTGGAGACCGTCGGCGTCCTGGGCGCCTGGGCCCTGGTCGGCCTGCTCGTCACGCCCGTCGTGCTGCGCCGGATGGCGCGGCGCCAGTCCGGCTCGCAGGTGGAGGCGGCGCGGCAGGCGGCGCTCCAATGGGTCAGATGACAAGGTCCGAGCCGCATCATGGGCAGCGGACGGGGTCGTCCCGGGCGCGGGCCGGAGGTGGCGATGAGCGACTCGGTGCACAACCGCATCGCCCTGCTGCGGGCTGAGCAAGGCGTCTCGCGTCGGGAGCTCGCCGAGGCGCTCGGCGTCCACTACCAGACGGTCGGCTACCTCGAACGCGGCGAGTACAGCCCGAGCCTCCACCTCGCGCTGCGCATCGCTCGGTTCTTCGACCTGCCCGTCGAGGTGGTCTTCTCCATCACCCCCTTCCCACGGATCAGCGACACCGAGCGGTCCGCCTGAGCGCACGCCGCTGCGCTGGCTTCAGCCCTCCTCGAGCAGCTTGCGCGCCCGCTCGGGGTGCAGCAGGAGCCAGCCAGCCCCCAGCGGCACGAGCTGGCCTGACGCGAGGACCAGACCGAGCGTGCAGATCAGCGCGCGCGCCAGGCGCAGCTGCGCCTCGAGGCTGGCCTCGCTCTCGGTCACCAGCTCGCGCGCCTGGCCGGCCGTGGCCGTGTACTCACCGAGGAGCTCGGCGGAGGCCGACAGCGCAGTCTGCAGCTCGGCGAGGCTGTCGGCGATGTCGCCGGTGCCGTCGCGCACGGTGGCAAGGCTGCCGCCCGCGCCGCGGATCAGGTCGGCCTGCGCGCGCAGGTCCTCCGGCAGGCCGTCGAGCTCGGACTGCAGCCCCCGCAGCGACTCGTCGAACGGCACCTGGGGATCGTAGGCGGGGCCCAGCGGCAGCGCGGACAGGGCGGACAGCGTGCGGTCGATCACCCCCGCGACCTCGATGAGGCTCGGCAGCGTCCCCTCGACCGCCTCCAGACTGGTCGCGATCTGGTCCTCGGTCAGCGTCGCGGTCGCGTCGAACAGCTCCTCGCCCTCCTCAAGCGCAGCGGACACGTCCCGGGTGGTGGTCTCGGTGCTGGCGAGCCCGGTGTCGATGAGCACCAGGGCGCCCTCGGCCACCTCCACCGACGACTCCAGCGCGACCAGCGCCTCGCTGGTCAGCGTGAGGCTGCGTCCCACCGCGGTGTCGAGCTCGGTGACCAGGCGCCACCCGACGACGACGCCGACGACGCTCGCGAGGACCCCGAAGACGCCGACGGCGACCAGCGCTCGGCCCGCGCGGCGTGGGTTGCTCATGCGCATGCCATGCTGTGGCTCCGGTGGGTTTGGTGACGGCGGTGCTGAGGAGAGTAGGGGCACATGCAGACACACGCGCCGAGCTCGTCCGAGCGCCGTCCCCCTCGCCCTGCGCCCGCGATCCTGGCTCGGGGGGTCCGGCAGCGCCTGGGCGGCACCGACGTGGTGAACGGTCTCGACATCGAGGTGTCCCCGGGCACGATCTTCGGCTTCATCGGCCCGAGCGGCTCGGGCAAGACGACCACCATCCGGATGCTCACCGGGATCCAGCAACCGACGGAAGGGCGGGTGGAGGTGCTCGGCAAGCCGCCGGCGGCCTTCTCCACGAAGGACCGCGCGCGCATCGGCTACCTGCCGCAGCTGTCCGTGCTGTTCCCGGAGCTGTCGCTGTGGCAGAACCTGAGCTTCGTCGCGTCGATCTACGGAATGGGCTGGCCGCGCCGAAGGCGGCTGCGACGGGTCCTGGAGCTGGTCGAGCTGTGGGACGACCGCCGCAAGCGCCTGCGGGACGCCTCCGGCGGGATGCAGCGGCGCCTCGCCCTGGCCGCCGCCCTGGTCCACGACCCGGAGGTCATGTTCCTCGACGAGCCGACCGCCGGCGTGGACCCAATGCTGCGGCGCAAGTTCTGGGAGCGCCTGGAGGCGCTCAGGGACGAGGGGCGCACCCTGTTCGTGACCACCCAGTACGTGGGGGAGGCCGCCTTCTGCGACGTCGTCGGCGTGATCAGCGACGGCTGGCTGGTCGCGCTCGACACCCCGGACGGTCTGCGACGTCGCGCGTTCGGGGGCCAGCTGCTGGACATCCGCACGGTCGGGCCGCTTGACGAGGCGACCATGGCGCAGCTGTTCCGGCTCGAACCGGTGCTCAGGTGCGACCGTGTGGGCGCCGACCGCCAACAGCTGCGGGTCGTGGTCGAGCGCGCCGCCGAGGCGATCCCCCGGATCGCCGACTGGTTCGACGATCGGGGCGTGCCGCTGGAGTCGATCCGCGAGGACCAGCCGCCATTCGACGACGTCTTCGTCGCGCTCGTACAGGGGAGTCGCTCGTGAGATGGCTCGTGCGCACGCTCGCGTTCCCCACCAAGGAGGCCGTCGAGGTGCTGCGGCAGCCCAGGCTGCTGCTCGTGCTCGTGATCGGGCCGTTCCTGATCCTGCTCGTCTTCGGCGCGGGCCTGCGAGACACGGATCCGGCGCTGTCCACCTTGTTCGTGGCGCCTGACGATCCCGACCTCGCCGAGCAGGCGCGCCAGTTCGCGGATGCCCAGGAGGGCCGCCTGGTCGTCGACGACGTGGTGGAGGACGAGGACGCGGCGCTCCAGCGCCTGCGCGACGGCGAGGTGCAGCTGGTGGTGGCGTTCCCGCCCGAGTCGGAGGAGACGGTCCGCGGCGACGAGCAGGCGGTCCTCCGCCTGTTCCACGCGCAGGTCGATCCGGTCGAGGCCCAGGCGATCGAGCTGTACATGGAGGCCGCCGTCAGCGAGCTGAACCAGCAGGTCGTCGCGAACGTCGTCGCGGAGGGGCAGACCGAGGGCGCCGACGTGGAGGCACGGGTGCAGGCCGCCCGCGCGCAGCTGGACACCACGCGCGCGGCGGTGCGGGAGGGCGACGACGAGCGCGCGTCGGTGGAGCTCAGCCAGCTGCGGGCGGACACGGCCGCTCTCGCGCTGGCGGCGGGTCCGCTGGCCGCAGTCGCGGGCCACGACGCCGCCCCTGGCAGGGCGGGGCGGCTGAACGAGCGGGTGGACGGCATCTCCGACCCGGAGGGCTTCGAGGCCGAGGCCGATCGACTCGACACGGATCTCGCCGCCATCGAGTCGTCGCTGGAGGAGTTCCGGTCGCTCTCGCCGGAGGTGCTGGTCGCCCCGTTCCGCGGCGAGACGGTCCAGGTGGCGGGCGAGAGCCTGGAGCTGTCCGACTTCTACGCTCCAGCGGTCGTGGTGGTGCTCCTGCAGCACCTGCTCGTCACCCTCGTGGGGCTGTCCGTGGTCCGGGAGACCGAGCTTGGGACCTCGGAGCTTTACCGCGTCGCGCCGCTGCGCGTCGGTGAGCTCGTCGTCGGCAAGTACCTCGCGTTCGGCGCGATCGGCGCGCTGGTGACCGCAGCCCTGGTCGCGGCGCTGGTGTTCGGGCTGGGCGTTCCGATGCGGGGCGACTGGCTGCAGCTCGTCACGGTGCTCGTCGCAGTCCTGCTGGCCTCGGCGGGTCTCGGCTTCTGCGTGGCGGGCGTGTCGCGGACCGACAGCCAGGCGGTCCAGTACACGATGCTGCTGCTGCTGGCCACGATCTTCCTGTCCGGCTTCGTGCTGTCCCTGGACCGGTTCATCCCCCAGTTCGGCTGGATCGGCTGGCTGCTGCCGACCACCTACGGTGTGGAGATGATCAGGCAGGTCATGCTGCGCGGGGTCGCCCCCAGCCCGATCCTGCTGGGGATCCTCGTCGGCTACGCAGTGCTCCTCGGGGCGCTGGGGTGGCTGAGTGCGCGCTGGCGCCTGCTGCGCGGCTGACCCGTGAATCGCGGAGCCTGCGGAGCGATTCTCGCGATCCCCGGTTGTGGCCATCGCGCAGCGATGGCCATGAGAGGCTGAGTGGCGTGACCGTGGTCGAGCGCCTGCGCATGTTCGCCGCGCGCGGGACATCCACCTCGACATCCAGCAGCTGGTGGACGTGGCGCTCGGGTCGCTCGCCCAGGGCGCTGGTGACGTGTCCCTGGTGACGTGTCCAGCGCGTATGAGGTGATGGTGCACCTGGAGTTGGTGCTGCGCGAGCTGCTGTGGCGCGACCTGCCGCCGGTCACCGTGGTGGACGCCGACGCTCGGCGGCTGGAGTACCTGCGGGACTTCAGCTTCGCCGGCTACGTGGGTGAGGCGTTTACGTGGGTGAGGCGTTCGACCGGCTGCGCCAGGCCGTGGCCGCTCACCCACAGGTGGCGGTCGGGCTGCTCGACATCATCGGATCGCTGGCCGCCGACCTCGAGGCCGCGGGTCTGCCCCGCCGGAGCCAGCCGCTGTGGCGCCAGGCGCGCCTGGTGCTCGCCTCCGCCGAGGCCGCGGAGGGTGTCCTTGACGAGGACCTGGCGCCCCTGCGGCGGGTGGCCGGACGCTACGGCCTCACGGTGTAGCCGCCCACCGCCTCGGCTGGTGGACGCGGACCTGATGAGGCCGGTCAGGCGGCGTCGCCGTCGGCGTGGATGCGCCAGGTGGAGTACAGCTGGGCGTAGCGGCCCTCGGCCTCGACGAGCTCGTGGTGGCTGCCCACCTCGTCGATGCGGCCGTCGTGGAGGACCACGACGCGGTCGGCGCGCATCGCGGTCGACAGGCGGTGCGCGATGACGATCGCGGTCCGGTCGCGCAGGACAACCTGGAGCGCGCGCTCGATCCTCGCCTCGCTGGACAGGTCGAGGTTGCTGGTGGCCTCGTCGAGGATCAGCACGCGCGGCCGGGCGAGGAACGCGCGGGCCAGCGCCAGCAACTGCCGCTCCCCGGCGGACAGCGACACCCCGCGCTCGTGGCAGGGTGTGTCCAGGCCCAGGGGGAGGCGTTCGAGCAGGCCGGTGAGCCCAACGGCCTCGCACGCGTCGCGCACCTGGCGGTCCGAGGCTTGCGGCCTGGCGAACGCGACGTTGTCGCGGATTGAGCCGGCGAACAGGAACGCCTCCTGGGGGACCGTGCCCAGCTGGCGTCGCAGCGACGAGAGGCGCACGTCACGCAGGTCGTGGCCGTCGAGCAGCACGCGACCCTGGCTGGGGTCGTAGAAGCGCGCGAGGAGCTTGACCATCGTCGACTTGCCCGACCCGGTGGGCCCGACCAGGGCGATGGTCTCGCCTGGAGCGATGCGCAGGTCGATGTCGTGGAGCACGGGCTCGGCGTGGCCGTAGGCGAACGTGACCCCCTCGAAGCGCACCTCACCCTCGATCGGCGGCAGCGCGGTCGCCTCACGGTACTCGGGCACCGTGGGGCCGATCAGGAGCAGCTCGCGGAGCTCGCGCAGCCCGGACTGGCCGCGCTGGTAGGCGTTGTAGACCTGGACCAGCTGCTGGATCGGCGCGAACAGCTGGGTGAGGTAGAGCACGAAGGCGGACAGCTGGCCGATCGTGAGCTGGCCCTGCACCACCCGCCAGCCGCCCACCGCCAGGATGACCGCCTGCCCGGCGATGCCGATCAGCTCGCTGGCGCCGCTGTAGCGGGCGGCGAGCTTGGCCGTTCGCAGGTTCGCGTCCTGATAGACGCCCACGGTGTTGCGGTGCACGACCACGTTGTGCCGATGACGGCTGAACGCCGCGACCACTCGCACTCCGGCCAGGTTCTCCGCCAGGTGGGCGACGACGTCCTGGATGCGCTGGCGCACCACGCGGTAGGCGGCGTCGGAGCGGCCGCGGAACCAGACGGTGAGCACGGCCATGGTCGGAACGACGCCCAGCAGCGTGACGACGGCGAGGAAGGGGTCGAGGATGAACAGCGCGCCGGTGACGAACACGACGATGAAGCCCTGGACCGCGAACTGGACGAGGCCCTCGTGAAACAGCTGTGTCAGCGCCTCCACGTCGCTGGTCATGCGCGTCATGATCCGGCCGGCGGGCTCCCGCTCGTAGAACGGCAGCGACAGCCGCTGGAGGTGGCTGAACACGCGCAGACGTAGCCGCTCGAGCAGGTCCTCGCCGATGCGCGCGGTCCATGCCCCCCGAGCCCAGGCGAACCCCCAGTTGGCCACGACCGTGGCGAGGTAGATGAGCGCGACCGCGGTGAGCACCCCGCGCTCGCCGTCACGGATCCCGCGGTCGATCCCGACCTGGGTCAGCAGCGGGCCCGCCTGCATGGTGACGACCTCCGCGACGACCAGCGCCAGCGCGCCCACCAGCCCCGCCCGGCGGGGCGCCAGCATCCGCCGCAGCGTGAGCGGGCGCCCCTCCCCCACGTCCTGGGAGAACGCGGCGTCGGGCTCACCGTGGTCGGGCTCGTCGGCCTGCACCGCGTCGACGCGCTCCCGCAGCTCGCTGGGGATGCCGGCGAACGGCGTGTTCGCGGCGCGGGAGCCCGCGAAGCCGCCGCCGATCCCGCCGAAGCCGCCGCTCACGCCGCCCCCCCGGTCGTCGCGCCGGTGGTCATGCCGCGAGCGAGCACCGCCGCGTAGCGCTCATCGTCCAGCAGCTCGCGGTGGGTGCCGGTTGCGACCACCCGGCCGCGATCGATCAGCGCGACACGCTCGGCCAGCGCGATGGTCGACAGGCGGTGAGCGATCACGATCGTGGTGCGGTCCACCATGCGCTCCTGGAGGGCGGCGTGGATGCGCTCCTCGACCACGGCGTCCACGGCGCTGGTCGCGTCGTCCAGGATCAGGACCGGCGGGTCGACCAGCAGCGTGCGGGCGAGCGCCACCCGCTGCCGCTGCCCGCCGGACAGGGACGCGCCACGCTCGCCGACCGGGGTGTCCAAGCCCTCGGGCAGCCGGTCGATGAACTCCGTGGCCTGCGCCGCCGCGGCGGCGGCGCGGACCACCTCAAGGCTCGCGTCCGGCCTGCCGTAGGCGATGTTGTCGCGGATCGAGCCTGAGAACAGGAACGGCTCGTCTGGCACGATGCCCACGGTCGCGCGCAAGCTGGGCAGCGACAGGTCGCGGACGTCGTCGCCGTCGACGGCGACCTGCCCCGAGTCCACGTCGTAGGTGCGGGCGATCAGCCTGGCGACCGTGGACTTGCCGCACCCGGTCGCGCCGACCAGGGCCAGCGTCTCGCCGGCGGCGACGTCGAGGTCGAGGCCGTGGAGGATGCGCCGGTCCGCGTCGTAGCCGAAGGTGACGTCGCGCAGCGTCACTGCCCCCCGCGGGCGGTCGATCGACACCGGGTCCTCGCGCTCGGAGACGGTCGGCGGCTGGTCCAGCACCTCGTACATGCGCCCGGCGGACGCCGCGGCCCGCTGGCTCATCAGCGCGATGGCGCCCAGCATGCGGAACGGCGCCTGCAGCATGACCACGTAGGTCGAGAAGGCCACGACCGCGCCCACGGTCACCTCGCCACGCAGGGCCAGCACGCCGCCGTACGCCAGGACCCCCGCCATGCCCAGCCGCGGCAGGTTCTCGATGAGCGCCGCGTAGGTCGCGCGCACACCCAGCTGGCTCACCGAAGCCCAGCGCAGGCGGCGCGTCGCGCGCGCCACCGCGGACAGCTGCTGCTGCTCGGCCGCGAACGACCGCACGACCCGCACGCCCGTCACGTTCTCCTCGACCAGCGTGGCGAGAGCCGCCTGCCGCGCCTGGACCATCCACGACAGCGGGAACAGCAGCTCGCGCATCCGCCAGCCCGCGTACAGCACCACCGGCATCGGCGCCAGCGCCACCAGCGTCAGGGGCACGTGGACCGCGAGCATCAGTGCGAACGCGAACGCGAAGCCCACGAAGTTGAGCAGGATGAGCGGACCGAAGGTCAAATACATCTGCACCGAGCGGATGTCAGAGTTGGCGCGCGAGATCAGCTCGCCAGACTGCACGCGGTCGTAGAACGAAGCCGACAGGCGGCCCATGTGCGCGTACAGGAGCACGCGCAGGTCCGCCTCGAGGTCGTAAGCGAACCGGAACAGCCAGTCGCGGTGCAGCCAGGTCATCAACCCGCGCAGCAGCGCCAAACCGGCCAGGGCCCACACGAAAGGCGCCAGCGCCTCGCCGCCGGCCAGCACGGCGTCGATACCCGCCATGATGAGCCGTGGAGCGGCCACCTGCGCCAGCATGGCCAGCAGCGCGCAACCCAGCGCGAACGCGAACGCACCCTTGCGGGCGGCCAGCACCGGGCGCATCCGGCGGATCCAGCCCAGCGAAGCGTCGCCGTCGATCGCGGCGCGAGGTGGCGGAAAGCGCGGCTCGACCGCGATCGGCTCGTCGCCAGAGCCGGACTCCACGGTGCGCATCGCGAGGTCGGTGAGCTCGCGTTCCTGCCAAGAGCTCATGACGACGCGAGGCGGCGTGCGCGCTGGACATCGAACGCCTCGGCCACCGCAGCCAGCCCATCCAGCGCAGCCCGACGGCGCTTGGTCGACAGCACAGCGAGCAGCTCGTCCAAACGCTCGCCGACCACACCGTCGGCGTCGATCAGCGCCTCACGCCCAGCGGCGGTGAGGGTGTGCTCAACGCGGCGACGGTCGGTCCGGCTGCGCTCACGAGCGACGAGGCCGCGGGTCACCAGGCCGTCGACCAGCGCCGATACGCTGGGCGGAGACACCGTCAGCCACTCAGCCAGCGCCACCCCAGCCGACGGCCCCAGCGACAGGAACGCCAGCACCCGATACTGCGGCAGCGTGAGACCGACCTTGTCCAAGGCGCGCTCGGTGATGCGCGCCAGGCGCGGGACCACATGGGTCCGCCGCGCGTCGATTCGTTCGAGACTCACATCATGAGTGTATCGAACTGATCTCAGCGTCTCATGACAGTCGCTGCGCGACCGTCACGCATCTACGGAGCGCGGCGGTCCGACCGCTCGGTGATCCACTCGTCGATCGTGGTCCACCACGACCACAGCCAGGCGACCTGCTGGTCGCCGTCGTCGGGGACTTCGCTTGCGGGCACCTGCCACCACCGCATCTGGATGCGCTTGGCGACTGGCAGCTCGCGCCAGACGTCGGCGACCGAGTGCAGGCGGTCGAGGCCGGTGTGGGCGACCCAGAGCACGTCGGCGTCCCGCGCTCGCTCCAGCGCGGCGAGCAGGCCGCCCGGGCGGGGCGCCAGGACGTGGCGCAGCCGCTCGGCGTGCTCGGCCTCGCTGATCCGCCCGCCGTCGCGCAGCCGAGCGATGGCCCGCGCACGGCGGTGCTCGCTGAAGTTGCCGCCCTCGGGGAAGATCACCAGCGCATCGTCGCCGTCCAGGTTCGAGGCCAGCTGTGCGATCTGCGCCGTGACGACCTCGCCAGTGCGGCCAGGGTCAGGGTCGACGAAACGGTTCGGCAGCCGGTGCAGCACGACGTCGATCACCGGATCCCACTGCAGCGTGTCCTTGACGACGATCCGCGGCTCGCGGTCGTAGATGTTCACCAGCGCGTGGACGAGCAGGAGCGAGTCGCCGGGGCCGGCGTGACGGCAGCACACCACCAGCGGCTTGCCGGCATAGGACGCCGGATCGGGGCCCTCGACCTCGACCGACAGACGCAGCACGCGCTGCGCCTCCCGGTACAGCACGGCCAGCAGCCGGCTCACCAGCCAGTAGTGCGCGCGCTCGCTCCACGGTGCGCGGATGGCTACGCCGAACCCGGCTGCGATCCACAGGCCGAACAGCGCGACCAGGGCGATCGACTCGACCAGCAGGTACAGGACCACGAACCACACGACGCGCAGCACCCGCGAGCGGTCCAGCACCGGGAGCGACGACAGCGCGGCCAAGGCGATCAGCCAGACCGGCATGGTCGTCGTGACGACGAGGGTCAGCAGCAGGACCAGCGGTGGCAGCAGCAGTCTCCGCAGCCACCGCGGCGGCACCTCAGCCGCCGATCCCGGCGCCGCGCAGGTACGCCGCCGAGGCCAGGTACGCCTGCTCGATGCGCGCCGCCGTGCCGCTCAAGTCGCGGTAGCGCATGGTCACCGCCGGCGCATCGGGCTCGCCGGTGGGCAGCACGTGGACCACGACGCCGGCGGGAGCGGCCGCGATCTCGCGCGCGAACCGGTGCCGCCTGGCCACCTCGAACGCCACGGTGGCCACCTCGAAGGGCGAGGTGGGCGGCGCGAGCGGCCGCTCCACGCGGCCCACCTGCAGCACGTAGACGGTCCGCGCGCCCAGCTCGACAGCGCGCCCGACCGGGATCGAGTTGACGATGCCCCCGTCGATGAAGTGCTCGCCGTCCACCTCGACGGGGGGGAACATCCCCGGCACGGCGCAGGAGGCGAGCACCGCCTCGACCAGCGGCCCGTCCGCGAACCAGTGCTCGCTGGCGCGCTCGATCGACGCGGCGCAGCACTGGAACGGCACGGCGAGGTCCTCGATGCGGGCGGCGCCGAGCTCGGCCAGCAGCTGCGCGCGCATCGGCGCCATCGAATGCAGCGCCACGCGGCTCTCGACCAGGCTGCGGAGCCGGCGCACCGTCGACCCGCCGAACACGGCCTCCCGCGACAGCGACTCCCAGATCCGCGCCAGACGATCGACCGAGGCGGGCGTCGGGTCGCTTGCCACCACCGCCCCGTTGAGCGCGCCGATGCTGGTGCCCACGACCAGGTCAGGGCGGACGCCCGCCTCGAACAGCGCGCGCAGGACGCCGACCTCGTTGGCGCCGAGGACGCCGCCGCCTCCCAGGACGAACGCGGTCTCATACATCTGCCGCGGCAGGCTACTCCGGCGCCCTGCTGCCGCGCGGCGGCTGGCCTGCGAGCGATCCCCCACGCGGTAGCGTGATCGCATGTGCCGAAGCATCCAGACGCTCAGGGGCGCCCAGCCGCCCGCGACCGACCACGAGGTGAGGGAGGCGGCGCTGCAGTACGTGCGCAAGATCAGCGGCTACCGCGTCCCGTCCCGAGCCAACGCCGAGGCGTTCGACGGCGCGGTCGCCGAGATCGCGGCCGCGACGCGGCGGCTGCTCGACGACCTGATCATCACGCCGGGGTCAAGGCCCGCCCAGCCCGTGCAGCGCCGGCTGAAGTGAATCGCCGGTTCGTCAAGGCCGCCCAGGCGGCGACCGCAGCGTCACGGTGTCGCTGTCGGTGTCGTTGCCAGGGTTCGGGTCGGTGACGCCGATGGCGCTCACCGTGGCCGCCAGGGTCAGGTCGCCGCTGCTGGAGCGCTCCTTGTCGAACCGGATCTCCAGCTCGAGCGACTGGCCGGCGCCAAGGGTCGGGATGGTCCACGTCAGCGCCTGGCCGTCGAAGGAGGTGCCGCCCGGCAGGCGGACATCCTTCACGGTGACGCCGTCGGGGAGGTCGGCCCGGTGCTGGACGGTCACGTCGGCGACTTCGCCAGCGGCGTGGTTGGTCACCTCGAGGGTGAACGTCACCGGCGGTGCTCCCCTGCCGCGTGGCGGGTGCGCGTCGACCGCGACGCCGAGGTCGGCTTCGACGGGCTCGACCGGGTCGGCGAGGTCGAGGCCCACCAGCACCGGGTCGTGGTCGGACGAGCGGAACGCATCGGGCTGGTACAGCTCCGGCTGGTTGAAGAACGTGTAGTCCTTGCCGCGCGGCTCGTCGGCGTTGACGTGCCAGAACGCCGCGCCCGTCGTGACCGCCAGCGCCGCCGGGTTGCCCAGCGCGTGGTCCAGACGGCCCTCGGCGCCGAAGAACGTGTAGGAGTACGGCGCACGGGCGCCGTCGGCGAACTCCTCGGGAAGGTCGGCGTAGCCGGCGTCGTCGAAGACCCTGATCGGGTCCTCGTTGGCGTAGGCGTTGAGGTCGCCGATCACGAGGATCGCGTCGTCGTCGGCGAAGAAGCCGTCCGTCTCGGTCCAGTCCAGCAGCGCCTGCGCAGCGCGCACGCGATCGCCGTTGAACGCGGCCTGCCCGTCACCCTGGTCGGCGTTGTCGCCGGTGCCGGAGCCGCCCTTGGACTTGAAGTGGTTCACGATCGGCACGAAGTCCTCGCCGGTCGCGAGCTCGCTGAAGCGCGCGGCCACGGGCACGCGGCTGTTCGCAGGGAACGGCGGCTGGGACAGGGTGGCGAAGCCGTCCAGCGCCACCGTGGCGGTGTCGTAGATGAACGCCACCTTGATCGCGTCCGGGCCGACCGCGCCGGTGTCGACCGGCGCGTAGGTGCGCTCGCTCTCGGCGTTGAGCGCCGTGACCAGGTCGTCGATCGCGCTGGCCTCGCCGGTGTCGTCGTTCTCGATCTCCATGAGGCCGACCACATCGGCGTCGACCCGGTCCAGGGCGTCGACGATCTTGGCGGTCTGGCGCTGGAACTCCGCGAACGTGCTGGCGCCGCGCTCGGTGGGGAAACCCGTCCCGTCGCCGTTGCCGTTGAAGTAGTTCAGCACGTTGAACGCCGCGACGGTCACGTCCCCGCCGACGACCGGTGTCTCCTCGGGCCGGTCGGCGTAGTCGAACTTGAGGGAGTCCTCGGTGTCGACGGGGCGCAGGCGGTAGCGGCCGAACCCGTAGGCCATGATCCCCACCTGGTCGTCCGCGGTGGAGCCTCGGCGGATGGTGCCGGAGGTTTCTGGATCGACGTAGGGCGCGTCGAAGCCGTTGTCGGCCAGCTCCCCGTCGCGGGTGTCGTCGAGCGTCAGTGACAGCGCCTTGGCGCGCGCCGCGGCCTCGAGCGCTCCGGCCTCCGGTCCGGGTTCCATGACGTTCGTCGGGTTCCGCAGCGGCTGGTCGCCGGGCACGAGCTCCAGCTCGCCGAAGCGGTGCAGGTCGAAGTTCTCCGTGACCGTCCAGGTGCCGCCGAGGCGGACGCGCATCCCCTCGAGCGGCTCGAAGATCGGCGTGCGGTCCTCGTCGAACGCGGGCAGCTCGGTGACGACTGCCGGGTCGGGCAGGCCCACGTCGGAGGCGACGGTCTCGATCGTGCCGGACGACGCGTCGATCTGGGTCTGGCCGAAGCGCTCCTCCACGGCGCCGGTGACCTGCACCAGGTCGCCGGTGGTCACGCCCGCGCCCGCCGACTGCGCGCCCAGGAACACGAACACGCCCTCGGAGGTCCGCGCGTCGTCGTCGCGGTCGGCCGCCTCCTCCTCGACGTACACCCCGCCGAGCTGGTTGCCCTGGTCGTCGCCGGTGAGCGTGGACGTGACGACGGCCTCGATGCTCACCTGCTGGCCGTCGAGCGGGCTCGAGTCACCGGGCCCCTGGATCTGGGAGATGACCGTGACACCGTCGAAGGTCACGGTCACCGTGACGGTGCAGGTCGCGGACTGGGGCTCAGGGTCGTCGTTGACCGCGCGGACGGTGGCCGTGTAGGAGCCGCGACCGGCGGTGCCGTCCACGGCCAGCGTCGCGGTGGCCGTGCCCCCGACCCCGGGGGCGGGCGCCACGTCGGTGACGGCGAACGCCTCGGAGGCCGGCTCGACGGACGCCAGCTCGATCGCGGTGACGGTGCCGTCGGCGTCGACGGCGCTGACGTCGCGGGAGGCCGCCTCGCCCTCTGGTGTGCTGAAGTCGTCTGGGCAGGTGGCGACGGGCGCCGCGTTGTCGGGCTGGGCGAAGGTCTGGCCTGCGTTGGGCTCGCCGAAGGTGTTGCTGCCCTCGCCTTCGGTCCACGTGAAGTCGCTCGCGACCGAGCCGGTGCCCTCCAGGTACAGCGACGATGAGACAGGCGTTTCGCCGGTCTGCGCCACGCCGATGTCGGTGCTGGCCATGCCGTCCGCCGGCCCGCCGACCGCGGTGAAGACGCCCTCGTAGGAGAGGAACTGGACGACCTCGCCGCTGGCGTCGACGAGCGCCAGCCCGTCGGGAGCCCCGTTCTGGATGCCGTTGCTCGGATAGGCCTCGAAGATGGTGCCGTAGCCGTTCTGCTGCTCGGGGATCGCCTCCGACAGTGTGCGGGTGTTGTAGGGACCGCCGCCGTTGCCGTTGTAGAGGACCACCTGCCAGCCGGTCAGGTCGGTGCCGGCCGGTCCGGCGACCTCGACCGCCTCGCCGGTGTCCGTGCCGGCGTTGTCATAGTGCAGCTCGTTGATGAACACCACTGACGTGGCGCCCTCGACGGCGGCGGCGGGGGCAGCGGGAGCCAGCGGCAGCAGGCAGGCGGCGAGCGCCAGCGCCGGCAGCGCGACACGAACACGTGAGACGCGAATGCGCCCGAGTTCGCGAGGGGGATTCCCCCAATCTCCGGTTGTGGCCATCGCGCAGCGATGGTCATGTGCTGCTGACATGGGTTCTCCTCGGGAGTGTGGTCAGCCGGGGGCGGCGAGGCGATCAACCGCGGGGGGATCGTCGCCGCACAGCCTGATGGCCAGAGGGCGCTGAGGTCAACAGAATCTGAACGCTGCGCATGACCCCTCAGCGCCCGGTGGCGGAGAAGTGCATCCAGTCGGAGAGGCCGGACCACTCGCCGCCCCAGCCCCAGCCGATGGCGGCGAACGCGTCGGTGACCACGCCGCCGGGCGCGATCATCCCGGGCAGCTGCCGGTCGCGGTCGAGGTAGGCGGACGCCAGCTCGGGCAGGACCAGATCGTTCTTGGCGTAGGGGTTGTGGAACGGGTTGATGTCCACGGCCAGCCCGAAGGCGTGCTGTGACCAGGTCGTCGTGCCGCGGGCGGGACGGCACACGAACGCGGTGGTCACGTTGCCGTCGCCGGTGGGCGGGAGGGCGAGCTCATCGGCGGCGATGACCCGCATCTCCTCGATGGGGAAACGCGCCGTGTGCAGCCGTCGGAAGACCTCCACCAGGTCATCCGCGACGCCCGCGTTGACCAGCAGCTCGCCGGTGTGCGGCCGGTCGTCGAACCCCCAGAAGGTCACGGTCACGTAGCGCAGCTCGTCGAGCGCGACGGGGCAGCCGGTGGACCAGGTCGAGCGCGCCGCGACGTCGTCGGGCACGGGCTCGACCGTTGCCGCGAAGGCCTCGCCGTCCGGCGGCGGCAGGGGTTCGGGGGCGGGCGGCGGCAGGCGCCGGTCGGTCAGTTCCGGCGGGGTGTCGAGCACCTCGCCGAACCCGTCGGGCCGCAGCGGCAGCACGCGGGTCCCGAGCCACGCCGGACGCGCCGCCGCGGCGGCTGTCGGGATCGGTGCGGGTCGGCGGGTGGTCGCGGCGCCGCTCGGACGGGCGGGTCGGGCCGCCTCGTCAGTGGCGGCCGGCGAGGGCGGCGCGACCGCAGCGCCGTCGCCGGCGCACGCCACCAAGCACGCGACGAGTGTGGCGGCGAGCAGCGACTGGCGCACGGTCATGGCCGTCCACCGTACGACGCCCGCGCTAGCCGATGTCGGTGGACTCCCCGTCGCGGAGGACGACGACCTCGGCGATGTCGCAGGCGTTCGCGAACTGCTCCGGCCTGGCGGTGAAGAGGTCGTAGTGGATCGGCACCACCGTGCGCGCTCCGGTGTCCGACACGAACGCGTATGCGTCGTGGAAGCTGATGCTCGGACCGGCGATCGGCACAGCCAGCAACTCGATCGTCAGGCCGTCGAGCCGCATGCCATCACCAGGGTGGAACAGCCGCCCGTCGAGGATGAATCCGGTGTTGGGCGGACCCGGCGAGCCGTCCACCATGACGACGTGCGGCAGGTCGCGGGGAACCACCTCGAAGCCGGCCGCGCTGAACACGGTCCCGTCGTCCACCCGCGTGACCCGCTGCGCGCCGAGCAGCTCGCAGATGTCGGCGTTGCCGTACAGGACTGCGCCCGCCGCGATGAGTTCGTCGACCAGTGCTGGATCGCAGTGATCGCCGTGACGGTGGGTGAACAGCACGGCGTCGAGGCGGCCCAGGTCGCCCAGTGCAGTCGAGCCAAGGCCGAGTGTGCCCGGGTCGATCAGGCAGCCGTCCGTCACCCTCGAGCAGCAGGCAGGACTGGGGGAACTTTGTGATCTTCATGTGCGGCTCCTTCGTGCTGCGGTCGGTCTGGTCGTGTTGCTACCGGTGGTCGCCGCGTCTCGCACGCCAGCACGCCAGGAAGAACGGCGCCCAACCGTTCGACCGTGACGCGGCAGCGGCCGTCCGTGGCCCGTGCGGGGGTTGCCCGCAGATTCCTCGCGCTCCTGTCGGCGGGGCCGATCCCCGATCCCACCAAGCGGGACCGCAAGACCGCATCGTGCTGGAGGGCGACGTGCCGTCCCCGGCCAACCCCCCGTCGGGGTGCCGGTTCCGGACGCGCTGCTGGAAGGCGGACGACCGCTGCGCTCGCGAGGATCCCGACCTGATCGATCGTCACGGCCACGGGCACCCCAGCGCCTGCCACTACGCCGAGGTGCGCCAGGTCGTCGGGTGAGCCGGTCGCGCGCACGGCGCTGCCTGTGCAGTCAGTCGCCCGGCAGGATCGTGAGGATCAGCGGCAGGCTCACCAGCACCAGGACCACCCGGATGGTGTGGAACAGCGCGACCTCGGGTGCTCCGACCCCACGCTCGGCGGCGACCGCGGTGATCGCCGACAGGGCTCCGGGAGAGGTGGCGAGCACGTCGCCGGGAGGAGCGATGCCAAGCGCCCGCAGCGCGAGGGTGACGCCGACGCCCGCGACGATGATCAGCATGGCGGCGATGACCGCCGGCAGGACAGAGGCCTGGAGGCTGATGAGCGTCTCGCGGGTGACGCCCGAGCCGATCGCGGCGCCAAGGACGATGAACGACGCGGTCCGCAGCGGCGGCGGGACGTCGACCTGGCCGCCCGCCGCGAGGTTGAACGCGGCTGCGCCGATCATCGCTCCCACCACGAGCCCGCCTGGCATGTCGAAGCGCTGCAGCAGCAGCCCCACGGCGGCGGCGGCGGCGAGCAGCAGCGGCAGGCGCATGGACGTGTCCTTCTCCTCGGCGTTGCCATGTCGGGCATGATGGTCGCCCATCATGCGTGACCCCGGCCCGCCGCCGGCGCACCTCGAGTCCAGGACACCCCAGAGAGGGGCCATGACGTCATCGGACACCGACTGGCCGTCGCTCCCGCTCGATGACTGGGAGCCCACGAAGGCGACACTGCACCGCTGCGTCCAGGTGGTCGGCAAGGTCCGGATGGCGCTGGTGCCGTTCCGCAATCACTGGTGGCACGTCCCGCTGTACGTTGGCACCCGCGGCCTCACGACGGGCCCCATGCCTTACGGCGGGCAGCGTTTGGAGATCACGTTCGACTTCGTCGAGCACGCGCTCGTGGTCACCACCAGCACCGGGGAGCGTCTGGGGTTCTCGCTCTCCGACGGGCTGACCGTCGCGGAGTTCTACCGGCGGCTGTTCTCGACCCTGTCCGGTGTCGGGGTCGCCGTGCGGATCAACCCCGCCGCGTTCGAGCTCGGCGACTCCGCCGCGCTCGACGCCGACACCCAGCACGCGTCCTACGACCCGGGCGCGGTGGTGCGGTTCTGGGCGCTGCTCCGCCAGGTCGACGCCGTGCTCCAGGCGTTCAGTGGCCGCTTCCTCGGCAAGTCGAGCCCAGTGCATCTGTTCTGGCACAGCCTCGACCTGGCGCACACCCGCTTCTCGGGCCGCCCGGCGCCCGTACGTGACGACGCTGACCCGGTGACCGCGGCGGCGTACTCCCACGAGGTGTGCAGCTTCGGTTTCTGGGCCGGCGACGCGCGCCACCGCGGACCCACGATCTACTCCTACACCGCGCCAGAGCCGGACGGGCTCACCGAACGTCCGCTGCGTCCGCACCAGGCGTGGTGGGACCACCAGGAAAGCGGTTCGCAGGCTCTGCTGCGCTACGAGGACGCGCGCGCCACCGGTGACCCCGCCGGAGTGATCCTCGACTTCCTGCAGAGCGCATACGAGGCCGGAGCGGACGCCGCCGGCTGGGACCGCGCCGGGCTCGACGAGCGTCACCCTGAGCGGGCCACGTGACGATCCGCATCGCCTACGCGACCGCCCCTGCGATCCCCGACGGCGACGAGGACGCGCCGCTGCTCGCTGCGGCGCTGGCCGCGCGCGGCGCCTCGTGCGAGCCGACCGTCTGGGACGACGCCGTCGTGGACTGGGCGGCGTTCGACATGGTCGTGCTGCGCTCGACGTGGGACTACAGCCTGCGGCTGCCCGAGTTCCTCGACTGGGCCGCTCGCATCTGCGAAGTGACGCGTCTGGCCAACCCCGAACCGGTCGTCCGGTGGAACACCGACAAGCGCTACCTCGCCGAGCTGCACGCCGCCGGGATCCCGATCGTGCCGACGGGCTGGAGCTCGCCTGGGGGGTCCACCGCGCTGCCCGGCGGCGATTTCGTCGTCAAGCCCGCGGTGTCCGCCGGCGCCCGCGACACCCAGCGCTACACCTCCGCCGAGCACGACCGCGCTCGCGCGCACGTGGCCGCGCTGCACGCCGACGGTCGGCACGTCATGGTCCAGCCCTATGTGGACGCAGTCGACGAGGCGGGCGAAACCGCGCTGCTGTTCGTCGGAGGCGCGTACAGCCACGCGATCCGCAAGGGACCGCTGCTGCGACGGGGCGATGCGCTCGTGACGGGCCTCTACGCGCCGGAGGAGATCAGCCAGCGCGCTCCCGACCCCGCGGAGGTGGCGCTCGGCGACCGCGTCCTCGCGGCGTTGCCCTTCGCCGCCGCCGACCTGCTGTACGCGCGCGTCGACCTCCTGCCCGGGCCGGACGGTCCGGTCGTGATCGAGGTTGAGCTGACCGAGCCGTCGCTGTTCTTGGCCCACGGCGAGTCACGCGATCCGGCGGGCCGCCTCGCCGACGCGATCCTGGAGCGGCTCGGACATCCAACGGCGGCTGCTGGCGGCGGTCAGACGACCGCGGCGCGGCCGTAGAGCGCCCTGGTTGGGCCGGTAAGAGCCGCTGGCGTACACTCGCCTCGGCCAGGTCCACCCGTCTTCTCGAGGATGTGCATGCTCCCGCGCCTGCTCGCAGTGTGCTCGCTGGTGCTGATGGTCGGCAGCGGTCTGTTCGCCATCCCGGCGCTGGCCGTCGAAGCGGATCCCGGTGACCCCGAGGCGCAGGTCGAACCTGACGACGAGGAGCTGCCGGGCATCGACGAGATCGGCACCCAGAACGAGGTGACCGAGCAGTTCATGCCGGAGCCGCCAGAGGCGCCGGTGTTCACCGACGCGCTGCTCTACCCGCTGATGGCCATCGCCTTCCTCGTGGTCGCCGTGGTGCTGTTCCTCTACTTGAAGTGGCAGCCGCGCTTCGCCGTGGAGCGCAAGGAGAATGCCCGCCGCTAGGCCAGCTCGCTGGTCTTGATGTTCACTATCAGGTCAGGTTTTCGGTCGACTCTTGGAGCGGCGCGGCGTAGCGTGCGAGGCGGTCGATGCGGTCAGCCACCGCGCCGACCAGCCGCTTTGACGGCTCTACTGGTGACGCGGACGCCAGCGCCTCTTGATGGAGACGGCGCCGAAGGCGATCCCGAAAGCGGGAGCGTCCATCAGGCAGGCCTGGGGGCCTGGGGAGCCCTTCTTGGGGCCTGGGTGCACGTGTCTGAGGCCCATCCGGCGACGCGTCGGTGACCAGCAGCACCAGGATCGAGAACCAGGCCGCGTCCGTGAGAGTCAGGACCGCCGAGAGCAGCGCGACGGTGCGCAGCAGCGGGTGGTGTGTGAGGAAGGCGACGCCGTCGCGGGCGTCGCGGCACAGCCGCACCGCCTCCCGTACGAGGACGCCGTCGACCTCAAGGCCCGGACTGCTCGCGGCTGACGGGGGTCGGGCAGGCCCGGTTGAGGGACGGCAGCCGGACGACCAATGCGGCCGCGGTGGCCGCCGGGGCCGTGGCCAGCGCGAAGGGGTGGCCACGGCGACCGCAAACAGTCCGGCGCCGAGCGCGGGTTCGGCGAGCTGGTTCCCGACGAACTCCACGGTCGCCAGCCGCCCGTTCGCCCGTGCGAGCCGGTCGTCGGCGACCAGGGGTGGGGACGGCGGTCGACGCCGTGGTGTCGCGCAGCGTCTCGTTCGTCCCGGGCACAGCGCCATGGCGTAGAGGACCGGCAGCGACAGCAGCTCGAGCAGGACGCCGATGACCACCACTGCTAACAGCGTCGCCTCGATGCCGTTGGTCACCGCGAGCAGCCGGCGCCGGTCCGGTCGGTCAGCCAGGACGCCGGCCGGGAGCCCGGCGATCAGATAAGGGTGCGGCTCCCCTGAAGGGACGTTGTCCAGCGGTCGTGGCCGTGCGGTGAGGCCGCTGTAGCGGAGCGGTTTCCGCCTTCTTCCACCCGTCCCGCCCTTGCGCCAGATCCACGGTTTCGCTGCCTCCATGCACGACAATCTGCTAGTGATCAACTAGCAGATTGGAGATATGATGGTGACGATGGCCGGTCCAGACGAGCCGGAGGCGCCGGCGCTGGTGCGCGGCTCGGTGGTGGTCCACCGACGCCGCTGCGGCAAGCCCAACTGCCGCTGCGCGACGGCGAGGCGCCGCACGAGACGACCGTGCTGAGCTACTCCGAGGCGGGCCGGACCCGCCTGCTGATGCTGCCCGCCGCGGAGGTGACCGCGGCGCGAGCCGCGGTCGAGCGCTACCGGGCCGAACGAGCGCGCCTGGACGAGGCGGGCGAGGCCGGGCGCGCGGCGCTGGTGGCCCGCCTGACCGCGGCCCCCACCGGTCCGCGGCCCCATCTGTCACGCCCCTGATCCTGTCACGCGCAGCGGGACCGGCGGCGGCGGTGACCGGGCACAGCGAGGGTGCGCCGGGGGCCGCCTTCGACCGTTCGCGTCTCGCCTTCGACACGGTGCTGGCCTTCTTGGAGGGCGCCGAGGCCACGGCGCTGGCCACGGCGACCTCGAGGCGCGCCTTGAGGTCCAAGGCCGAGCGCTGCTGCGCCAGCTGTTCCAAGACCACCTCGACCTGCGCGCCCACAACGAGGGCCGCATCGACGCTGTGGGGGCCCCCGAATAAAA
>JACDBB010000162.1 GCA_013695145.1 Euzebyales bacterium
GCGCCGCGGGCAGCGGCGGACCGTCCTCCCACACGCCGGCGGCGGGGTCGAAGCTTCGGACGGCGTCCGTTGGCGCGTCGAAGTCCGAGCCGGTGTAGCCGCCCACGAGATAGAGGACGTCGCCGGCGGCGACCAGCGCGGAGTGGTGCACCGGCTCGGGCAGCGGCGGACCGGCGTCCCACTGGTCGAACGTCGGGTCGTAGACCTGCACGGACGGCGTCGCGTCGCCGCTCTCGGCGAAGCCGCCGGCGACCCACAGCGCCCCGCCGAACGCCGCGGCCGCCACCTCACTGAGGGGCTCGGGCGCCTCGGCCAGCGCTGTCCACGCGTCGGCGCTGACCTCGGGCGCCTGGCCGCCGACCTCGGACTCGGTCGCGCTCCTGTTCTCGTCCGGCGCCCCCGATGGGCTCGGCGTGGCCGTCGCCGTCACGGCCTCCTCGGGTGGCGGCGCGGTGGGTGACCCCGGCGCGGCCGGTGAACTGGGCGCGGCGGGCGCGTCGGCCGCCGGCGACGGGGCGGCGCCGGGGCCGTCGGCGGTGCACGCGGCCAGGACTAGCCCCAGGCAGACGATCGGTGACAGTGCACGCACCATGCCAGCCAGCCTAGTGCTCCTCCGCGCGGCCCGATCACTCGTCGAGGTAGTCACGCAGCTGATCGGAGCGCGACGGGTGGCGCAGCTTCGACAGGGTCTTGCCCTCGATCTGCCGGATCCGCTCGCGCGTCACGCCGAACGCGGCGCCGACCTCCTCCAGGGTGTGCGGTCGGCCGTCGGTCATCCCGTAGCGCAGCTCGATCACGCGCCTCTCCCGCACCGTGAGCGTGTGGAGGATGCCGGCGACCTGCTCCTGGAGCAGGGCGAAGCTGGCCGCGTCGATCGGCACGACAGCGTCGTGGTCCTCGATGAAGTCGCCGAGGCTGGAGTCGTCCTCCTCCCCCACGGGGGTCTCCAGGCTCACCGGCTCCTGCGAGATCCGCTGGATCTCGCGGACCCGCTCCGCCGACATCTCCAGCTGCAGACCGATCTCCTCGGGCGTCGGCTCGCGGCCGAGGTCCTGGAGCAGCAGGCGTTGGGTGCGCACCAGCTTGTTGATCGTCTCGACCATGTGCACCGGGATGCGGATGGTCCGTGCCTGGTCGGCGATCGCTCGGGTGATCGCCTGGCGGATCCACCACGTGGCGTACGTCGAGAACTTGTAGCCCCGGGTGTAGTCGAACTTCTCGACCGCCCGGATGAGCCCCAGGTTGCCCTCCTGGATGATGTCGAGGAACAGCATCCCGCGGCCCACGTAGCGCTTGGCGATCGACACCACCAGGCGCAGGTTGGCCTCGACCAGCTTGCGCCGCGCCAGCTGCCCGCTGCGCTCGACACGGCGCAGGTCCAACACGCGGGTGCCGGCCAGCCCGGCGCCGCGCTCGATGGCGGCGGTGGCGCCAAGGCCCGCCTCGACGCGCTTGGCGAGGTCGACCTCCTCCTCCGCGGTCAGCAGCGGGACCCGGCCGATCTCCTTCAAGTACATGCGCACCGGGTCGCTGGTGCCCTCCTGGAGGGCGAGCTCCTCCGCCCGCGCGCGCAGTCGCTCGTCGGTCGCGCGCAGCGCGCCGTTGCCCGCCGACACGTCGACGATCTCGATGCCCTCGCTCTTGAGCAGCTTGCGCAGCGCCACGTCGACCCGGGTCTCAGGGTCGACCGCATCGATCGTCTCGCTCACGTCCCTGGACGTGACGAACCCTCGGGCGCGCCCGAGGTGGAGCAGGGCCGTGACCTCGCCCAGCGTCGAGAGCTCCCGCGTGTCCCGGACCGCTTGCGGGTGCAACTCGGTCACGTCGGCCAGCGGCGAGCCCAGCCCGGGCGCGTCCTCAGTGAGGTCGCCACGTTCGGCGACCGTATGGTCGGATGCACTTCCCTCGCCCATGGCCGCGTCCCTCCTCAGCCCTGCCGGCCGTCCAGAACGTCGCGGCGCTGCCGCTGCAGCTCCGCCAGGCGTGCCGTCAACGAACGGTACTCCTCTGGATCGGTCCGCGGGTTCACATCGACCACAGCCACCCGCGCCGCGTCCACCTCCCGCTGCAGCGCAGCCCCCCGCAGCCGCCTGACGAGCTCCAGCAGATGCCACTCGTCGGGTGAGATCGTTCGCTCCGAGAGGGCAAGCGCGCGGACCCTGGCGCGCGCGTCATCGTCCGGCAGCGCGGCCAGCACCGCTTCCAGGTCACCGGCAGCCGTCTCGGCGAGCGCGGCGAACAGCGATCGCGACGTGGGGTGGGTGAAGTCCTCGGCGGTGACCTTGGCCCACTCGTCGGGCAGCAGGTGTGGGAACTGCAGCGCCGCTCGCAGCGCCTCCCGCTCCAGCCACAGCTGCGGGTCCCGCGGCCCTTGCGCGCGCTCCACGCCGCCGATCTGGGTCACGTTCGCGCCGCCCGCCTCCGGAGCCTGGGAGCGCGGGGCGACGCCGCCATGATCCTGCGGCGCCTCGCCCGAGGCGATCGCCTGATCCAGCTCCCGCTCGATCCGGTCGGCGGACAGCCGCACCGCCGGCGCCAGGAGGTCCCGGATGTAGGTGTAGCGCAGGAAGCGGTCGGGCAGTTGGGCCAGCAGCGGGAACGTCCGCCGGTAGGCGTGGACGGACCCCTCCGGGGTGGAGGTGTCCGCGCCGCGCAGCAGGTGGGTGATCTGGAACTCCACCGCCGTCTGCACGCCACCGAGCGCCTCGTCCACAGCCTCCCGCCCCCCGGCGGCGAGGTCCGCGGGATCCTGACCTGGGGGCAGCGGCAGCACCCCCAGCTCGCGAATGCCGACCTCGCCCGCGATCCCCCTGGCGCGGTCCGCCGCCGCATAGCCCGCGTCATCGGCGTCCAGCGCCAGCACAACCTTCGGGGCGAACCGCTCGAGCTGGCGGAAGTGATCGGCAGTGAGCGCCGTCCCGCAGGTGGCGACCGCATGGCGCACGCCCGCCAGGTGCAGGCCGATGACGTCCATGTAGCCCTCGACGACCAGAACCGCCTCACGGCGCACGATGTCCGGGCGCGCCCAGTTCAGGCCGTAGAGCGTCTCGGACTTCTTGTAGACCGCCGACTCGGCGGAGTTGATGTACTTGGGCGGGCTGCCTTCGCGCGGCGCCGTGCGCAGCTCGACGTCGGGCAGGATCCTCCCGCCGAACGCCACCACGCCGCTCTGGCCGATGATCGGGAAGATCACCCGTCCGCGGAAGCGGTCGACGGGTCCGCGGCGGCCCTGCGTGGCGAGCCCGGCGTCGACGACCTCGGCGTCGGAGAACCCCTGCTCAGACAGGTGCCGGACCAGCGCGTCCCAACGATCGGGCGCCCAGCCGAGGCGGAAGTGCGCGGCGGCCTCGGCGTCGAGCCCGCGGCCGGTGAGATAGCCGCGGGCGGGCTCACCCTCTGGTTCCGCCAGCTGGCGCTCGAAGAACCGGGCGGTCTCCTCGACAGCCTCCGACAGCCGCGTCTTGCGACCCAGCGCCCGCTTCTGGCCGGGCGAGAGCTCCTCGTAGCGCAGCTGGTAGCCGCTGATGCGCGCGAGGCGCTCCACCGCCTCGGGGAACGTGAGCCCCTCGATCCTCTGGAGGAACCCGTAGACGTCGCCGCCCTCACCGCAGCCGAAGCAGTGGTACAGGCTTCGGCCCTCGTCGACCGTGAAGGAGGGGCTCTTCTCGGAGTGGAAGGGGCACAGGCCCTTGAGGGTGGTGCCGGCCTTGCGCAGCTGGGTGTACTCGGCGACGACCGCGGCGATGCTGGCCCGCTCCCGCAACGCCTGGATGTCGTCTTGCGCGATCCGTCCGGCCACCCGCACTCCTTCGCGTCCCAACCGCGCGCGCCACGGCGAGTGTACGCGCCCACCATTGACCGCTTCGGGCGGGCTGTGGAGCGCTAGGCGCCGGGCTCGAACAGCCTGCGGTAGCGCGCGAGAGCCTCCGCGTCGGTCGCGGCCACGACCCGGTCGACCGCGCCAGCGGCGTCGCCGTCGGCCTCCAGCGCGAACACCAGGATGCTGCGCAGGACGTGCACGGCGCGGTCGTGGTCGGCGCGCACCTCGTCGCGGGCCCCTCGCTCCGCCGTGAACGCCTGGAGCGCGGCGACGGCCGTCGTCGTCTCGACGTCAAGGCCCACCTCTGGCCCGTCGGTCGAGATCTCGGCCGCCCGCTGGATCAGCGCCGACGTCCACCGTTGGGGGTCCGCGCCGAGCGCTCCCCGGACGCTCGTGGGCACGTCGGCCGCCGCCAGCAGCCCGTCGACGATGAGGTCACGCACCGGGGCGACCGCCCGGACGATCCCGACGGCGAGGCGCACCGCCTGGGCCTCCGTGGTCACCCCGGGCGGACCGGAGGGATCATGGTGGAGCAGACCGTCGCGCACCTCCCACGTCAGGTTGAGGTCACGCCCGCCGACGACGGCACGCTCCACCACACGCGACGCCTGCTCGCCAGGGTGGAAGGGCGTCACGGTGAACGTTGACAGCGCCTCGCCGCCGGCGTCGCCGAAGGGCGGCGATCCGAGCGCGTGGCCAGTCGCGATCGCCTCGACGAGGTCGGGGTTGAGCTGCAGCGCCCGCCCGAGGGCGCACGCCACCCGCGCCACGTCGAGGGTCTCAAGCAGCCTGGTCCGTCGCAGCCGAGCGGGCAGGCGCGCGCTCTTGCCGGCCAGCGCGCGGAACGCCGCCGTCGCCTGGAGGCGGTCGAGGTCGTCGGCGAAGGCCGTGCGCAGCGGGTCGGGCTCCTCGGAGCGGTCCCTGCCCTTGGTCTCGGCGGCCAGCGTCGCCCACGTCGACAGGCTCGACCGCTCGAGCTCCTCGGCGCGTTCGCGGAACGCTCGCTGACTGGATCGCTTGGCCACGACACCGATCGTAGCGACCGTGACCCCGATCCGGGGGACGCCGCCGCCGCCCTACACTGGCGGGCGCCGGCGACCCGCCCACTGCGCCGGCTGTGGAGGGGTCACGACGTGGAATCCGTCAAGCCGAGCGAGCTGTACACCGCCGCCCGCGTCGCCGACGCGCTGGTCTACGCCGTGGGGGTGGCCGGGGTCATCGCGGGTGGCCTCCTGTTCCGCGACGGGCAGCTGGGCTTCGCGGTGCTCGCATGGGTGCTGGTGTTCATCGGCGGCGCGATGCTGCGGCTGACCGCCTGGGCGGCGAAGGCCGTGGCCGAGCTGCTGGTGCGGACCCAGCGCATCACCGAGGAGGTCTCGGACCTGCGGGCCGGCGCGCCCGCCGGGACGATCCGACTACGTGATCCGGACGCGCCGCCCGACCCCTACGGGCGGGGCCGCTGGGGCGGCTGGCACTGAGCGGTCGGGGCGGCCTCAACCCCACCGCCCCGGTGGGGTGGGGTGGCGTAGCGTCTGCGGCGATGACTCGACAGCTCGAGGACGCGGTCGGACACGGATGGGCCGAGGCGCTCGACCCGGTGCGCGATCGGGTCGCGGCCATGGGCGACTTCCTCCGCGCCGAGCTGGCCGCCGGTCGCACGTTCCTGCCTGCGCCCGACCGCGTCCTGGCGGCGTTCGCCCAGCCGTTCGAGGCCGTGCGGGCGCTGCTGGTGGGCCAGGACCCCTACCCGACGCCGGGGCATCCGATCGGCCTGTGCTTCTCTGTCGCGGCCGACGTGCGACCGTTGCCGCCGAGCCTGGCCAACATCTTCCGCGAGTACGCCGACGATCTCGGGCATCCCTCGCCGTCGAACGGCGACCTGACGCCCTGGACCCAGCAGGGGGTGATGCTGCTCAACCGCTGCCTGACCGTGCGCCCCGGCGCCTCGGCGTCCCACCGCGGCAAGGGCTGGGAGGCCGTCACCGAGCGCGCGATCGTAGCCCTGGCCGCCCGCCGCCGTCCTCTCGTCGCGATCCTGTGGGGCAGCGACGCCCGCAACCTCAAGCCGCTCCTCGGCGGCGTCCCGGTCGTCGAGAGCCCCCACCCCAGCCCGCTGTCGGCCTCGCGGGGCTTCTTCGGCTCCCGCCCGTTCAGCCGCGCCAACCAGCTGCTGACCGAGCAGGGCGCCGAGCCCATCGACTGGCGCCTGCCCTGACCCGGTGCGGGCTACAGGTCGAGGCGCTCGGCCAGGTAGGCGGGCAGCCGGTCGATGCCGACGCGCTCCTGCGCCATCGAGTCGCGGTCGCGGACGGTGACAGCGCGGTCGTCCTCGACGGTCTGGAAGTCCACGGTCACGCAGAACGGGGTGCCGACCTCGTCCTGGCGGCGGTAGCGCTTGCCGATCGAGCCGGCGTCGTCGTACTGGGTGGCCCAGCGCGGCCTGAGCAGGCCGCCCACCTCGCGCGCGGCGGGCACCAGCTTGTCGTTGCGCGACAGCGGCAGGACCGCCACCTTCACGGGCGCCAGAGCGTGGTGCAGCCGCAGCACGGTGCGCCGCTCGACCTTGCCCGCGGCGGTGGGCGCATCCTCGGCGCGGTAGGCGTCGACCAGGAACGCCAGCGCGCAGCGATCCACGCCGAGTGCGGGCTCGACCACGTAGGGCAGGTAGCGCTCGTCGAGGTCGGGATCGAAGTAGGACAGCTGTTTGCCGCTGTGCTCGGCGTGCTGGCGCAGGTCGAAGTCGCCGCGGTTGGCGATGCCCTCCAGCTCGCTCCAGGCGAACGGGAAGCGGTACTCGACGTCGACGGTCGCCTTGGAGTAGTGGCTGAGCTCGTCGGTGGCGTGGTCCCGGACGCGCAGGTTCTCCGGCCGCATCCCCAGCCGCATGTACCAGTTCCAGCGGGTGGTGATCCAGTAGTCGTGCCACGCCTCGTCGGTGCCGGGGCGGACGAAGAACTCCATCTCCATCTGCTCGAGCTCGCGGACGCGGAAGATGAAGTTGCGCGGCGTGACCTCGTTGCGAAAGCTCTTGCCGACCTGCGCGATCCCGAAGGGCACCTTCTGGCGGCTGGTCAGCTGGACGTGGGCGAAGTCGACGAACATCCCCTGCGCGGTCTCGGGGCGCAGCCAGACCTGGGTGCTGGTGTCCTGCGTGGGACCGACGAACGTGCGGAACATCAGGTTGAACTCGCGCGGCTCGGAGAACTCCTTGCCGCCGCACTTGGGGCAGTACTCCTCGCCGGCGGCGTTGGTGTCCATCTGGTCGGCCCGGTAGCGCGCGTTGCAGGACCGGCACTCCACGACCGGGTCGGTGAACCCCTCGACGTGCCCGGACGCCTCCCAGACGCGCGGGCTCATGAGGATGGAGCTCTCCAGCTGGACCACGTCGTCGCGCAGCTGGATGGTGTGCCGCTTCCAGGCCGCCCGGACGTTGTCGCGCAGGGCCGCGCCGAGCGGCCCGTAGTCCCACGCGCCCCGCAGGCCGCCGTAGATCTCGCTCGACGGGAAGATGATGCCGCGCCGCTTGCACAGCTCGACGATCGTCTCCATCGTCGTGTCGTGCTCGCCGGCCGTGGTGTCGGCGTCGGCGGGCACGCGCCGAACGGGGCTGATGGCCTCGAGGGCCTCGGGCAGGGACCGGTCGGTGCCGCTGGCGGTGCTCGTCACGGGTCGTCCTCTCGACATGCGCAACCCCCGAGTGGCTCCCGGGGGTTCGTCACCCGATCATATCCGGCGCCCCACCGCCCCCGTCCCCGCGTCCGGGCGCGCCCCGTGCGCTCCTCGACCTCCGCGAGTCGCTCCTTGAGGAAGCGACGCTCCGCCTCGTCGGTCGTGGTGCCGAGGGCGCGGGCGTAGCTGCGCGCCGCCTCCCGCCGGCGACCGAGGCGCCGCAGCAAGTCGGCGCGGGCCGCGTGCAGGAGGTGATAGCCGTCCAGCCGGCCGTCCGCCGCAAGGTCGTCGACGGCGGCCAGGCCGGCCTGCGGTCCGTGGACCATCGCGACGGCGACCGCCCGGTTCAGGGCGACCACGGGAGACGGCTGCACCGCGAGCAGCTCGGTGTACAGCGCCAAGATGCGCTCCCAGTCCGTGCCGGCGGCCGTCGCGGCGGTCGCGTGCACGGCGGCGACCGCCGCCTGAAGCCGGTAGGGGCCGGCGCCGTGGCGCAGCGCCTGATCGACCAGCGCGACGCCCTCAGCGATCGCGCGCCGGTCCCAGCGGCTGCGGTCCTGGTCCTCCAGCAGGACCAGGCGGCCCGTCGCGTCGGTGCGTGCGGCTCGCCGCGCGTGCTGAAGGAGCATCAGCGCGAGCAGCCCCGCCGCCTCCGGCTCACGGGGCACGAGGCGCAGCAGCAGCCTGGCAAGGCGGATCGCTTCCCTGGCGACATCCGCGCTGCCCGCCGGCGGTGCGGCAGGCGACGAGTAGCCGGCGTTGAACGTGAGGTAGAGCACAGCCAGGACGCCGTCGAGCCGCTCACCGAGACGCTCGGGCGGGGGCACCTCGATCGGGATGCCGGCGTCGCGCAGCTTCCGCTTGGCCCGCACCAGGCGCTGGGCCATGGTCGGCTCCGGCACGAGGAACGCCCTGGCGATCTCCGCGGTCCCGAGACCGGCCACCAGCCGCAGCGTCAGTGCGACCCTGGCCGGCATCGCCAACGCCGGGTGGCAGCAGGCGCACAGCATCGCCAGCTCGTCGTCGAGCAGCTCTTTGTCGGACGGGACCTCGGCCACCGTGCTGGACGCATCACGCTCCAGCTCCGCCAGCCGCTCGGTGTAGCGGCGATCACGCCGGAGCCGGTCCACCGCCCGGTTGCGGGCAACAGTGTGCAGCCACGCGGCGGGCCGGTCGGGGACGCCCTCCTCAGGCCAGCGCGCCAGCGCCGCCGCGTAGGCCTCCTGCACCATCTCCTCGGCAAGGCCGGGATCGCCGAACGCCCGCGCGAGCGAGGCGACCGCCCGGCCCCACTCGTGGCGGTGGAGCCGGGCAAGCAGCCCGGCGATGCCCGCCGTCAACGCTGCATGACCGGGCGGACCTCGATGCTGCCGTCCTTGGCGGCCGGTATGCGTGCGGCGACCTCCAGCGCCTCGTCGAGCGATGCGCAATCGACAACGAAGTAGCCCCCGAGCTGCTCCTTGGTCTCGGCGAAGGGCCCGTCGGTCACGAGCGTCTCGCCGTCGCGGACCCGCAGCGTGGTGGCCGTCGACGTGGGCTGCAGCTCCGCGCCCTGGACCTCTGATCCCCTGGACTTGAAGAACTCGTCGAGCTTCCCGTACTCGGCGAAGACGGCGGCCGTCTCCTCCTCGTTCATCGCTGCCCAACCCGACTCGTCGCCGTACAGCAAGAGCATGTACTGCATCTCATCCTCCTCGTGCCCACGGGCGGTCCTTCCGCCTGCGCATGATCTCGACGAACCAAGGCGGCCGAGATCGACACGCCGCCCACATCCGCCTCGGCCGTGTGACCGCGGCAACGTGAGGTTCGCGGCTACAGGATCTGGGACAGGAACAGCTTCGTGCGCTCCTCCTGCGGGTCGGTGAAGAAGTGCTCCGGCGTGCCGACCTCGACGATCTGGCCGTCGGCCATGAACACGACCCGGTCGGCCACGGCCCTGGCGAAGCCCATCTCGTGGGTGACCACGACCATGGTCATGCCCGACTCGGCCAGGTCCTCCATGGTGTCGAGGACCTCCTTGATCATCTCGGGGTCAAGGGCCGAGGTGGGCTCGTCGAACAGCATGGACTTGGGCTGCATGGCCAGCGCGCGCGCGATCGCGACCCGTTGCTGCTGCCCGCCGGACAGCTGGCCGGGGTACTTGTCGGCCTGCTCGGGGATGCGGACCCGCTCCAGCATCTTCATCGCGACCTCGTCGGCCTTGGCCTTGTTCCAGCGCCGCACCTGCCGGGGGCCGAGGGTCACGTTCTCCAGCACGGTCATGTGCGGGAACAGGTTGAACTGCTGGAACACCATCCCGGTCTCCTTGCGGATCTCCTGGATGCTGCGCAGGTCGTCGCTCATCTCGACGCCGTCGACGACGATCCTGCCGCTGTCGTGCTTCTCGAGGCGGTTGACGCAGCGGATGAGCGTCGACTTGCCCGAGCCGGAGGGCCCGATGACCACGACGACCTCCTGGAGGCCGACGTTCATGTTGATGTCCGTCAGCGCCTGGAAGCCGCCGAAGAACTTGTCGACGTGCTCCAGGGAGATCATCTTGTCGCCCTTGGCGGCCGTCGCGTCGGCGGGCACCCCGTCGCGGGCCGTGTCGTCCCCGCCGGTGGTCACGTCGGTCATCGCTCTCCCACTCCCAGTCGCGTCTCGAGCCGTTGGCTGGCACGGCTCATCGAGTAGCACCAGCTCCAGTAGATGAGCGAGGCGAACATCAGCGTCTCGGTCTGCAGCCCCGCCCCGCGGAAGTCCGGCTGCTCGAGGATGACCTGCGCCACGCCGAGCAGCTCGAGCAGGCCGAGGAACGTCACCAGCGACGTGTCCTTGAACAGGCTGATGAACTGACCCACCAGCGCGGGGATCACGTTGCGCAGCGCCTGCGGCAGGACGATCAGGTACGTCGTCCTCAGCGGCGACAGGCCGATCGCCTGCGCGGCCTCGGTCTGGCCAGCCGGCACCCCCTGGAGGCCGCCGCGCACGATCTCGGCGACGTAGGCCGCGGTGAACAGCACCAGCGCGACCAGGGCGCGGGTCACCAGCTCGGGGCGCGACATCCCCGGCGGGAGGAAGAACCCGAGCGCGAAGCCCGACATGAACAGCAGGGTGATCAGCGGCACGCCGCGGATCAGCTCGATGTACCCCACGCAGACCACCCGGACCGCGGGGAACGTCGAGCGCCGCCCCAGCCCGAGCAGCAGGCCGAACGGGAACGACAGCACGATCCCACCGAGCGCGAGGAACAGCGTCAGCAGCAGGCCGCCGAACGCCGCGTAGCTCGGGCCGGCCCCGCCGCTGACGACCAGGTAGCTGGCGATCACGCCGACGACGCCCACCATTCCCGCCCGGCGCGCGATCACGGCCGGCAGGAAGCGCGCGCACCCGTAGCCCGCGACCGCCACGGCCACCGTGCCGAGCGTCAGGAACCACGGCGTCGCGGTCCCGGCCAGCGACAGGAACACGACGACCAGGAACACCAGCGGACCAGCGCGCCGGAGGTTGCCGACCCGCTCGCGCCAGCCGCCGGAGACCGGGCTGAGGCCGGTCAGCAGGCCGATCGTCAGCGCGAGCACGCCGACGCCCCCCCACACGCGCGGCAGCAGGTCGCGGGACAGCCGCCCGACCATGAAGTTGGTCAGGTTGACGCGGACGATCTCCCACTGGGCGGTGACGAACACGAAGCGCGCGACGCCGAAGATCACCCAGACGATGAGCGCGCCGAACACCACCGTCAGCAGCGAGTTGTACCAGGTGCTGAACAGGTTCTCGCGCACCCATTCGCGAGGTGTGACCCGGCGGGCGGGCGGCGGGGACGGCTCCGGCGCGGAGGTCGGCTCGAGCGTCGCGACGTCGGTCGGGCCGCCGCTCATGTGCGTCCCTTCAGGGCGAGGCTGCGGTTGAACAGGTTCGCCACCGCCGAGATGGCCAGCGACAGCGCCAGGTAGCACGCCATCAGCACCGCGATCGACTGCGGTGCGGGGTTGCCGTTGGCGATGATCTGACCGGTGATGCGCGTCAGTTCGAAGTACCCCACGAACACCGCCAGGGAGGAGTTCTTCGTGAGGTTCAGGTACTGGTTGGCCACCGGCGGCACGGCGATGCGCAGCGCCTGGGGCAGCACGACGTAGCGCAGCCGCTGGAAACCGGACAGGGCGACGGCGTTCGCGGCCTCGC
>JACDBB010000178.1 GCA_013695145.1 Euzebyales bacterium
CGGACCGCCCCACCGGGGTGTTCGGACGTGGAAGTCGTGCAGCGGTGCTCTACGCCTTGGCCTGCATCGCCTCTCGCGCAGGGTTGGCCTGCTCAGCCGCCTTCGGGTCCTTCTCGCTGGCCTTGGCACGCACACCGGCTTCGACCTTGTCGCCGAGGCGCTTGTCGACGTTGCGCCAGTACTCGAAGGCGCGCTGCAGGACCGGCTCGGTCACGCCGTTGAGCAGGTGGCCCACGATGTTGTTGACCAGCCGCTCACGCGCGGCGTCGTCCAGCACCTCGCGGACCATGGTGCCGGCCTGGCCCCAGTCGTCGTCCTCGGCGTGCTCCACGTACGCCGCGCGCACCATGTCTCCGTCGGCGTGCCAGCCCGCCGGTTCGCCGTACCGGGCGGTGTCGGCCTGCGGACCGCCATAGGAGTTCGGCGCGTACACGGGGTCCGAGACGTTGTTGACCCGCATCACGCCGTCCTTGCTGTAGCTGTGCACAGGCGACTTCGGCGCGTTCACCGGGATCTGCTTGTAGTTCACGCCCATCCGGGCGCGGTGGGCATCTGCGTAGGCGAAGATCCTGGCCAGCAGCATCCGGTCCGGGCTGGGGCCGATTCCGCGCACGAGGTTGTTGGGTTCGAAGGCAGCCTGCTCGATCTCGGTGTGGTAGTCGCTCGGGTTGCGGTCCAGCGTCATGCGGCCGACCTCGATGAGCGGGTAGTCGCCATGCGGCCACACCTTGGTCAGGTCGAACGGGTTGAAACGGTACGTCTTCGCGTCCTCGAACGGCATGATCTGCATCTTGAGGGTCCAGCTCGGGAAGGCCCCGTCCCTGATGTGCTCGTACAGGTCGCGGGTGTGATAGTCGGTGTCCACTGCGGCCATCTGGTCGGCCTCGTCCTGCGTGAAGCACTCGACGCCCTGGTCGGTCTTGAAGTGGTACTTCACCCAGGACTTCTCTCCCTGCGCGTTCACCCACATGTAGGTGTGCGAGCTGTAGCCGTTCATGTGCCGCCAGGTGCGCGGGATCCCGCGGTCACCCATCAGCCAGGTCACCTGGTGGGCGGACTCCGGCGACAGCGTCCAGAAATCCCACTGCATATCGTGGTCGCGCAGGTGGTTGTCGGCACGGCGCTTCTGCGAGCGGATGAAGTGCTGGAACTTCATCGGGTCCTTGACGAAGAACACCGGCGTGTTGTTGCCGACCATGTCGTAGTTGCCCTCGGTCGTATAGAACTTCAGGGCGAAGCCGCGCGGGTCGCGCCACGTGTCGGGGCTGCCGCGCTCGCCGGCGACGGTGGAGAACCGGATCAGTACGTCGGTGGTGGTGCCCGGCTGGAACACCGCGGCCTTGGTGTAGGCGCTGACGTCGTTGGTCACCTCGAACCGGCCGAAGGCGCCGCCACCCTTGGCGTGCGGCTGGCGCTCGGGGATGCGCTCACGGTTGAACTGCGCCATCTGTTCGATGAGATAGTGATCCTGAAGGAGGATCGGTCCGTCGGCTCCGACGGTGAGCGAGTGTTCGTCGCTCTCGACGGGAATGCCGGCATCGGTCGTTGTCGGCTCGGGAGGGGTCTGCGTCACTGCCGTATCTCCTGTTGATGGGAATCCGTCCGCGGGAGCCCCGCGGATACACAGTCGGGGCACAGGCCCCAGAACACCACTTCGGCCTCGTCCAGCGTGAAGTCGTGGTCGTCGGAAGGCTCGAGGCAGGGGCGGGCTCCGACCACGCAGTCGATGTCAGCCGTGTGGCCGCACCGACGGCACACCACGTGATGGTGGTTGTCGCCGACGCGACGCTCGAACCGGGCCGGATGCCCGGCCGGCTCGATGCGACGCAGCAGGCCCGCCGCGGTGCACGCGTCGAGCACGTTGTAGACCGCCTGTGTCGACACCGTCCCCAGCGGCTCGCGCACCGCCGCAGCGGTGGCGCGGGCGGTGGAGTGCGGGTGCTCGCCCAGCCAGGCCAGGACGGCTCGGCGCGGGGCGGTCACGCGCAGCCCCGCCGCGCGCAGAGCCTCCACCGCGGCGGCGTCCGCGTCGACAAGGCCAGAAGCCACGCAGGAAGCGTCGCGCACTTTCTGGAGCGAGTCAAGACCACCCGGGCCAGGTCACCGACCCGGGGCGACCGCAGCGTGCGCGGGTGCTTTCAGGCGCAGCCCGGACAGCGCCCCAGGAAGGTCAGCTCGTAGCCGTCGACGGCGTAGCCCGTCGCCGCCGCCACCCGACGTGACGCGGCGGGCTCCAGATCGAGGTGCACGTCGCCGATCGCGCCGCAGGCCGTGCAGCGGATGTGGTCGTGGCTGGCCACGTTGCCGTCGTAGCGCGCGGCCGTGTCCTCGCCGACCTGCAGCTCCAGGATCTCACCGTGCTCGACGAGCAGGTTGAGCGCCCGGTACACCGTCGCGAAGCCGATCCCCGACCGCACAGCCCGCACGCGGCGGTAGATCTCGAGCGCGGTGGGGTGGTCGTCGGCGTGCCGAACGGCCTCCAGGACGGCCGTGCGCTGTGGTGTCTGCCGGAACGGCAACGGCTCGGCGGTCACGGCCACGTGCTCTCCTTTGGCTACCCTTAGTCGCCCTCCAGCATAGGAGGCGGGGCAGGACCGTCAACTCCCGCGCCGCGCCGCGGTTCGCCCGCCTGCCGGGCCGATGGCATCATCGGGACCTGACCGCCTGGCAAGGAGCGCCCCCGTGAAGATCCTGCTCGTGTCCGGCGACGCGCGTGTCCGGGCGCAGGTGACGACCGCGCTCATCGGCCGGGATGACCTGCTCGTCACCGAGGTCGCCACGCCGCAGCGAGCCTTGCAGCAGGTTGACGACGAGGGGCCGTGGGACATCGTCATCGGCGACAACGACACCGCCCCGACCGGAGGGTTCTTCCTCGCCCGCGAGATCAAGGCCCGCGGCCAGATGGGACTTGACATGCCGCCGGTCGTGCTGCTGTTGGCGCGTGACCAGGACAAGTGGCTGTCCAACTGGTCGCAGGCCGACGCCTACGTCGTCAAGCCCGTCGACCCGTTCGACCTCGCCGAGGTGGTCACGTCGCTCGTCGAGGGGCGGGGAGTGCCGGCGCTGCCGCGCGTCGGTGGTGACCCGACCCCCTCCCTGCTGGACCTGCCGAGCGGTGCGCGGGAGACCGCCGCCCTCGGCGACGCCGCGGGCGGCAGCGTCGCGGGAGCCGGTCCGTGAGGACCGCGGGGTTCGCGTGGCCCGACCTCCTCGGCCGGCTGCTGCGGGGCGAGGACCTGCCCGACGAGACCGCGGCCGCCGCGATGGCCGCGATCATGGAGGGCGAGGCCACATCGGCCCAGGTCGCCGGCTTCGTCGTCGGGCTGCGCATGAAGGGCGAGACCGCCGAGGAGATCGCCGGTCTCGTGCGCACCATGCGCGCGTTCGCCCAGCCGGTGCGCGTCGACGGCCCCGTGGTCGACACCTGCGGCACGGGTGGTGATCGCTCGGGCACGTTCAACGTGTCGACCGTAGCGGCCCTGGTGGCGGCGGGGGCGGGCGCCCGCGTCGCCAAGCACGGCAACCGCGCCGCCAGCGGCCGCTGCGGGTCGGCCGACCTCCTCGAGGCGTGGGGGGTGGTCATCGACCTGCCGCCCGCAGGCGTCGAGGCGTGCATCGCCGAGGTCGGCATCGGGTTCTGCTTCGCGCCGACCTTCCACCCGGCGATGCGCCACGCGATGCCCGCGCGGCGCGAGCTGGGCGTGCCGACCGTGTTCAACTTCCTCGGCCCGCTCACCAACCCCGCAGGCGCGACCCATCAGACCATCGGGGTGTCCGACGCCACGATGGCGCCCAGGATGGCGCGGGTCCTGGCGCGCCTTGGTACGTCGCACACGCTGGTGTTCCACGGCGCCGACGGTCTGGACGAGCTCACGACCACCGGCCCGTCGCAGGTCTGGGAGGTCCGTGGCGCCGAGGTGGATGAGCAGACCTTCGACCCGCGGGCGCATGGCCTGCCGCCGGCGACGCTCGAGCAGCTCCGGGGCGGTGACGTGGATGACAACCGTCGCATCGCCGACGCGATCCTCGCGGGGGAGCATGGCCCGCCCCGCGACATCGTGGTGCTGGGCGCCGCCGCCGCCCTGATCGCCGCGGACCGCTGCGCGACGTGGGACGAGGCCCTGCAAGCTGCCGCCGAGGCGATCGACTCGGGCGTGGCCGCCGCGGTCCTGCAGCGCTGGGTCGCGGTGTCCCAGGCGCAACAGCACAGGTGACCTGGCGATTGTGAGCGCGCTGCGGGCTCCGCGGTTCAGGCCGGCAGCAGGTCCTGGAAATGGAAGCGACCGTCCTCGCGGCGCTCGCCGAGCCTGACCGCAACAGGCGCGGCGAAGCCGGGGCCGTCGTGGACGAAGGTGTGGAACTCGCCGTTCTCGCCGCAGGGGTCGACACCGGAGGGCAGGTCGGCGAGGAAGGCGTCGTCGAGCTCGCGGCCGAGGAACGCCGGATCCAGCTGCTCGGTGTCGACGCACACCACGGTGGCGCGGATCCCCAGCTCGAACGCGTCCGCCATCAGCTCGGCCGTGTCCCGCCCCCACAGGGGAAAGCACGCCCGCATGCCGGCCGCCGCGAGGTTGGCCTCGCGGTACGCGCGGACGTCGGCCAGGAAGAGGTCGCCGAACGCGACACGGCGGACGCCCCGTTCCCGCGCTGCGGCCATGGCCGCCCCCATCGCCGCCTCGTACGCGTCGTTGCTCGACGCCGGTTGCAGATGCACCGTCTGCACCGGCAGCCCGACGGCCGCGGCCTGCGCGGCGAGCAGGGTGCGCCGGACGCCGTGCATGCTGACGCGCTCGTAGCCGTTGGTGACTGTGGTCAGCAGGCCGGTGACCTCCACAGTCGGATCGTCGCGCAGCGCCAGCAGCGCCATCGCGCAGTCCTTGCCGCCGCTCCAGGACAGCAGGAGCGGCTCCCGGTCAGACACCCTCGGCGTCCTCGAAGCCGACGCCCCACAGCCGGTCAAGGTCCCCGGTGGAGTAGGCGCGGAACGCGATCATCGTGTGCGTGCCCGACACGCCGGGGACCTTGGCGATCCGCCCGGTGACCACATCGGCGATCTCGTCGTGCTCGCGGACACGCACCATCGCCACGAGCTCCCAGTCGCCGGTCACCGAGTACACCTCGCTGACCTGGTCGATGTCGGCGATCGCCTGCGCGGTCTCCGGGATCGCGGCGACCTCGACGTGCAGCAGTGCGATTGCGGTGATCACGGGCGCTCTCCTCGGTGCTCGGTGCTCGCTGTGAGGCGGGAGCGTAGCCTCGCGGTGGTCGGCACGACGATCCAGCAGGAGGAGAACCGCATGGGCGTCACCATCGCGCTGCTGCACCCCGGTGCCATGGGCGCGTCGGTGGGCGCGGCCGCGGTCGCCGCCGGCGCGACGGTCGTGTGGGTGGGCGAGGGGCGCAGCGCCGCGACCCGCGCACGCGCCGGCGAGGTCGGCCTGGAGGACGCCGGGCGACTGGCCGACGCCCTTGGCGCCGCGGACGCGGTGCTGTCGGTCTGCCCGCCGCACGCGGCGACGCAGGTCGCCGAGGCGGTCGCCAGCGAGGGCTTCGCCGGGATCTATGTCGACGTCAACGCCGTCTCGCCCGCGACGGCTGAGCGCGTGGGGGACGCGGTGACGGCGGCAGGCGCGAGCTACACCGACGGGGGCATCGTCGGGCCACCCGCGTGGCAGCCGGGCACCACGCGCCTGTACCTGTCCGGCGCACAGGCCGACGCGGTCGCCGCGTGGTTCGCCGGCGGACCGCTGGAAGCGATCCCGCTCAGCGGTGGCCCGACGGCGGCCTCGGCGCTGAAGGCCGCGTACGCCGCATGGACGAAGGGTTCCGCCGCTTTGCTGCTGGCGGTCCGCGCGCTGGCGGGGGCGAACGGGGTCGAGGCGGCGCTGCTCGACGAGTGGGACCGCTCACTCCCGGAGCTCTCGGGGCGCTCGGCGAGCACGGCGGCCCGCACGGCGCCCAAGGCCTGGCGCTTCAGCGGCGAGATGGACGAGATCGCCGACGCGTTCACCGCGGCGGGGCTCCCTGACGGGTTCCACCGCGCGGCCGCCGAGGTGTACGGGCGGCTCGCGCGGTTCAAGGGCGCGGGCGGAGTCGACGCCGAGCAGGTGCTCGACGCGCTGCGGGAGCCGCGACCGTGACGGCTCAGGCCGGCCGCTCCGACACCGTGTCGGGATTCCTGCGCTGAGCGCTGTCAGATCGACAACGTGTCGGCTCAGGCGGGCCGTTCCGACACCGTGTCGGGATTCCTGCGTTGAGCGCTGTCAGATCGACAACGTGTCGGGGCGGGGGCGGCTCCGACACCGTGTCGGGATCGCCGCGGCTCAGGCGGCGTGGGTGTCCTGGCGTCGTCGACGCCGCTCGGTGCGGAAGACGCGCCGTCGCTCGCGCTCGGTGGTACCGCCCCAGACGCCGAACGCCTCCCGAGCCGCCATGGCGGTCTCGAGACACTCAAGCCGCACCTCGCACCGCGCGCAGAGCCCGAGTGCGTAGCGGGTGTCGGCATCCTCGCCCGAGTAGAACCGCTCCATGTCCGCGGTGCGGCAGGCGGCGTCGAGGTGCCACTCGGTGTCGCCCACTTCGCCTCCTTTCGGTGCGCACGTCCCCAGCCGGTGCCCTGTCGGCCACTCGGTGGCGATGGGAATCACAACGAGCCAAAACCCTCGCGTGGTTCCCGACCGGGGGGAACGTCCATTCGTATACTCGGCTTGCCGTGCTCTTCTCGGCTCCGGGCCGTCGCCCTTTCCGTGCGCGGCCGCGAGCCGGGAAGTCTGTCTGGTTGGACGCCCCGCGTGACCGATTGGTTGCCGTCGGCGGCGGCGCCACGACCGGTCGGCGGTCGGACGAGGAGCGCTGACATGGACGACGTGCTGCGCGAGTCCCGCGACGGGACGGTCGCCACGCTCCAGCTGCACCGGCCGGAGGCCATCAACGCGCTGGACGCGGCGCTCACCGCCGCCCTGCTCTCCAGCCTCCCGCGGCTGGACCGGGACCCCGAGGTACGGGCGATCGTGCTCACAGGAGCGGGGCGCGGCTTCTGCGCGGGGGCGGACGTGCGGGCCCTGGCCGAGGCTGCGGGCGGAGCCTCGACGCCCGCGGTGAACCGCCAGCGCATGCGGGCGGCCTCGATGGCGCTGGCCATGGCGATCGTCGACGTCGAGACGCCGCTGGTGGCTGCGGTCAGGGGCCCCTGCGCGGGCGCCGGCTTCGCGCTGGCACTCGCCTGCGACCTCGTCATCGCGGGCGAGGGGGCGACGTTCACCGTCGCGTTCGTCCGTCGCGGGCTCGTGCCGGACTACGGGACCACGTACCTCCTGCCGAGGCTGGTGGGGCTGCGCGCCGCGAAGGAGCTGTGCCTGCTCGGCGAGACCGTCGCGGCCGCGGACGCGCAGCGACTGGGCCTGGTGACGCGTGTCGTGCCAGACGACGAGGTGGACGCCGAGGCCGCCGCGCTGGCTGCGCGCCTGGCCGCAGGGCCCACCCAGGCGCTCGCGCTGACCAAGCGGCTGCTCACCGGCAGCTTCGAGGTCGACCACGCCACGGCCGTGGACCGCGAGTTCACCGCGCAGGCACTCGCCTTCGCCGGTGAGGACGCCGCCGAGGGC
>JACDBB010000214.1 GCA_013695145.1 Euzebyales bacterium
CTGGCCATGGCGCGGCGCAGGCCAGAGGGGAGCGCCCGCCGGCGGGTGCGGGTGAGAGCGGAAGTGGCGCGGCGACCGTCGTCAGTCATGGCGCACATCGTAGGGGGCGGGCGGGACGGATCGTCGCGCTGGCGGCGCTGGCGCACGCCCGATGACGGTCACGGCAGGTCAGAGCCGGTCAGATCTGGCGCAGGGCACCGCCGTCGACGGCCCATTCGGCGCCGGTGACCTGGGCGGACAGCGGAGACAGCAGGTAGGCGATCACGCGGGCGACGTCGTCGGGCATGCCGATTCTCCCGGTCGGCAGCCGGCGCACCTCGCGAACGAAGTGGTCGACGGCCTGCTCGGCGGGCAGGCCGAACTGGGCTGACAGCTGGTCCGTGAAGCCGCCGGGCTCCTCCCACAGGCGGGTGCGGGTGGGGCCGGGCGAGACGACGTTGGACCGCACACCGCGTGGCCCGAACTCCGCTGCGAGGGTCTTGGACAGCGACAGAACGGCGGTCTTGCTCGCCGCGTAGTCCACGAGGGCGATGTCGGGGAAGCGCGCGGCCTCGCTGGCGACGTGCACCACGCTGCCCCCCCGCTGGAGCAGGATGGGCAGGGCGGCGCGGGTCATCCGCACGGCGGAGTGGAAGTTCACCTCGAACGTGGCGTGCCACTGGTCGTCGCTGACCTCGAGGAAGCCCGCGCGGGAATGCAGGGCCCCGACGTTGTTGACCAGCCCGTCCAGACGCCCGTGGCGGCCAATGACCTCGTCGACCACCCGCGAGGCGGTGCCGGCGTCGGCCACGTCGGCGTCGATGCCCGTTACGCGGGGGCCGACGTCGGTGAGGCCGCTCGCGGAGCGAGCGACGCCGACCACCTCGGCGCCTTCTGCAGCGAGCAGCCGCAGCGTCGCTTCGCCGATGCCGGCCGAGGCTCCGGTGATGAGGACGACGTTGCCGGTCAGGCGCAGGTCCACGACTGGCTCCTTCTTGGAATGCGGGTCCGACGCGAGCAGCCTGCGCCGATGGGTCCACCCAGTCCAGCCCCCTGTCCGGAGTAGGCGCCGCGGTGCTGGCTGCCTCCCGCCTGGCACCGACAGGGTCAGGTTCGCCAAGGTGCAGCAACTCAGACAGCGGGGGAGACTAGGCGGATGGGCACGTCGAGCGACCTCGGGGACTTCCTGCGCACGCGCCGAGCCCGACTGCGCCCGGAGGACGTCGGCCTCGTGTCTTACGGCGCACGCCGCGTGCCGGGGCTGCGCCGGGAGGAGCTGGCTCAGCTGGCCGGGATCAGCCCGACCTACTACACGCGGTTGGAGCAGGGCCAGAGCAACAACGCCTCGGACAGCGTGCTCGAAGCCGTCGCGCGGGCGCTGCGCCTGAACGAGGACGAGCGACTGCACCTGCGCAACCTCGCCCGCCCGGCGGCCCGCCAGCGCCGCTCGGCCCGCCGTCCCGAGATGGCCCGCGTCGGAACCCGGCGACTGGTGTCAGCCATCACCGGCGCCCCGGTGCTCGCGCTCGACCGCCGCAACGACGTGCTCGCGTGGAACACGCTCGGCCACGCCCTGATGGCCGGCCACCTCGACATCGACGCTCCCTCACGACCCGCGACCGGCCCAACACCACGCGCATGCTGTTCCTGGACCCTCACACCCGGGAGCTGCACAGCCGCTGGCAGGAGGAGGCCCGGCGCGCGGTCGCCTCGCTCCGCCTCGTCGCCGGCCAGCACCCCGACGACCGCCGGCTGGCCGAGCTGGTCGGCGAACTGTCGATGAGGAGCACCGAGTTCGCCGCCCTGTGGTCACGCCACCCCGTGCGCAGCTGCGCCTACGGCACGAAGCACTACCACCACCCAACCGTCGGAGCGATGGAGCTGGCCTTCGAGATGCTGCACGTACCCGACGGCTCCGGACACCGCCTGCTCATGCTCAGCGGGGCCGGACCGGGCTCGCCATCGCAGGCCGCGCTCGACCTGCTTCAAGCCTCATGGCTGGGTCCCCGGACGGTCGGCGACGCCCACGGGTCGCGCACACCCTGACCCGACGCCTCGCTTCGCCACGGCTGGCTTTCTGTCTGGAGGTTCGATCCGCTCGACCGGTGGCCGGTCCAGTCACCGGTTGCGGCCACCCCGGCCACCCTCGCCGTCCGGGTCGGACAGCGAGAAGCGATCGAACACGTGGGCCGGCTGATCGGGCTCGCGGACGTCGTAGATGTAGCTGGTCACGGTGCCGTCGCCGGTGTCCAGGATCGAGAACGCCGTCAGGTCGTTGCTCGCGATGTAGGGCTGCGGCTGACCGCTGGCGTCCAGGACAGGGTCGACGGTCGGAACGATCGGCTCCAGCCCACCGGGGTCGCCCTGGGCGACGTAGTTGTCGGCATCCCACGGTGGCGGCGGGACGGAGCGGCTCCGCCCGCTCTGCTCGGTGAAGGCCCCGTAGTTGTTGCCCACGTTGGAAGTCTCGATGTAGTCGACGCCGGCCGCCGAGTGGAAGCGGTTCCAAAGATGCGAGTGCCCGTTGAACACCAGGTCGACACCGGCTTGCTCCATGAGGACCTTGACGTCGCCGCGGAGCTGATCGTTCTCGCGCGGGTACTCGTAACGGATGCGGGTCAGGGCGCCGTCGTCGTCGCGCTCCTCGATGCGGACCGGGTCGGTGAACGGCGTCAGCACGTTGTCGCCGACGCTGTGCACCGCCTCGTGCATCATCACGACGGTGAGTCGGGCGCGTCGGAACTCCGGGCTGCCCAGCTCCTCCTCGAGCCACTCGTACTGCTGGCTGCCCTTCTCGAGGGACTCGAAGATGTGCTCGCCCCAGCCCTGGCCCATGTCGTCACCGTGGTTGGCGCTCGCCTCCCGAAACGCCCCGGTGGC
>JACDBB010000219.1 GCA_013695145.1 Euzebyales bacterium
CGCGCACCGGCCCGCTCACCAGCCGGCCCGCTGGCGCCGCTTGGCGTCGTCCTGCTCGGCGCGGGCGGCCGCCACCGCCTCGACGTCGCTGACCTCGGGGATGCCGACCTCCCAGAAGGCGCCGCCCGACGTCCACGCGCAGGGGTCGGTGCGCAGGCAGATCACCGTGGTGCGATCCGCACGCTTGGCGCGCTTCAGGGCGTCGGCCAGCCCGTCGAGGTCGGCCACCTCCTCGGCTAGGCAGCCCATGCTGGCCGCGTTGGCCGCGAAGTCGACGGTCGCCTCGACGGCGACGTCGGTGGTCTCGAGCAGGTTGTTGAACGCCTCGCCGCCCTTGCCGGTCTGGAGCCGGTCGATGACCGCGTAGCCGCCGTTGTCGCACAGCACCACGATCATCTTCTCGGCCGTCAGCACCGAGCTGTACAGGTCGGACGACAGCATCAGGTACGAGCCGTCGCCGACGAGGACGAACACCTCGCCGTCCGGTCGCGCCATGCGGGCGCCCCAGCCGCCGGCGATCTCGTAGCCCATGCAGCTGAAGCCGTACTCGCAGTCGAAGGTGTTGGTGCCCAGGGTGCGCCAGTTGACGTTCAGCTCGCCCGGCAGGCCACCCGCGGCGGTCAGCACGTAGTCGTCCGGACCCGCCGCGGCGTTGACCGCGCCGACGACCTGCGCGTAGGTGGGCGCACCGTCGGCCGGGGCGACGTTGCCCGCGACGAACGCGGCGAAGTCGGCGCGCTCCCGGCGGGCCCGGTCGGTCCAGGCCTCCGGCGCCCGCCAGCCCTCGAGGCCCGCCTCCAGCTCGACCAGCGCCTCACGGGCGTCGGCGACCACCGGCAGCGCGCGGTGCTTCGTGGCGTCGTAGCGGGCGGTGTTCACGGCCACGATCTGCAGGTCGGGGTCGGCGAACACGGTCCAGCTGCCGGTGGTGAAGTCCTGCAGCCGGGTGCCGACCGCCACGACGACATCGGCCTCGGCGGCCAGCCGGTTGGCGTGGTCGCAGCCGGTCACGCCGATGGGGCCGACCAGCGCCTCGTCGTCGGCGATGAGCGAGGCCCTGCCGGCGACGGTCTCCACGACGGGTACACCGTGGTCGACGGCGAACAGGGCCACCGCCCCCTCCGCCGCGCTGTAGCGCACGCCGCCTCCGGCGATCAGCAGCGGGCGCTGGGCTCGGCGCAGCGCGACGACGGCGCGCTCGACCTGGTCGCGGTCGGGCCGGGGGCGCGCGGGCTGGTGCACCGCGGGCGCGAAGAACGCGGCGGGGAAGTCGTAGGCCTCCGCCTGGACGTCCTGGGGCAGTCCGAGGAACGCCGGTCCCGCGGTCGCGGGGTCGAGCAGCGTCGCGACGGCGTGCGGCAGCGAGCTCAGCAGCTGCTCGGGCTTGGTGATGCGGTCCCACCACCTGGTGACCGCGCGGAAGGCGTCGTTGACGGTGCGGGACGGGTCGTCGAAGTGCTCGACCTGCTGCAGCACGGGGTCGGGGACCCGGCTGGCGAACGTGTCGCCGGACAGCAGCAGCAGCGGCAGGCGGTTGGCGTGCGCGACGCCGGCCGCGGTCACCATGTTCAGCGCACCCGGCCCGATCGAGCTGGTCGCGACCGGGACCTGCCGGCGCAGCGTGGCCTTCGCCCACGCGGTCGCCGCCAGGGCCATGCCCTGCTCGTTCTGCCCGCGAATGACGGGCAGCCCGGCTCGGTGCCGCGCCAGCGCCTCGCCCAGCGAGGTGACGTTGCCGTGACCGAAGATGGCGAACACCGCGGGGAACAGCGGCGCCTCGCGCCCGTCGACCAGCAGCGTGCGCTGGGCGACGAGGTAGCGGACAAGGGCCTCCGCGGTGGTCAGTCGGATGGTCTCCACGTCTCAGCGCTCCGTGAGGTCGATGACGTCCTGCCACGAGCCGGACGCGGCGGACCGCAGCAGCGCGTCCTGCACGGACACGAAGCGCACCGCGTCGTCGAAGCCCGGGTGGAACGGCCGGTCGTCGGCGACCGCGGAGCAGAACTCGTGGTCCTCGATGGCGATGAGGTCCTCGAACCCGATGCCGTTGGCGTCGCCGGGCGCGAACGCCCCGTGGTAGGGGAACCGGTCGCCGCCGTGGACGGTGGTCCAGCCCGCGTGCAGGTCGGCGCCCGGAAGGTAGACCTGCAGCTCGTTCAGCTCCTCGAGGTTCCAGCTGATCCCGCCCTTGGTGCCGTACACGGTGAACGCGTTCTGGCTCTCGGGGCCGGTGAACGTGCGGCAGGCCTCGAACGTCGCCCGCGCGCCGGACTCCAGCTCGGCGAGCGCGCCGATGTAGTCCTCGTTGGTGACGGCTCCTGTCGGGTCGCCGGGAGCGCCGCGGCTGTAGTGGGTTCCGGCGCCGGGGCGCGGCAGCGGCCGGTCCGCGATGAACGTCGCGGTGGTCGCGAGCACCCTGGCGACGGGGCCGACCAGGAACGTCGCAAGGTCGACGGTGTGGCTGAGGAGGTCGCTGGACGCGCCGTGCCCGCCCTGCTCCACCAGGAACCGCCAGGACAGCAGGCCCAGGGGGTCGGCGCCGTACATCGAGAAGAAGCTGCCGCGGTAGTGGACCACCTCGCCGATCGCGCCGGCGGAGATCAGCCGCTGGGCGTACTGCACCAGCGGCGCCCAGCGGTAGTTGTAGCCAACCCCGGTGCGCACGCCGGCCGCGCGGCACGCCGCCTCGGCCCGCACCGTCTGCGCGGGCGTGCCGCCCACCGGCTTCTCGCAGAAGACCGCCTTTCCGGCCGCGGCGGCTGCGCTGACGACCTCGACGTGCAGCATGTTCGGCGCCGTCACCCACACTGCCCGCACGTCGGGGTGCGCCACGACCTTGCGCCAGTCCTCGGTCGCCTCGCTGAAGCCGAAGTCCCCCGTCGCCTGCTCACGCCGGTCGGGATCGCTGTCGGCGCACACCACCAGGCGGGGCCGGTAGGCGGAGCCGCGGAACAGCGTGGGCGCGCGCAGCAGCGAGCGGCTGTGCGCCTGCCCCATCCAGCCGAAGCCGACGACGCCGACGCCGATGTCGGTCCTCATGGCGTGTCCCCGCCTACGACGCCCTCCGCGGAGGTCATGGGGCAGCGCGGGTCGGGCGGCATGCCCTCCCAGGTCTCGCGCACCCAGTGGTGGGCCGGGTCGTCGCAGAAGGCCATCGACCGCTCGCCGCCGGGGCCGGCCAGGACGTTGAGGTAGTACATGGGGTAGCCCGGCGCCGCCACGCACGGCCCGTGATAGCCGCGCGGGATCAAGAACACGTCCCCGTCGCGCACCGCCACGTTCTGGTCGAGACCCGCGCCGGCGTCGTAGGTGCGGTGCATGCCGAAGCCCTCGGCGGCGCAGGCGGTCCCGCCGGTCCTGCCGATGCGGAAGTAGTAGATCTCCTCGTTGTTCACCGGGCACTCGGGCGAGTCGTCGTGCTTGTGCGGCGGGTAGCTCGACCAGTTGCCGTCTGGGGTCAGCAGCTCGACGCACATCAGCGCCTGCGCGCCGTCGAACGCGTCAGGCGAGGCGAAGTTGGTGACCTGTCGCGTGGCCTGCCCCGCGCCGCGGATCTCCACGGGCACGTCGGCGGCCGGCACGTAGGCGGGGTCGGGTCCCGGGCCGGCGACCGCCGTCGGCAGCGCGACCTCGCAGCCGCCGACGGACGACAGGAGCGCCTGGGCGCCGCTGGGCAGGTAGGCCCAGTCGGTGACCGCGGCGAACACGCTGTCGCGACCGCGCAGCGTGAACCGTGCCCCGCCGACCTCGACGTCCACCCCCCCGGACAGGGGCAGCACCGCCGCCTCGAAGCCGTCGAGCGGCAGATCGTGGCGGGCGCCGGGCTCCAAGCGGAGGACACGCAGGCCGGTGTGGGCCCAGCCCGCCCTGTCGGGGGTGAGGCGGACGAGGTGCTCGCCGTCGGCCATGGTCCCGGCCGGCAGGTGCAGGTCGGCGTTCACGTGCGCACCTTCCGCCCCTCCAGGAGGCCGTCGATCTCCGCGACGGTCGGCATCGCGTCCGAGCACAGCAGCCGCGACGCCACGATGGCGCCGGCGGCGTTGGCGTAGGCGACCGCCCGGTCAGGCTCCCAGCCTGCCAGCAGGCCGTGGGCCAGCGCACCGCCGAACCCGTCGCCGGCGCCCAGGCCGCACACCACGTCCACCGGCAGCGGCGGCACCGTGGCCCGCTCGGCGGCGGTCGCGACGAGCACGCCGCCGGCGCCCTGCTTGACGACGGCGATCCGCACGCCCAGCTCCAGCAGCCGGTCGGCGGCCTCGTCGGCGTCGTCGGAGCCCAGGGCAACGCGGCACTCGGTCCGGTTGCCCACCGCGACCGTCACGTGCGGGAGGGCCGCGGCGATCTGCTCGTGGGCGGCGGCCTCGTCGGGCCAGAACGTCGGCCGGTAGTCGAGGTCGAGGATCGTGTGGGCGCGGCGCCCGCGGGCGGCCAGCCACGTCAGGTGGGCGCCGCGGCTGGGCTCGGCTGACAGCCCCGTCGCGGTGACCCACAGCGCGCGCACGCCGGTGACGACCGCGTCGTCCAGGTCGGCGGCGGACAGCTGCAGGTCCGGCGCCGACGGCCAGCGGTAGAACAGCAGCTCAGGGTCGTCCGGCGGGGCGGTGACGGCCAGCGCCAGGGGGGTGGGCAGCTCGGCGTCGACACCCACCCAGCGCGTGTCGACCCCGAGGGCCTCCAGCCGGCGCCGCACATAGCCGCCCAGCGGATCGTCGCCCACCTTGGTGAGCACGGCGACTCGGCGGCCCAGCCGCGCCGCGGCGACCGCGACGTTCGTCGGGCTGCCGCCGACGGCCTTGGAGAACGTCGAGACCTCGTCCCAGCCGGCGCCCAGCTGCTCGCCGTACAGGTCGACGCTGATCCGGCCGACCGTGACGAGCTCTGGCCCCTCCTCGTCTCCTGGTCGGCGCTGGCGCGCCTCCCCAGTCAAGCCGTCGGCGCTCGTTCCTCGCCCCTCCTCGCCCGTCATGCGGGGCTCCCGCGCTCGACGGCCGTCCGGTCCCCCAGCTCGTGCGCGAGCTGGTCGAGCTCCGCGCCGCCGGACATGGCCCTGACGATCTCATCGCGGGTGATCTCATCCTTGGGCTTGTCGGTGAGCGTACGGCCGCGCTTCAGGATCATGAACCGATCCCCCACCGGGAAGGCGTGGTGGGGGTTGTGGGTGATGAAGATGACGCCGACGCCGCGCTCGGCGGCTGCGACGACGTAGCGCAGCACGACCCCGGCCTGCTTGACGCCGAGCGCCGACGTGGGCTCGTCGAGGATCAGCACCTTGGCTCCGAAGTACACGGCGCGGGCGATGGCCACCGCCTGCCGCTCGCCGCCCGAGAGCGTGCCGACGGGCTGATCGGGGTCGCGCACGTCGATCCCCATCTTGCCCAGCTCCTCGCGCACGACCCGCTTGGCCGTGCCGACGTCGAAGCGGCGGAACGGGCCCCAGCCAACCGTCGGCTCGGAGCCCAGGAAGAAGTTGCGCCAGACCGACATCAGCGGGACGGTCGCCAGGTCCTGGAAGACGGTCGCGATGCCGATCGCGCGCGCCTCGCGCGGGGAGCTCAGGCGGACGAGGCGCCCCCCGACGAACACCTGCCCCTCGTCGTAGGCGTGCACCCCGGACAGGATCTTGATGAACGTGGACTTGCCGGCGCCGTTGTCGCCCAGCACACAGGTGACCTGGCCGGCCGCGATGGTGGTCGAGACCTCCTTGAGGGCGGTCACGTTGCCGAAGTACTTGCTGACGTTGCGCATCTCCAGCAGCGGCTCGGCGGCGTCTGCGGCGTTCATCTGCGGGCTCCTTCCGCGCGCTTGCGCACGGCGTTGTTGACCAGCACCGCCAGCAGCAGGATCACGCCCAGGAACAGGAACCTCCAGTTGGAGTCCCAACCGGCGAAGGGGATGCCCGCCAGCGCCATCCCCATGATGAGCGCGCCGATCGAGGCGCCCACCGCGGACCCGAAGCCGCCGGTCAGCAGGCAGCCGCCCACGACGGCAGCGATGATGAACTCGAACTCGCGGCCAACGCCCTCGTTGGCCTGCACGCTGCCCAGGCGCAGGGCCGTCATGATCCCCACGAGGGCGCCCGCCATGGCGGTGGTCATGAACAGGCCGATCTTGGTGGCCGCGACCGGCACGCCGACGTTGCGGGCCGCGTTCGCGTCCCCGCCGACCGCGTAGATCCAGTTGCCGATCCGGGTCCTGGTCAGGACCCAGGTCGCGACCGCGGCGGCGAGGATCCACCACAGCACCGTGACACGGAAGTTGTAGGGCGCGCCGAACGTGCTGGCGAACACCATCTCGGCCGAGGAGAAGCCGTCCGCGGCCGGGAGGCCGTCGACCCGGACGGTCCCCGTCAGCAGCAGGGTGACGCCGGCGTTGGCGCCCCGCAGCACGAAGAAGGTGCCGAGCGTCACGATGAAGCTCGGCAGGCCGGTGCGCATCACCAGCAGCCCGTTGGCCATGCCGACGACGGCGGCCAGCGCGAGCACGACTGGGATCGCCAGCCAGGCGTTGAGTCCCAGCTCGGTGATGAGGAACCCGAAGACCAGCCCCGACGACCCGACCATGACGCCGGCGGACAGGTCGAACTCGCCACCGATCATCAGCATGCTCACGGCGACGGCCATGATCCCCAGCGTGGCCGCGAAATCGGTCCAGCGCGCGGCGCCCGCCAGCGACCCGAACTGGTCGGTGATGAGGGTGAAGAACGCGAAGACCAGCACGGCGCCCATGAGGGCGCCGATCTCCGGGCGCTGCAGCAGGCGCGTGCCGATGCTGACCTGCGCGCTGCGTTCGTCCTCCGTGGGTGCCGGCGTCGACGTGTCGACGGCCATGGCGCACCTCGCTTTCGCTCACTCCTCGGCTGGTCCGCCGGGGCGGGCGGCTCGTCCGCCGCCCCCGCGGGATCAGCGTCTCATGACGGTCGCCGCGCGACCGCCACAACCAGATTGTGAGAATCGCCCTCGCAGGCTCCGGCGATTCACGTGTCAGCGGGTGCCCTGCTCCGCCAGGTCGGCGACCGTCGCGGCGTTCGAGGCGTCGACGAAGCCCGGGCCGGTCAGCACCGGCTGG
>JACDBB010000235.1 GCA_013695145.1 Euzebyales bacterium
GCCCGGCTCCGGCCGCGCACGCTCGACGAGGTCATCGGGCAGGCGCACCTGCTGGCCCCCGGAGCCCCGCTCCGGGCCGCCGTCGAGGCCGACCGCCTCGGCAGCGTCCTGCTGTGGGGGCCGCCCGGCACGGGCAAGACCACGCTCGCGCACGTCATCGCGGGCGCCACCAAGGCGGCCTTCACGGAGCTGTCAGCCGTCACCGCGGGCGTCAAGGACGTGCGGGCCATCGTCGAGGAGGCTCGCGCGCGCCGCTCCGTCAACGCGCGCAGGACCGTGCTGTTCGTCGACGAGATCCACCGCTTCAACAAGTCCCAGCAGGACGCGCTGCTGCCCGGCGTGGAGGACGGAGCCGTCACACTGGTCGGGGCCACGACAGAGAATCCCTACTTCGAGGTGAACGCGCCGCTGCTGTCGCGCAGCATCCTCTACCGGCTGGAGCCGCTGTCCGACGACGACGTCGCGACCCTGGTGGACCGGGCGGTGACGGACCCGCGGGGCCTGCCGGGCGTGACGGTGGACCCGGAGGCGCGCTCCGCGCTGGTCCAGGCCGCCGACGGCGACGCCCGAGCCGCCCTCATGGCGCTGGAGGCCGCCGCGGTCGTGGCCGACCCGGTGACCGTCGAGGCGGTGCGCGCCGCGCTGGCGCGACCGCACCTGCGCTACGACAAGACCGCGGACAACCACTACGACCAGGTCAGCGCGTTCATCAAGTCGCTGCGCGGCAGCGACCCGGACGCGGCCGTGTACTGGCTGGTGCGGATGCTGGCGGCGGGGGAGGACCCCAGGTTCCTGGCCCGCCGGATGGTGATCCTGGCCGGCGAGGACGTGGGCCTGGCCGACCCCGGCGGGCTGCAGGTCGCGGTCGCCGCGTTCCATGCCCTCGACGTCGTGGGCATGCCCGAGGCCCGCTTCGCCCTCGCCGAGGCGGCCGTGTACCTGGCGCTGGCGCCAAAATCGAACAGCGTGACCACCGCCCTGGGCCGCGCCGACGACGCGGTGCGCCGCCTGGGCAACGCCCCCGTGCCCGCCCACCTGCGCGACGCCCACTACAAGGGCGCCGCCGATCTCGGACACGGCGAGGGCTACCGCTACCCCCACGACGACCCGCGCGGCTGGGTCGAGCAGCGCCACCTGCCGCGAGGGCTGCGCGAGGGCGCGCTGTACCAGCCGTCCGGCCACGGCCGCGAGCCAGGGCTCGGCGACTGGCGCCGCACCCGCGAGGCGCCGCCCGGCGAGCCGCCAGCGGACGGCAACCGGTAGGCGTGTCCTCGCTACCGTGACGCGCCTGGTCGGTGGGACCGGTCCGCCGGCGACATCGCGTCGCGGCTGGGGACAAGCGCAGCGCGGACACTTCGTACGATGCCTTCGTACGTTCTGTCCGCGCTGGAAGGCGTAAGCCATGCGCACGGTTCGGCTCGGCCGCACCTTCGATGCGGTCTTCGTCCACGACGCCGTCGACTACATGACCAGCGAGGATGACCTGCGACACGTGATCGAGACGGCCTTCGTGCACTGCCGTCCCCTTCCCGCTCCGCGACCTCGACGGCTCGGTCCGGGTCGTGCACGAGACCCATCGTCTGGGGCTGTTCTCCCGTGAACGCTGGCTCCGTCTGCTCACCGACGGCGGCTTCGAGCCGGACACGATCACCGAGGAGACCGCCGAGGACCGCACGCCGCGCACGTTCTTCGCCGGTCGCCGGCCAGCCGTGTAGGCACGCCACCGATGTCATGGATAGCGACTGGTCGCCGATGATGGCGACGCCGGGTCACCTCACTTCTGGCCGGCGTGCTGCGCCACACGCTCGAGCCGGCTGCGGTAGGCCTTCCACCACTCGCGATCGCCTGGCGCCATGTTGTCGTTGCTCTCGCGCAGCCCGACGGCCCCGTCAATGAGCTCCCGGACGACATCGGCGTGCCCGGCGTGCCGGCCGGTTTCAGCGATCACGTGGACCAGGATTTGGTGTAGCGTCACCTCGCTCCGGTCATCCGGCCACCATCGCACTCGGCCGATGGCGTCCAGGGGAAGCGTGTTGATCGTGGCGTCTGAGTGCGCCCACGCTCGGTGGTAGAAGTCGATGATCTGCTCGCGCGACTCGTCGGCAGCGGCCCACATGTCCACGTTGGGCTCGGAGTCGTCCCCGAGCCACGGCGGCGACTGGTCGAACGGCCGGCCGAAGGTGTCGCCGAAGTATCCCAATTCCACGCCGGCCAAGTGTTTGATCAGCCCGAGCAGGTTCGTGCCGGTCGGCACCATCGGGCGGCGGATGTCGTATTCCGAGAGCCCGTCGAGCTTCCAGAGCACAGCATCGCGGCCGGCTTGCAAGTATCGGAGAAGGTCCGCCTTCGGGTCTGATCCAGTCATGCCACCATTATGCCCGCCAGGCCGGTTTGAGCTGAACAATCGGGCTCATTCATGTCAGCAGCGCACGGGGGTGGCGCCCCACCCCGGAGGATGAGAATGGGGTGGCGCCGTGCCAGACGTCGGTCGCCTGTAGTGCGGCCGGCCTGCCACATTCCGGCCGGCGCCTGCGCGAGTTTGCCCCGCCGGCGGGGGCATTCTCACGCAGGCGGACGGTGAGCATCGCCTGTCGCAGGCTGGCCGATACTGTGTCGGAACAGCCACGCATAGCGCAGGAATCTCGACACGGTGTCGACCCCTGGGCGCTCGGGCGCATCCACGTGTCAGGCTCAGCGGAGCGCCGGGTCATCGCGCAGGGTATACACGGCGCACAGCCGCCTCGATGAGCACGCCGAGGCGCTCGAGGCCACCGACCTGCAACCAAGGAGCAGCGCGATGTCGACCCAGCCCTACGGCACGTGGCCGTCGCCGGTCAGCGCCGACCTGCTCGCGAGCGGCGCGATCGGGCTGTCCGAGCCGTCCGCGGACGGTGAGGTCGTGCGCTGGCTGGAGCTGCGGCCCGCCGAGGCCGGACGCACCGTCCTGGTCGAGCGGGCACCCGACGGCAGCGTGCGCGACGCGTTCGGCGCGGACTGGCACGCGCGCACGCTGGTCCACGAGTACGGCGGCGGCGCCTACCTCGCCCGCGACGGCGTCGTGTGGTTCTCCAACTTCGCCGACCAGCGCGTGTACCGGATCGCAGCGGACGAGGAGCCCGCAGCGGTGACTGCGGTGACGCCGGAGCCCGCGCGGCCTCGCGCCGACCGCTACGCCGACGCCGACCTCCACCCAGACGGGCGCCTGTACGCGGTGCGGGAGCACCACCCGGCCTCTGGCGAGGTCGTCAACGAGATCGTGGTGCTCGCGGCCGAGGGCGGCGAGCCGCGGCTGGTCGCCGGCGGCCACGACTTCTACGCGGCCCCGCGCGTCAGCCCCGACGGCGCGCAGCTCGCCTGGCTGACCTGGGATCATCCGCGGATGCCGTGGGACGGCACCGAGCTGCACGTCGGCCGGATCACCGACGACGGCGTCGTCACGGACGTGCGGACCGTCGCGGGTGGTCCCGAGGAGTCGCTGGCGCAGCCGGAGTGGGCACCCGACGGGCGCCTGACCGTCTGCTCTGACCGCACCGGATGGTGGAACCTGTGCGCGGTCGGGGAGCAGGCGCTCGAGCCGCTCGCGCCGATGGAGGCCGAGGTCGGCCAGCCGGCATGGGTGTTCGGCTCCCGCAGCTACGCGTGGCTCGACGACGGCCGCGTGGCGATGGCCGCCAACGCCGACGGCCGGACGCGGCTCTTGGTTCGCGAGACCGACGGCACCGTGCGCGACGCCGGCTTCGACGGCAGCCCCCACCGTGTCGTCGCGGCGGGTCACGGCCGCGTCATCGTCGCGGCCACCTCGCCGACCCAGCCGCTGGTGCTCGCGCGCGTGGACCTGGCGACCGGCGCGGCAGAGGTGCTGCGCAGGTCGACCGACCTCGATCTCGACCCGGCGCACGTCAGCGTCCCGGAGGCGCTGACCTTCCCGACCTCCGGGCAGCAGACCGCGCACGCCAACTACTACCCGCCGACCAACGCCGACGTGGTCGGCCCCGACGGCGAGCGGCCGCCGCTGCTCGTGCTGAGCCACGGCGGGCCGACCGCCCAGTCGCCGGCCGCCTTCTCGCTGGGCATCCAGTTCTGGACCACCCGCGGGTTCGCGGTCGTCGACGTGAACTACGGGGGCAGCACCGGCTACGGGCGCGCCTACCGCCAGCGCCTCGACGGCCAGTGGGGCCGGGTCGACGTGGAGGACTGCGTCGCGGCCGCCGGTTTCCTGGTCGACCGCGGCGATGTCGACGCCGACCGCCTGGCCATCCGCGGCGGCAGCGCCGGCGGCTGGACCACGCTGTGCGCGCTCACGTTCACCGACACCTTCGCCGCGGGCGCCAGCCACTTCGGCGTCGCCGACGCGGCACGCCTCGCGGTCGACACCCACAAGTTCGAGTCTCGCTACCTCGACCGGCTGATCGGTCCCTGGCCGCAGGCCGAGGAGGTCTACCGCCAGCGCTCGCCGATCCACCACACGCAGTCGCTGTCCTGCCCGCTGATCCTGCTGCAGGGCCTCGAGGACGAGGTCGTCCCCCCGTCCCAGGCCGAGATGATGGTCGAGGCGCTGCGCGCTCGGGGCATCCCGTACGCCTACGTGACGTTCGCCGGGGAACAGCACGGTTTCCGCCAGGCGGCCTCGATCGTGCGGGCCGCCGAGGCCGAGCTGAGCTTCTACGGCCAGGTGTTCGGGTTCGACCCCGCCGATGACCTGGAGCCCGTGACCCTGCACCGCGCGTAGCCTTCCCTCATGCGCGCGCTCATTCTCGCGGGCGGCAAGGGGACCCGCCTGCGGCCCCTGACCGACCTGACCCCCAAGCCGCTGGTCCCGTTCATGGGCGAGCCGTTCGCCGTCGGGCAGCTGCGGCGGCTCGCCGCCGCGGGCGTCACCGACGTCACCGTCCTCGTCGGCGCGGACGCCGCGCCCTTCGCGCCCCTGATCGACGCCGGCAAGGCGATCGGCCTCGGCGTTGACGTCGCCACAGAGGACGCCCCGCTGGACACCGCAGGCGCCGCGCGGCGCGCCCTGAGCGGCCAGCGCGGCGGGCCGGTGCTCGTGTGCAACGGCGACGTGCTCACCGACCTCGACTACGCCGCGGTCGTGCGCGCCCACCGCGAGGCGGACGCGGCCGTGACCCTCACCCTGACCCGGGTCGCGGACACCTCGGCCTTCGGCGTGGTCGTGTGCGACCCCGGCGGGCGGGTGCGCCGTTTCGTGGAGAAGCCGCCGCCGGGCACGTTGCCGGACGACACGGTGAACGCCGGGACCTACGTGCTGGCACCTGGGGTGTTCGACGCGTTCGCCGGTGACGGCCCGCTGTCGTTCGAGCGCGAGGTGTTCCCCCAGCTGCTGGCGGCGGGCGCCACGGTGATCGGCGTGACCAGCGACGCCCACTGGGCCGATCTCGGGACCCCGGAGCGGTACCTCGCCGGGCACCGGGCCGTGCTCGACGGCCGCTGCGACTGGCCAGTGGCCGCGGACCTGGAGACCGTCGAGGCGACCGTGCGGGTCTCGTCTGGCGCCAGGGTCGCACACGACGCGCAGCTCGGCCCGCACGTGGTGGTCGGCGACGGGGCCGAGGTGGGGTCGAAAGCGGGGCTGACCGACACCGTCCTGCACGGCCGCGCTCGCGTCGGCGCCGGCGCGCGGCTGTCCGGTGTCATCGTCGGCCCGGACGCGACGGTCGCCGACGGCGCGGACCTCGCCGACACCGTCGTCGTCTGACGCCGCGCGTGGACGTCAGCCAGCTGTCAGCGCGCGGTAGCCGTCGAGGGTGCGGGCGGCGGTCGCGGCGGGGGAGAGCCGCTCGCGGACGCGGACGGCGACGAGGGCGGAGCGCTCCCTGGCGGCGGCCGGGTCGGCTGCCACGCTTGCCAGGGCGGCACGGAGCGCACCAACGTCGCCGACCGGCACCAGACCGTCGGCACCCAGCACGTCGCGCGCGCCCCCGGAGTCGGTCGCGACGACCGGCGTGCCCGCGCAGGCCGCCTCGGCGGCCACCAGCCCGAGGCCCTCCCGGTGGGACGGCTGCACGACCAGGGACACCGAGCCGTAGGCCGCGCGCAGCGCCTCGGGAGACAGCCGCCCCGGCAGCACGGCCTCGACCCCGGCGTGGGCAGCCCTGGCGGCCAGGCGCTCGCGCTCGGGGCCGTCGCCGACCAGGACGAGGCGCGCCACCGGCTCTGCCATGCCCGCCACGGCGTCCACCAGGTCCGCGAAGCCCTTCTCGGGCACCATCCGCCCCGCCGCGAGGACGGTGAACGGGCCCTCGACCGGCGCGAACGACACGGGCGGGGGCGGCACCGCCAGCCAGGCGGGGTCCAGCGGCATGGGGTTCACCGCGTCGGCGACGCGGCCGGTGGTCCGCTCCAGCCGGTCCGCGAGGTCCACCGACACGGTCTCGACGCGGTCGCAGGCCGCCAGCGCCCACCGCGCCAGCGCGATGGCGCGCGGCCGCGCCTCCAGCAGCGCGACGTCCGTGCCGTGCAGCGTCAGCACCGTGGGCACGTCGACCCGCGCCAGCCGCGCCGCGATCGCCCCCGGCACCCACCAGTGCACGTGCAGGAC
>JACDBB010000009.1 GCA_013695145.1 Euzebyales bacterium
CGAAAGGCCAGTGCTCATGCCCGACGCCACGCCCGTCCTTGCGCTCACGATCGGCGATCCCGCGGGCATCGGCCCCGAGATCGTCGCCCGCACGCTTGCCGACCCGCCCGAGGGGGTGGACGCGCGCGGCGTGGCGGTGGGCGACTCCGAGGTGGTGCGCCGCGCGGTGCAGGTGTGCGGCCTGGATGTCGAGGTGGTGCCGGTGCCAGGCATCGCCGACGCGCGCGGTGCGCCCGGCACGATCGACGTGGTCGACATCGGGGTGGTCGGTGAGCAGCTCGCATGGGGGGAGGTGTCACCGGTCGCGGGACAGGCCGCGGTGACCGCGATCGAGGTGGCCACCCGGGCGGCGATGGACGGCGAGGTCGCGGGGATCGTGACCGCCCCGATCAACAAGGAGGCGATCTGGGCGGCGGGCTCTGCGCACCTCGGGCACACCGAGATGCTCGGGCAGCTCACCGGTTCGGCCCGGTTCAACACCATGTTCGTGGTGCAGGGGCTCAAGATCTTCTTCACCACGCGGCACACAGCGCTGCGCACAGCCCTGGACGGGGTGACACGGCAGACGGTCGGCACCGCGATCGCGGAGAGCTGGACGGCGCTGAAGGTGCTCGGCCACGGCGAGCCGCGCCTCGCGGTGGCGGCCCTGAACCCGCACGGGGGCGAGGGAGGGTCGTTCGGCGACGAGGAGGTCTCCGAGATCGGGCCGGCGTGCGACGACGCGCGCGCCGCCGGCAGGGGCGTGGTGGGCCCGATCCCGGCTGACGCGGTGTTCCACCAGGGCCTGCAGGGCCGCTACGACGCGGTCCTCGCGCACTTCCACGACCAGGGCCACATCGCGGCCAAGACCGTGGACTTCGAGGGTGCGATCACCGTGACCATGGGGCTGCCGATCCTGCGCACATCGGTCGACCACGGCACCGCGTTCGACATCGCCGGCAGCGGCCAGGCATCCCACCGCGGCATGGCCGCCGCCTTCACCGCAGCCGCCCGCTACGCCCCCTTCGTCGGCGCGATGCGCGCCGAGTACGGCGGCTGAGCGCGGCTCGGGCTCGGCGAACATCCGAGCGGGCGAACGGCCCTGTCCACAGGGCGGGCGCGCATCTGCCGGCGTGCCTATCCTTGATCCCCGTACCGTAAGCGCATGGTGGGAGGAGGACGTCGATGGCCGCACCGGCGCAGACGGGGTTCACCTGGGCAGACCTGCAGGCCTTTCCTGAGGACGGCGTCCGACGGGAGATCATCGGCGGGGTTCTGCACGTGAGCGCCGCGCCGGCGCCTCGCCACCAGCGCGTGGTGCTCCGGCTCGGGGCGCGGCTGGTCGCCTACGTGGACGAGCAGGGCGGCGACGTGTTCACCGGGCCCAACACCTACTTCGGTGACGATGACGTCGTCGAGCCCGACCTCGTGCTCCTCAGGGCGGACCACACCGACCGTGTCGTGGGTCTCACCGTCCGGGGTCCCGACCTCGTCGTCGAGCTCGCCTCGCCTTCGACGCGACGCTACGACCTCGGCGAGAAGCGTCGCCTGTACGAGCGCATGGGTGTGCCGGAGTTCTGGTTCGTCGACCTCGAGGTCGACCGTGTGGAGGTCTACGTCCTCGATGGCGACAGCTACGCCGACCCGGTGCTGCTCGGTCGGGGCGACCCGCTGACCTCGGCGCGCCTGTCAGGGCTGACCATCGACGTGAGCGACGCCCTCGGTCCAGCCGAGTAGCCGCGCACGGCGGCGCTGTGGTCGCCTCCGGCGTTTTCGCGCCATCAGCGGATAGTTTTTTCGCATGCTCAGCTCACGCGCCGGTGATGGACCACTCACGACCTCCCAGCCCGTGCCGCTTGGCGGCTGGGCGCGCTTCCTGTCCGGCCTGCTCGCCGCGGCGGCCGGCGGTGCGGGAGGTGCGGCGGTCTTCCTGACGGACAACGGGGCGGGCGCCGTCGCGCTGCTCGGGGTGGGTGCGCTGTTCGGCGTGCTGGCGGTCACGGGGCGCGGGCTGCAGCGCGTGACGGTCGGGGGCGCCGACCTCGACGACGACCAGTTCGAGTGGAGCCGGCTGATCCAGGCGGTGGACGAGCTGCCGCTGGACCAGCGGGAGCGCGTGGCGGCCCGGATCGATGCGCCCGCCGAGGACGGTGAGGCGCTGCCCACGGCGTGGGCGCGCGCCGTGCGCTACGAGGCCGCAGTGGGCGAGGCCCTGCACCACCTCGCGGCCACACGCTCATGGTTGGCCGTGGAGGTCTTGCCCGCCGGCCTGCCCGCCGGCCTCGACTTCGTCGTCCATGGGCCGCGCACCGTGGGGGTGCTGGTCCACAGGTCGACAGGCGGGCTCCCGGAGGAGCGGTTGTGCGCGCAGGGGCGGCGCGCGCTGGAGAGCGGAGCCCCGCCGGGGGCGATGGTGCTGATCGTCATCGACGCAGCCGTGCCGGCGGCGTTCGCCGAGCGCCTGCCACCCGGTGTCCGCGCGACGTCGTGGCACGCCGGCGACCCCGACCGCCTGGCCGAGACGGTCCTGGCGCTGATCGGCTGACACATGAATCCCGAGCACCTCGCGTTCTGCGCGAGCCCCGAATGGGCGCAGATCCTCCAGGAGGAGATCCTGCCATGGGCGCTGGGCGACTCCGACCTCGGCGACGACCTCCTGGAGGTCGGCGCCGGCCCGGGCATGAGCACGGATGTGTTGCGCCGGCTCGTGCCGCGTCTGACCGCGGTCGAGCTCGACGATCGCCTGGCCGCCGCGCTCGCCGCTCGGCTGGCGGGCACCAAAGTCGACGTCGTGCACGCCGACGCCACCGCCCTGCCGCTGGAGAGCGGGCGGTTCTCGGCCGTGACGTGCTTCACCATGCTCCACCATGTCCCGTCGGCTGAGTCGCAGGACCAGCTTCTGGGTGAGCTGCGACGCGTGCTGCGCCCGGGCGGGCTGTTGGTCGGCAGCGACAGCGTCGCGACACCCGAGCTCCGCGAGTTCCACGAGGGCGACACCTATGTCCCCATCGATCCGGACACGATGGCAGCGCGGCTCCGCCAGGTCGGATTCATCGACGTCGAGGTGCAGTCGAGCCACCCTCCCCCCGAGCGATTTCGCTTCCTCGCTCACCGGCCGGCCGCTGCCTCTTAGCCCAGCGTCACCAGCCGGTAGCGTGGCGGGTGCTCCTCGGACTCCGACCGGCAGGTGAGCTGTTGCGGATCGATCGCCTCGGAGCACTCGACGGTGGCGGTGACCGCCGCCGTGGCCGAGGTGGCGACCGTCACCCGGAACCTGCCCTCGCCCACCACGTCGACGTGGCGGGGGACTGCGGCGTCGATGTGGGTCAGGCCTCGGGCCTGGCGCGCGAAGTGCTCGGCGGCCTGCGCGACGAACGGCAGGAACGAGCGGCCGCGATAGTGCTCGAGGACCAGCTGGCCCGCCTGGTGCTGCTCCACCAGATCAAGCGCGTTCGCCGCGGTCACCCGGCCGTAGTAGATCCCGTCTGGCAGGCACACGAGATTGCCCGCGAAGCGGTCACCGCCGAAGTGCGACACCTCCCAGACCCGCTCACCGAGCGCATCGTCGAGCACCTTGGCCACCGGCCGGCCGAAGCGCGCGCAGCAGGTGTCGTGGCTGCCGTTGGTGCACACCAGGTAGAGGGGGTCGTCGATGACCTCCCCGCCGACGGGCGTGAAGCTGCGCAGCGGCGTCCAGTCGACCTCGAGCAGCTCGTGCGCATCGGCGACGCTGAAGCGCTCGACGCGCCGGACGTCGGCGGTTGACACCGCGGCGTAGCAGGTGCGACGGGTGGGTGCGGAGCGGCCGTGCCTGCGGATCAGCAGCAGACGAGCGCCCGCCGCACGGGCCGCCGTCCGCAGTCCGGCGGCGACCTCAGGGGGCAAACCGCTCTGCGGGACCGCGTCCGCGCCCCAGGCTCCGGGTTGCTCGACCAGGAGCCAGCGGCGCGCCTGGGACGCCGTGCCGTAACAGGGCTCACCCAGCGCGAGCGACGCGAGCGCGCAGCTGAATCGGTCAGCCATCGACGGCCATGAACAGCCCCTCCCGCACGAGGCGCCGAACCAGGGTGGCCCTGGAGGCCTCGTCAAGGTGGTCGGACAGATCGGCCGGGGTGAGCTCGGACAGGTCGAGCGCCATGCGCAACGCCGGTTCCGCCGACGCGGGCATGCGCAGCGTCCGATCGCCGAGCACAACTTCGAGCGCGTCGCCGTGACGGCTGACCGCGCAGCTGGAATGGGGACGTCGTCGCACGACCGTGCGGTCGTCCACGTCGCCAGCGACGAGCAGCTGCCGCAGCTGGCCGCGCAAGGCTGGGACTCTCCCCGTCCAGAACCCGCGGGCCACCCGGGCGATGGCATCGGCGACGTCCGCCGCCCGCAGCCGGTCTGCCGCCTCCTGCAGCCGCCGCCGGCCCTCGGCGGCCAGCGCCTCGGGGTTCCGGGCGAAGCCGGCGGGCAGCGCCTCCTGCAACGAGGGGTCCGCCCCGGACCCTTCGACGATGTCGGCGAGCACGTCGCCCCAGGTGACGGTGCGCGCCCCGAGGGTGAGGTGGATGCTGGCGCTGTCGACGGTCCGGGCCGCATGGTGGACCCCTTTGGGGAGGTACAGGCAGTCGCGCGGCTGCAGCTGCACGTCCAGCGAGGGGGTCCCGTCGGCGCCGTCCGGCCCGGGTTGCTGATCTCCCTCGTAGACGACCCATTGCTTGCGACCGTGGGTCTGCAGCGCGAAGACGTCGTGTCGGTCCGCGTGGACCCGCAGCCCCTGCGCGACGGGGGGAGTGATGTAGGCGTTGGCCTGGATCGGGTGGGTCAGCTCCTCCTCCAGGTCACGGCACATCTCGGCCACGGGCGACCAGTAGCGGTGCAGCCCCTGCAGCACGATCGTGGCCCCGTCGCCGAAGTGGGCGTACACCCGCCCCACGTCGATGAGGTCGGTGACGGTGCGCGAGCCGATGCGGGCCCGCCGGGCGCAGGTCGAGGGGTCGAGCGTGACGCCCCCCTTGACCACGCGGAACGCCGGGGCGCGCAGCGCCATCGACGACAGGATGTCGTCC
>JACDBB010000021.1 GCA_013695145.1 Euzebyales bacterium
GTCGACAAGCTCGGGTTCCTGCGCGCCGAGCAGCAAGCGGCCAGCAGACCGACCAGGAGATCCCAGGAGGCGGAGCCGATGCAGGTGATGATGACGGTGAACGGCGAAGAGGTCGTCGAGGAGGCCGAACCGCGCATGCTGCTCGTGCACTTCCTGCGGCAGACGCTGGGGCTGACCGGCACCCACTGGGGCTGCGACACGAGCAACTGCGGCACCTGCGTGGTGCTCATGGACGGCGAGCCGGTCAAGTCGTGCACCGTGCTCGCCGCCATGGCCTCCGGCAGGAGCGTGGAGACGGTCGAGGGCATGGAGTCCGACGGCCAGCTCGACCCGGTCCAGCAGGGCTTCATGGAGGAGCACGGCCTGCAGTGCGGGTTCTGCACGCCCGGCATGATGCTGACCGCCAGGGCGCTGCTCGACCGCAACCCCGACCCGTCCACCGACGAGATCCGCGAGGCGATCAGCGGGCAGATCTGCCGCTGCACCGGCTACGCGACGATCGTGCGCTCCGTCCAGTGGGCGGCTGCCCACCAGGCGGCGCCCGACGCCGCGGAGGTGTCGACCTCATGACCGCCGTCGAGCAGGAGCGCCCCATCGGCTTCGGTCGGCTGCAGCGCAAGGAGGACCCGCGGTTCATCCGCGGCAAGGGCCGCTACCTCGATGACATCGTCCTGCCGGGGATGCTGCACGGCGCCGTGCTGCGCAGCCCGGTGGCGCACGCGCGCATCGTGTCGATCGACACCACGGAGGCCGCGGCGCACCCCAAGGTCCACGCGGTCATCACCGGCGCGGACCTCGAGGGCCTCAACCTCGCGTGGATGCCCACCCTGTCCGCCGACGTCCAGGCCGTGCTCGCGACCGACAAGGTGCGCTTCCAGGGCCAGGAGGTCGCGTTCGTCGTCGCCGACGACCACTACGCGGCCCGCGACGCGCTGGAGCTGATCGACGTCGAGTACGAGACGCTTCCCCCCGTGATCGACGCGCGCCACGCGCTGGACGAGGACGCGCCGGTCATCCGCGACGACCTCGACGGCCGCACCGACAACCACATCTTCGACTGGGAGGCGGGCGACGCGGCCGCCACGGACGAGGTGTTCGCCAACGCCGAGGTGGTCGTCAGCGAGGACATCGTCTACCCCCGCGTGCACCCCGCGCCGATGGAGACCTGCGGAGCCATCGCCGACTACGAGAAGATCGACGGCAAGCTCACGCTGTATGAGACGACGCAGGCGCCGCACGCGCACCGCACGCTGTACGCGCTCGTGGCCGGCCTGCCCGAGCACAAGATCCGCGTCGTCTCCCCCGACATCGGCGGAGGCTTCGGCAACAAGGTCGGCATCTACCCCGGTTACGTGTGCGCGGTCGTCGGCTCCATCGTGACGGGGCGGCCCGTCAAGTGGGTGGAGGACCGCTCCGAGAACCTCATGGCCACGTCGTTCGCGCGTGACTACATCATGCGCGGCGAGGTCGCCGCCACCCGCGACGGGCGCATCCTGGCTGTGCGGACGCAGGTCCTGGCCGACCACGGCGCGTTCAACTCGACCGCGCAGCCCACGAAGTACCCGGCTGGCTTCTTCCACATCTTCACCGGCAGCTACGACCTGGAGGCGGCGCACTGCAAGGTGACGGGCGTCTACACCAACAAGGCGCCAGGCGGGGTGGCGTACGCCTGCTCGTTCCGGGTGACCGAAGCGGTCTACCTGGTGGAGCGCATGGTCGACGTGCTCGCGGACGAGCTCGAGATGGACCCCGCGCAGCTGCGGCTGCGCAACCTCATCAAGCCCGAGCAGTTCCCGTACGCCAACAAGACCGGTTGGGAGTACGACTCCGGCGAGTACGAGCGCGCGCTGCGCCTCGCCATGAACATGGCCGGCTACGACGACCTGCTGGCTGAGCAAGCCGAGAAGCGCGAGCGCGGCGAGCTGATGGGCATCGGCATCTCATTCTTCACCGAGACCGTCGGCGCCGGCCCGCGCAAGCACATGGACATCGTCGGCCTCGGCATGGCGGACGGCGCGGAGCTGCGGGTCCATCCGACCGGCAAGGCGGTGGTGCGCCTCTCGGTGCAGACCCAGGGCCAGGGCCACGAGACCACGTTCGCCCAGATCGTCGCCGAGGAACTCGGCATCCCGCCCGAGGACATCGACGTCGTCCACGGCGACACCGACCAGACCCCCTTCGGCCTCGGCACGTACGGCAGCCGCTCCACGCCGGTGTCGGGCGCGGCCGTCGCCCTGGTGTCCCGCAAGATCAAGGAGAAGGCCAAACTCATCGCCTCGGCCATGCTCGAGGCCGCGCCCGAGGACCTGGAGTGGGAGAAGGGTCGGTGGTTCGTCGCAGGCGATCCGGAGCAGGGCAAGACGATCGCCGAGATCGCGATGGGCGCCCACGGCACCGTGGCGCTCCCCGAGGGCGTCGACGGCAACCTCGACGCGGAGCTTACCTACGACCCGCCCAACCTCACCTTCCCCTTCGGCGCGTACATCTGTGTCGTCGACGTCGACGCCGGCACCGGCCAGGTCAAGGTCCGACGTTTCATCGCCGTGGACGACTGCGGCACGCGCATCAACCCGATGATCGTCGAGGGCCAGATCCACGGCGGCCTCGCCGACGGCGTCGGCATGGCGCTGATGGAGCTCATCAGCTTCGACGAGGAGGGCAACTGCCTGGCCGGCTCGTTCATGGACTACCTGATCCCCACGGCGATGGAGGTGCCCGACTGGGAGACCGGCGAGACCGTCACCCCCTCGCCGCACCACCCGATCGGCGCGAAGGGCGTCGGCGAGTCCGCCACGGTCGGCTCACCGCCCGCGATCGTCAACGCGATCGTCGACGCGCTGACGCCGCTCGGGGTCCGCCACATCGACATGCCCTGCACCCCCGCGCGCGTCTGGGCGGCCATGCAGGGCCGCGCCGAGCCCCCGGTGTAGACGATGGCGATCGACCTGGCAGGAGACCTCACAGCCCGGGCGGCTGAGCTCACGGCCGCCCGCGTGCCGTTCGTGCACGCGACCGTGGTCAGGGCTCAGCGCCCGGCGAGCGTCGGGCCGGGCGCCAGCGCGCTGGTCCACGCCGACGGGGTCATCGAGGGGTTCGTCGGCGGCAGCTGCGCGGAGTCTTCGGTGCAGGCGCACAGCCTCGCGGCGCTGGCCAGCGGCGAGCCGCTGCTGCTGCGGATCCTGCCGGGCGCGTCCGACACGGCCGTCGAGGACGGGGCGGTGACGGTGCGCAACCCCTGCCTGTCAGGAGGTGCCCTGGAGATCTTCCTGGAGCCGCACCGGCCGCCAGCCGGCCTGGCGGTCGTGGGAGACACCCCTGTCGGGCGGATGCTCGCTCACCTCGGCGCCGAGCTGGGCTTCACCGTCCGCAGCGGCTTCGAGCCCGCCGACGGCGACGCCGCGCTCGTGGTCGCCTCGCACGGCAAGGGCGAGGAACAGGTGCTCGAGGCCGCGCTGCGCGCCGGGGTCCCGTACGTCGCGCTGGTGGCCAGCCGCACCCGCGGCGCGGCGGTGCGGGACGCGCTCGATGTGCCCGAGGAGCTGCGCGCGCGGGTGCGCACGCCAGCGGGTCTCGCCATCGGCGCGCGCACCGCGGCCGAGGTCGCGCTGTCGATCCTGGCCGAGATCGTGTCGCTGCGGCCGCGAGCGGGCGCGCCGGCCGCCCCGGCTGACCCGGCCGCCCCGGCTGACCGGGCCGCGCCGGTCACGGCCATCGATCCGGTCTGCGGGATGACCGTCGCCGCCGTCCCGTCCAGCCCGCACGTCGAGCGCGACGGCGACACGCTGTGGTTCTGCTCCGAGCACTGCCGCGCGGCCCACGACCGGTGACCGTCGACGACGTCGCCGCGCTGAGCAGTGCGCTCGACGGGGTCGGCTACCTCACCAACGAGGCGCTGGCCACCGCCATGTTCCTCGCGGTGCGGCTGCCGCAGCCGCTGCTGCTGGAGGGCGAGGCCGGCGTCGGCAAGACCGAGGCGGCCAAGGCGCTTGCCGCGGCGCTCGACACCCCCCTGGTGCGCCTGCAGTGCTACGAGGGGATCGACGCGGCAGAGGCGCTGTACGAGTGGGACTACCCCCGCCAGCTGCTCGGCATCCGACTGGCCGAGGCGCGCGGCGACCACGTCGGCGAGGCCGACCTGTTCTCACGCACCTACCTCGTCAGCCGGCCGCTGCTGGCCGCCATCGAGCACCCCGGCCCACGCCCGGCGGTCCTGCTGATCGACGAGCTCGACCGGGCCGACGACGAGTTCGAAGCGTTCATGTTCGAGCTGCTGGCCGAGGCAGCGGTGACGATCCCCGAGCTGGGCACGATCCATGCGACGCACCCGCCGGTGGTCGTGCTCACATCGAACCGCACCCGCGACCTCCACGACGCGTTGAAGCGCCGCTGCCTGTACCACTGGATCGACTACCCCGACGTCGAGCGCACCGCCGCGATCATCCGCAGACGCGTGCCCGGTGCGGCCACGCCGTTGACCGTCGGCGTGGCGGAGGCCGTCTCACGACTGCGCGACCTCGACGTGCAGAAGCGACCGGGAGTCGCCGAGGCCATCGACTGGGTCGCGGCCCTGATCATGCTCGGCGTGGACCGCCTCGACGCGGACGCGGTCGAGCGCACGCTCGGGTCGGTCCTCAAGTATCGCGAGGACCAGGAGGAGGCCAGGCGGCGCGGGCTGGCCTGGGTCGTCGGGTGAGAGGGGCCGACACCCTCCGTCTCGAGCCGGCCGCGCTCGCGGCCGGGTTCGCCCAGCGGCTGCACGCCGCCGGGCTGGCGGTGGGCGCGGAGCGTGCGGGACGGTTCGCGGCCGCCCTGCGGCTGGTCCCGCCCACCGACCGGTCGACGCTGTACTGGACGGCGCGGGCCGTGTTCGTGTCCGACCCCGGCACCGTCGGCGCGTTCGACGCGGTCTTCGCGGCCGTGTTCGGTGGCGAGGCCGACCTGGCGAGCTCCCGCAACCCGGACGCGCCGCGCTCGGCACCGGCCCCGCTGCGGCCTGCGGACCCTCTCCCGTCGGCGACAGCAGGCGCGGGCGACACGGCGACCCGGCCGACGCCCGACGCCAGCGAACCCAGCGGTCGGCAGCGGCGGCTGCCGCTGGCTGTGGCCAGCCAGCATGAACGACTGCGGCGGACGGCGTTTCCGGAGCTGTCGGATGACGAGTTGGCGCTGCTGCGCCGCTGGATCGGCGAGGTCGCGCTGGCGCCGCCCCCGCGTCGCAGCCGCCGCGCGCGCGCGCACCATTCGGGGCAGCGGCTCGACCTCCGACGGACGCTGCGCGCCGCGCGCCGCACCGGTGGCGACCCGTTGCGGCTGGTCAGGCGCACGCGCAAGCTCCGGCACCGGCGACTGGTGCTGGTGTGCGACGTGTCCGGATCCATGGAGCCCTACACCCGCGCGTTCCTGCTGTTGCTGCAGGGCGCGGTGGCGGGCGCGGCGGCGGAGGCGTTCGTGTTCTCGACACGCCTGACCCGGCTGACCGGCGCCCTTGCGGGCAGGGACCCGGACGCCGCGCTGCGCCGTGCCGCTGAGACGGCGCCGGACTGGACCGGCGGGACGCGCCTCGGGGTCAGCCTCGCCAGGCTCGTCCGCGACCACGGTCACCGCGCGCGCGGCGCGGTCGTGGTGATCCTCTCCGACGGCTGGGAGCGCGAGGACCCCGCCCGCGTCGGTGAGCAGATGGCCCGCCTGAGCCGGCTCGCGTACCGGATCGTGTGGGTGAACCCCCGCGTCGCCGCGGGAGGCTACGCACCGCGCGCGGGGGGAATGGCTGCGGCGCTTCCCCACGTCGACGCGCTGGTCAGTGGCCACAGTCTCGCCGCCCTGGAAGAGGTGGCGGCAGCCGTCCGAGGAAAGGCACCGAGATGGAGATCGACAACACGTTCACGGTGAGAGCACCGATCGACGAGGTGTGGGCGACGCTGATGGACGTCGACCGCGTCGCTGGCTGCGTGCCCGGCGCCAAGGTGCTCAACCAGCTGTCCGACGACGCCTACCAGGTGGCGATGCGCGTCCGCCTCGGTCCGATGACGATGTCCTACCGCGGGCAGGTCGAGGTCACCGAGCGCGACGCCGACGCCCGGCGGGCGGTCATGCGGGGCAAGGCCAAGGAGGCCGGCGGGCAGGGCACCGCCGACGCTACCGTGGAGCTGAACCTGCAGGAGGACGGCGAGCTGACGCGCGGCACCGTGCACGCCGACGTGCGGCTGTCAGGCAAGGTCGCGGCCATGGGCAAGGGTGTCATCGGCGACGTCGCCGCCCAGCTGGTCGAGCAGTTCGCCGGGAACCTCGAGACGCTGGTGACCGAGCCTGCGGTCCACGAGCGCAGCGGCGCGACCGTCGACGAGGCGATCGAGACGGCGTCCAAGGGCACGCTGCACGGTGGTGTGGAGCGCCAGGCGGAGGACGCGGCACCACTGGACGCGCCGGTGGAGCAGGTCGGGGGCGACGCGGCGATGACGGGGGGTCAGACGGCGCAGGGCCCCGGGACGGCGGGTGCCGGAACGACGGATGCCGGGGCGGCACCATCCGGGCCGGCCGCGCCGGCGGGGGTCAGCGGGGGGCGCCAGTCGCAGCAGGGGGCCCGCTCCTCCGACCGTCTCGCCGCGGGCGATGAGCGGCCCACCGCGCCGCGCGCGTTCGACGACGAGGGCGCGAGCCTTGACGGGCTCGCGCTGGCCGCCGGCGTGCTGCGCAGCCGTCTCGCCGACCCCAACGTCGTGCTCGGCCTCGTCGCTGTGGTCGCCCTGGTGGCCTACCGGCTGGGTCGGCGGGGGCGGCGCCGGCCGCTGGGTGCGGCGCAGCTCGAGCAGATCGAGAGCTGGCTGGACCGGCGCTGACTGGCGCGCGCGCGGAGGACAGCAGACGTGCGCATCTACTGGACTGTAGACTCGGGCCATGGGTGAGACCACCACCATCCGAGTCGATCGAACGACGCACGCACAGCTGAAGCGGCTCGCTCGCGAGCGTCACAGCACCGTCGCCGAGACCGTAACCCGGGCCGTGCGCGCGCTTCGCCAGGAGCAGATCGGCCACCAACTGGCCGACCGGCTGCATGACGACGAGTCCG
>JACDBB010000022.1 GCA_013695145.1 Euzebyales bacterium
ACCGAAACGGGGACAGCGTGGCGCAGCGCCTCGACCAGTGTCCGCTCTACGACCCGGCGCTCGACCTCGCTGTCGAGACCGCCGATGGACGGGTCGCCGGCTACTCGCTGTACTGGTTCGACCCGACCACAAAGGCGGGACTCGTCGAGCCCGTCAGGGTCGAGGACGAGTTCCAACGGCAAGGTCTCGCACGAGCGATGCTGTCCGCCGGAATCGATCGCCTTGTCACTAGAGGCGCCCAGCGGGTGAAGATCTCATACGAAACAGACGCAGCCGCCGCCCTATACCAAGGTGTCGGGTTCCGGCAGACATCCACAGCCACTTGGTATCGGGCGTCGTCCGAGTAGCGGGAGGGTGCCGGAGAGGCAGCCAGATCCTCAAAGAAGCGAGCGAGCTGTTCGAACCCGTTGGAGTAGCCCTCTTAGACCGCGGTCGCCACAGCCATGGGAACTCGCCGGAGAACTCCTGGAAGCTACGCACCAGGCGGCAGCAATTGTCGATGGTGCCAGTCCAGTGGTGAGTCCTCGGGCGAGCATCTGTGCCCGCCAGCCGTCGAGCATGGCGTTGAAGACGCGCTCGTCAGCACGAAACAGCCCGACGGTCGTGGTTTCGCTCAGGACCTTGGGTACGAACCCCGGGACGCTGCTGTCCATCGCACCTCACTGCCGTGGAATCGTGTATTAGATGGATGAAACCTCCTGTCACCTCCACGAACAGCGCCAGCAACGCGCCGCAAGGATGGCCTCGGCAGGTCGGCAAACCATGCCTGACCAGCAGAAACGGCTTCAACGTCCTGGCCGCGGGCGTAGACGCAGGTCGTAGAGCTCGAGGTCGGGGTCCATCGCGGTCCGCCGCGTGCTGACCTGACCGGCTCCTCGGTCGCGCCGACGTTGCCGTCGAGCCACTCTTTGAGAGGCCAGAGGTCGCGCTCCGTGCCAGACCTCGCGGATCTTGTCGAGCGCCTCTGGGGTGTGCATCCAATCCGACTTGTCGTACTCCTTGATCACTGCTCCCTTCCAGCGCAGGAACTCCGACCGCGGGTGTGTCGAGAGGTACCCAAGGGGGGTTGGTCTTCAACAGTGGCTCGGCGCCGCAGGTCACGGGCAGTGATCTGGCGGCAAGTGTGATGAGGAGGATCCTCGAACTTGTGGCCGCTGTCGGCGTCATCGAGTGCCGCCCGGAAACGCTGGAGCTGGTCGGATGCCATCGCCATCGCTCCGCACCCGGGGACCGGCCCGAGGCCGACACCCGCAGGTAGTAGCCGGTGCCGCCCACGGCGTGGGACTCGCTGGGTGTCGCCTGCCCAGAGCTTGTACGGGGACTTGTCCTTCGCGAAGCGCGGTCTGACTGTCCCGCCGGCTTGAAGCACCGCCCGGCGCATCGTGTCCTGACCCACACCGAAGCGCAGTCCGATCTCCAGCAGGGTGAAAGCCCTGATCGTAGAGAGCACCGATCTCAACGACCTGCGCGGCGGTCAGCTTGCCACGGCGCACCGGGACCGACCGGCGGCGAAGATGAATCGACACCGCGAGTCCCGGGTCGTCCTCGTACGGCCGCTCAGCGAGTGCGGTCCGCTCGCGTTCGGCGGCGGCCTGCGGCTAACGCTGGCCGAGGAGGAGCGTGACTGACCAGTGGACCGTGCGGCCGCAGCGGCGGCCCGGTAAACGCCCACGTCGCACCAGGGTCATTAGCTCAGGCGGTCCAGCGCGCACCCCTGAGTAAGGGTGAGGCCCGAGTGGCGAAGATGGCCTGCAGACGGCGGCTTCGTCGTGGTGGACGGTGAGGTTCTTGGCGCTGGTGTCGAGGGGGTAGCCGTAGGGTCGGCGGCCGGTGAGCCATTCGCCGTGGGCGGGCTTGCGCTCGAGCCCCGCTGGTGCGCGTGGCTCGGCATCCCCCCACGAGCCAAACCCAGAGCGGGTCGGTTCACAGCCTGGCTGGTCACCGACGCAGCGGGTTCACCGACTCGACGCCGGCGAAGCGGGCGAAGTCGTCGTCGGTCGAGCAGACCTGGGCGCCGTGCTCGACCGCGAGCGCGGCGATGTGCGCGTCGCTGGTGAGGTTTCCGGCGGTGCCAAGCGGCGCGAGTAGGTCTCGCAGGACCGCCGCGTGACGCCTCGTGGGGTGCAGCACGGTGGCGGACGGCTGGGCCAGCCAGGCCTCGATCCGGTCGACCGCTGCCTCGGCAGTCAACGGCGAGGCGAAGACGCGAGGGTTCGTCGAGAGGCGCAGAAAGCCCAGCAGGGCGTTCCAGGCGAAACCGACCGTCTCGGTTCCTGACAGGTGCCGCTCGAGCCACGTCCGGGCGGCATCGTGCAGGGGTGCGGTGTCGTCGACCGCGTAGAGCAGCAGGTTGGTGTCGACGAGCTTCACTTGCGCAGTTCGAGCTTGCGGACGATCTCCGCATCCTCGAACTCATCGGCGAGTCGCCGTGCGCGGTCGAGGTCGATGCCCGGGCGCAGACCGAGCGAAGCCGTCTGCTGCGTGAACGGCCGACGCTCGACGTCTCCGCCCAGACCGGCGCGCAGCGTGCTGTTGAGCACGTCCTTGAACGGGATCCCCAACTCCTGCGCGCGTTCCTTGAGTCGCGCCGCGACGTCGGGTTCAAAGGTCACCGTCGTTCTCATGGTTGCATCATAGCACGACCGCTAATGATGACTTGGTGCAGGAAGGCGCTCCGGCCACGCTCGCCGCCGGACGAGCCGGCGCCCGAGGGGCGGTCCTCGGTGTTTCAGCCCGTGCGGCTCCTCGCGGGCCTCGCCGTGCTGGTGGTCGGGCCGGCGGGCACATCGACGGTCTTGGCCGCCGGACTCGTCCTCAGCCGTTCAGCTCGGACTTTGCAGAACGCCATCGGCTATCCGCTCTACGTCCTGGGCGGGGTGTTCCTCCCCTCCGACCTGCGCCCCCAGTGGCTGGCTGGTGACACTGCCACGCACAGTGCGGAAGGCTAACGGTCCTGACTCACGTCCAATCGTGTGAGGACGCGGAGGTTTCGGGTCGCCTCAGCCTGCGGGGAAGCCGACTCGCGCAGACGAGGAGGCCGTGCCCGGCGTGCGGCGGGGCTCGACGGCTCGTGCGACCTCCTCGTCCACCATGTCGTGGTTGATGGCGAACGCGGCCGCCGAACCCATGCCGGCCGCGGTGATCACCTGCGCCCGCGGATCGGTGACATTGCCGGCCGCCCAGACGCCGAACACGCTGGTCCGGCCGGAGGCATCGGTGGTCACCCAGCCGTTCTCGTCCTTCTCGCAGCCCAGGCCGGTCAGCAGGGCGTCGCGGGGCACCATGCGCGGGAAGACGAACACCGCGCTGCGGGGCACCACGCGGCCCTCGGCCAGCTCGACCCCGCGCAACCGGTCGTCCTCCACGACCAGCCACTTGATCACACCGTCGGCGATGTGCACGCCGCGGGCGGTCAGCCGCTCGCGCTCGTCGGCCGTCAGGTCCAGGGTGTGCGGGAAGAAGATCTCGTCATCCGACCACTGCCGCAGCAGCAGAGCGTGGTGCACCGCGCCAGGGTGGGTGCCCAGCACCCCGATCGGCTCGTCACGTACCTCGTAGCCGTGGCAGTACGGGCAGTGCAGCAGGTCCTTGCCCCACCGCTCACGCACCCCGGGGATCTCGGGCAGCTCGTCGCGCAGCCCTGTGGCCACCAGCACCCGACGGGCCTTGAGCACCAGGCCGCGGTCCAGGCGCACGAAGAAGCCGGGGTCGATGTGATCCACCCGGCCATCGATCAGCCCCACGCCGTACCCGCCCACCTCGGCCCGGCCCACCTCCAGCAGGGCCGCTGGGGACATCCCGTCCCGGGACAGAAAGCCCCGCACGTGCGCGGCCGGGGCGTTGCGGGGTTCCCCCGCGTCCACCACCGCCACCCGGCGGCGGGCTCGAGCCAGCACCAGCGCGGCGTTCAGCCCGGCCGCGCCCGCGCCGACCACCACCACGTCGTACACCGAGCCGTCGACTGCGTCGTTCGTTGCGTCGCTCATGGCGATCACCTCCGCCCTCAGACTGGGACCACCACCCGGGAGCTGCAACCCTTGTTGCCGTTCCTGGGACGAGCGTGGTGCAATGGGCAGCGTGGAGGGTTCATCCGCCATCGCCCGGGTCTTGACCGAGGTCGGCCCCCGCCTCAAACGGCTGCGCACCCAGCGGGGCGTGACCCTGGCGGCGCTCTCCGAGGCCACCGGCATCTCCAAGAGCACCCTGTCCCGTCTGGAATCCGGCCAGCGCCGCCCAAGCCTGGAACTTCTGCTCCCCATCTCCCAGGCCCACCAGGTTCCTCTGGACGAACTGGTCGGCGCCCCCGAAGTCGGCGACCCCCGCGTCCGCCTCACGCCCAAGCGCGTGAACGGCAACACCGTGCTGCCCCTGACGCGGCAGCCCGGACCGCTGCAAGCCTTCAAGATGGTCATCCCGGCCACCCGGAGCACACCGGAGCCATGTACCCACGAGGGCTACGAGTGGCTCTACGCCCTCTCCGGACGCTTGCGCCTGATCCTGGCCGGCCACGACCTGGTCCTGGGACCGGGCGAGGCTGCCGAGTTCGACACCGGGCTGCCGCACTGGTTCGGCAGCACCGGCGACGGGCCCGTCGAGATCCTCAGCCTCTTCGGCCGCCAGGGCGAGCGCATGCACGTGCGCGCCAAACCCCGAACCCGCAGCAAGCACGACCACTGACTCGTGAATCGTCGGGATCCAGGGGTCGACACCCTGTCGAGACTCCTGCGCCAATGCGTGGCTGTTCCCGCGCAGTGTCGGGCCAGCCTGCGACAGGCGATTCTCACCCTCCGCCCGCGTGACAACGCCCCCCGGCGGGGCAAACTCGCGCATGCGCCAGCCCCCATGCGCTGGTGCCCGCTTGAGACATTTCCCTCAAGCCAACTGACGGTCAGGCCGCCGCAGGGGCCGGGGCGTCCCCGATGACGACCGTTCGTCCGTTGTGCCAGGCGGGCAGGTGCGGCATGGCGTGGCTGGAACAGCGGGTGCACGCCCTCGGGCCAGCTCCTTCGGGGCGGTCGCGCTCGAAGGAGCACTGGACTCCCGCAACCCTGTCCGCGCCGGTACTGGCGGCCGGAGGTTCGTACCTGCTCACTGACGTGAGGCGCGCGATCTGCGGGGCTGCGTCACCCGAACGGCCGGGCCAACGGTGATCAGCAGGCCATGAGGGCACGCATCGCGGCGCAGAACTCTGGCCAGCGGGTCGGCGCGACGATGCCGGCGCGGCGCAGCAGGCGGTCGACGGGCACGAGCTGGACGTTATCGAGGCTCGCAACGCTGTCGGCCACACCTTCAGCTTCGCCGAGTGGCACCTCGGTGGCCAGGTCGCGCACGGTGGTCGTGACAGGCGCGACGACCACACGAGTGAGCAGGGGCGCGACGCGCTCGCGAGTCAGGACGACCACCGGCCGGACCTTGTCGAGATCCGCCCACCAGACCTGGCCGTGACCGAGACCTCTCACTCGTCGCGAGTCCGTCGTCGCCGGTCGGCGGCGAGGTCCAGGACCGCTCTCGGGATGTCGTGGTCGTACGGCAGATCCGGGCCGAGAGGTACCTGCCACGCGAGTTCCGGGTCGTCTTCGTACGGCCGCTCAGCGAGCGCGGTCCGCTCGCGTTCGGCCTCGAGATCGTCGATCAGCGCGGCGAGCGCGCGGTCGATCAACTCGCTGTCGCTGACCGCGAGTCTCGCGCGCGCCTCCGCGAGGCGGTGGGCATCCACGGTGGTTGATATCCGCACACGTGACATGCCACAGATCCTAGCACGTTGGGGATCGCCGCCTGCCACTCGTCGACCGGGTTTGATGGGCGGCCCTAATGCGCGCGCAATTGCAGCCCCGCTCGTCGTCACCGGGGTGGCCTATGCTTTTGGGCCGCGCCCCGCGCTCCCGCGGTCGGTGGGAGGCGACCGTGGAGGATGTCAGTCGTCGGTGGCGCGTGCGCTGAGTCGCTGGACGGCCTGCTCCAGTGTCTGACAGCCCGCTGCGGGTCGCGATCATCACCGGTAGCACCAGGGAAGGGCGCTTCGGGCCGACCGTCGCCCGCTGGTTCGTCACCCAGGCTCGACAGCGCGACGCCCTGAGGCCGGATGTGATCGACTTGGTCGACTTCGACCTGCCGGCGGTCATGCCCGCCCGCCCCTCGGCCGCCGTCGCCGCCTACGCGGCGCGCATCGACGCCGCCGACGCCTTCGTCGTGGTCACCCCCGAGTACAATCACGGCTACCCGGCGCCCTCAAGCAGGCCATCCATCGATCTCGCCCATTCGGAGTGGAACGCCAAGCCGGTCGCGTTCGTGTCCTACGGCGGCATGGCCGGGGGCCTGCGAGCCGTGGAGCAACTGCGCCAGGTGTTCGCTGAGCTGCACGCGACCAGCGTGCGCGACACCGTCAGCTTCCACGGCGCAGGCGGCCAGTTCGACGCCCACGGCCGCCCCAAGGACCACGATGGCTGCAACGCCGCAGCCAAGGTGCTGCTCGACCAGCTCACCTGGTGGGCCGGCGCCCTGCGAGACGCCAGGACCAAACGGCCCTACGCAGCGACTTGAACATCGCACGAGCCCGACGGGACGCGCGCGTCCGCAGCTGACCGCCCGCCACGGTCAGCCGCTGGACGCGTAGCCGTAGAGATGCTCGACAGGCAGGCGGATGAGCAGGCGCCGCTCGACGACCATGGCGGCGCGGAACTCGGCCCAGTCCGGGTGTTCGCCGCGGATGGCGCGGTAGTGGTCCACAGCTCGGCCTTCCCGGTCTGCCGGCCGCGTGCGCCACGCGCTGGTGCGCCGCGCGGATGCTGTGGACCCAGAGCCGGCTGTCCCATCACATCGCGCGCATGGAGCGACGCGGCCTGGTGACCCGCGAGCAGGACCCGTCTGACGGCCGCGGGGCAGTCGTGGTCCTCACCGAGGCGGGGCACCGAACGATCGTCCAGGCTGCCCCGGCCCACGTCGAATCAGTGCGGCGCCACCTCATCGACCTGCTCAGCGACGAGCAGATCGATGTCCTGGGAACCGTCGCCGACACCGTCCTGCACCACCTGGCCCGACTGGACGCTCAGGGCTGAGAGCGCGCTGGGCCACCCGGCGACGCCGGTCAGCTCACCGCTGCGAGCAGGTGCGCCAGCAGCAGCAGCTGGGTCAGGGCCAGCGGCTCCGAGCGGACCCCCGGCTCGAGCTCGCCCAGACGCTCGGGCAGCGGCTCGTCGCCCTGCCAGCCGTTCCAGATCGCCTTCGCGACCAGTCGGCTCTCCTCCCCCGGCGCGTGCCCGTGAACGTGCAGGGCGTCGACCGGGCGCCCGTCGGAGTCGCGCACCAGCTTGCAGTGCACGGCGCGCAGGTCGTCGTCGGCGATCTGCGCGGCGATGTCGGGGTGCGGGATCGTCGGGCGCAGCAGCAGCTCGGCGGACAGCGGCGTGCCAGGCGGGTCGTTGCGGCCCGGCACCGGTGCGAAGCGCACGACGATGTCTGCGTGCGTGCGCTGCGGTCGGATGAACTCCTCAGACTCGGGCTCGCGGCGGTCGAGCTCGGCCAGGACCTGTTCCGCTTCGTAGCCGCGCTTGCCGGTGTCGCGGGCGATCTTCCACTCGCGCCGGATCTCCTCCGGCGGGTCCAGGTACACCTTCACGTCGAAGCACGCCCGCGACAGCTTGCTGTGCAGCGGCAGCAGACCCTCGACGATGACGAACTCGCGCGGCTCGATCAGCTCTGGCCTGGTCAGGCTGCCGTCGCTGTGGTCGTAGACCGGCTTCAGGATCGGCTCGCCGATCGCGAGCAGCTGCAGGTGCTGCTCCATGATCCCGACGTAGTTGCAGTCGGGGTGCACCGGCGTGAACGCCAGGTCCTTGCGCTCCTGGCGGTCGTAGCGGTGATAGTCGTCCACACAGACCGACGTGCTGCGGTCCTCGCCGAGCGCCTCCGCAAGGCCGCGGCTGAGGGTCGTCTTGCCAGCGGCGCTGTCGCCCGCGATCGCGAGCATCACCGGCCGTTTCCCGCTCGAGGCGCGCCTCATCCTCATCAGCTTGTCAGGCACGCTGGGCTCCTCTCGGGCAGGTGCGGCACGTGGGCCGCGTCGACGCGCTGGACAGCTCGCCCGCTCGCCATGCCGATTGATTCGGTTGTCCAGGCCGCGCCCTGCCGCCGTGGCGCGCCAAGCAGCGCGCAACCGGTGATGCCGGTCATCGCTACCGCGCAATCGTCGCTGGCCACCAGCTCGTCCAGGCTCAGCACAGCCCCGGGGGCCTGTCCCGCGGCCTTCACTCGAGCCACCTCGTCGTGCGACTGCGGCGCAAGGCGGATCTGCATGCCGCCGCCGAGCACACGCACCGTGCACGCGGTGATCACGCCTTCCGGCGCGCCGCCGACGCCAAGCAGGATGTCCGCGTCGCCTTCTGGCAGCACGACACGCAGCGCACCGAGGACGTCGCCGTCACCGATCAACGCGACCGCGACGTCGTTGGCGCGCAACTGCGCGACGAGCTCGGCGTGACGGGGTTTGTCGAGCACGACCGCGACGAGCTCGTCGAAGCGCTTGCCGCGCGCCTCGGCGACGGCGGAGAGGTTGCGGTCGACCGGCCACCGGATGTCGACCGCGCCGGCCGCCTCGGCGGGCACGACGAGCTTGTCGACGTACCACGCCGGGGTCGCCCACAGCGTCCGGGCAGGCGCCGCGGCGACCACGGCCACGGCCCCCTCCCCCGCGCGCGCGCACGCCGTGGTGTTCTCCAGCGGGTCGACGGCGATGTCGAAGGCCGGAAGGCCTCCTGCGCCCACCCGCTCGCCAACGAAGAGCATCGGCGCGGCGTCCTTCTCCCCCTCGCCGATGACGACCGTGCCCTGGCCTTGGCAGTGGGCCAGCATGTCCCGCAGAGCCGCGACGGCGGCGGCGTCGGCGGCCTTGCCGTCGCCGCGGCCCACCCACGGCTGGCACGCCACGGCGGCCGCCTGTGTGGCGGCGAGCAGCGACGGCAGAGCATCCGCGATCATGGCGCGCTCGCAAGCGGCGCGTGCGACGGGACGGTGCGGGCGCGAGCGATGGCCATGTCGGTAACGATAGGCACCGCCGCTCGGCGGCACCTCCCCCCAAGGGGGCGATTCCGGGGGGATGCCTCACCCACCGTTGTGTGCCGCCCCCGTGTCCGCGAGCATGCGCGGGGTGGAGGAACCGATCCGTTTGGTGATCGTCGACGACCATGAGATGGTCCGCGACGGACTCAAGGCCATGCTGTCGCGATACCGCGCCGTCGTTGTGGTCGGCGAGGGCAGCGACCGCGACTCCGCGCTCCGCGCGGTACGGGAGCAGCACCCTGACGTCGTGCTGGTCGACGTGCGCCTCAAGGGTGAGAGTGGCCTGGATCTGTGCGCCGAGCTGCTGCGCAACGATCCTGGGTGCCGCGTCGTGTTCCTCACCGTGTACGACGACGAGCAGTACCTGTTCCAGGCGCTGCGCGTCGGCGCGGCGGGGTTTCTGCTCAAGCGCGTCGACGGCGCCGAGCTGGTCGGGCACCTCGAGCGCGTGCTCGATGGCGTGATCGTGATCGACCCGACCCTCGCTGGACGCGTCGCGGCATCGGCCGCCCGGCTGCATGCCGGCGAGTTCTGGCCGGGCGCGCACCTCGGCCTGACGCAGCGGGAGAGCGAGGTCCTCGCGCTGATGGTCGCGGGCCACTCGAACAAGGCCATCGCCGCGGAGCTCGTCGTCAGCGTGGAGACGGTCAAGACCCACGCGCGCGGCATCTACCGCAAGCTCGAGGTCACCGACCGCGCGCAGGCGATCGCGGTCGCGCTCCGCGAAGGAGTCTTCCACTGAGCAAAGCGACTGGGCTCGGCCTGGCGGACGCGGAGCGCGAGCGTCTGCTGCTGCTGCGCATCATCGACACGATCGCCGCGGGGCTCCAGTTGGAGCCGCTCGCGCAGGGCGTCGCCGAGCTGATCACCGAGGCGACCGACACCGACGTCTGCTTCGTCCACGTGCTCGACGCCGACCGCGGGACGCTCACACTGACGGGGGCGACGCCGCCGTACGACACCGTGGCGGGGCAGGTGACCTTGGCGGTCGGCGAGGGCGTGACCGGGTGGGTCGCGGCCAACGGCCAGCCCGCCGTGCTGGTCGACGACAAGCGCGCCGACGCGCGCTACCGCTACATCCCCGAGCTCCAGGGCGAGCGGTACACGTCGATGGCGTCGGTGCCGATGACGAGCAGGCCTGGCGCGCTGGTGGGTGTGCTCAACGTCCACACCGTGGAGCGGCGCGTCTTCGGGGAGGCGGACGTGCGCCTCCTTTCGTCCATCGGCAGCCTGGTCGCCGGCGCCATCGTGAGCGCCAGGCTGCATCGGACGGTCGCCGAGCGCGAGCAAGCGCGCGAGCGCTTCGCGGAGCGGATCGTCGCGCTCCAGGAGGGCGATCGCCGACGCCTCGCGGCCGAGATCCACGACGGCATCAGCCAGCGCATCGTCGGACTGGCGTTCTACCTGTCCGCCGCCGCCGACGCGGTCGCAACAGACGCCGCGTTCGCGGCGCAGCAGATCGCGACGGCCCGCATGCTGGCTGACGAGGCGCTCGACGAGACGCGGGTCGCGATCGCTGGCTTGCGGCCGCCAGTGCTCGACGACCTCGGGCTGGGGGCCAGCATCGCGAGCCTGGGGCGCTCGGTGCCCGGTCTCGACGTCGACGTGGAGGTTGACCTCGAGCCCAGCGCGCTGGCCGAGCACGTCGAGACCGCCATCTATCGCATCGCGCAGGAGGCTCTGCAGAACGTCACGAAGCACGCCGAGGCGGAGCACGTCTCGGTCACGCTGCGAAACACAGGAGCGGACACAGCGGAACTGCGCGTGCGCGACGACGGCTGCGGCTTCGCGCTCGAGGAGGGGCCCGGCGCGGGGCGTGTGAGCTACGGACTGCCGGGGATGCGCGAACGGGCCGACCTCATCGGCGGCTCGCTGCGTGTGGACTCCCGACCTGGCGCGGGGACGACCATCGTCGTGCGCGTGCCGCTCGCTCAGGCGGCCGCTGGCTCCAGCTCGCGCGAGTAGCGGCCCGCCGCGGCGGCGGCGTTGCAGCGGGCGCGGTGCGCCAGCGCGTCCTGAGCCGCCCCGACGTTGCCGGCATCGCCACGCCAGGCGGCAAGCGCAGGGTCGACGAGCGCGCGGCCGTAGGAGAACGTCAGCGCCCATGGCTGCGGCCCGAGCTGCTGCAGCGCCTGGAGGTGGACGGTCGCCACGGTCGGCGGCTGACCACCGGACAAGAACGCGATTCCGGGAACGGCTGCGGGCACCGTGCGGCGCATGACGCCAACCGTCGCGGCCGCGACCTCCTCGGCCGAGGGCTGCTCGCCGTGGCCCTTGCCGGCCACGATCATGTTGGGCTTGAGCACGACGCCCTCCAGCGCGACACCCTGTTCGATCAGCTGGGCGAAGACGGTCTGCAGCGTTTCGGTCGAGACCGCCGCGCAGCGCTCGATGGTGTGCTCGCCGTCCATCAGCACCTCGGGCTCGACGATGGGCACGATCCCGGCCTCCTGGCAGAGCGCCGCGTAGCGGGCGAGCGCATGGGCGTTCGCGGCGACGCCCGCTGGCGTCGGCAGCTGCTCGGCGATCGTGATGACGCCCCGCCACTTCGCGAACGCGGCGCCCATCCTGGCGTACTCGGAGAGGCGCTCGCGCAGGCCGTCGAGGCCCTCGGTCACCGTCTCCCCCGGCCGGCCCGCCAGCGGCTTTGCGCCGGTGTCGACCTTGATGCCGGGCAGGATGCCGCGGGCGGCGCACGCCTGTGGGAAGGGGGGGCCGCCCGCGACGGACTGCCGCAGCGTCTCGTCGCACAGGATGACGCCGCTGATGGACTCAGTCAGCCCGGGCGTTGTGACCAGCAGATCGCGGTAGGCGCGGCGCGTCTCCGGGTTGGCCGGCACCCCCGCGGCTTCCAGCCGCTTCGACATCGTGCCGATGCTCTCGTCGGCGGCGAGGATGCCCTTGCCCGGGGCGACCAGAGCGCGGGCGGTCTGCGCAAGCGTGTCCATGGCCGTGACGCTAGGCCGTGCCGACGAGCGCCGCCTCACCCCGGACGGTGAACCATGGGGGGAGGTCAGGCCACGACGAAGCCGTGGGTGAGCAGGTGCGCGACCAGGAGGTCGACCGTGGGTCCCGCCGTCGGGGCGGTCACGAGATGCCAGGGTCGGGACAGCGGCGTGCCCGGCAGGTCGATCTCCACGAGCTCGCCCGCGGCGAGCTGCCGTTCGACGGCGTCGCGCGCGACCAGCGTCACGCCGAGGCCGGCGACGGCACCGGCGACGACGGCGCCGTTGGAGCCGAGCGTGAGCAGCGCAGGCTCCTCGCCGAGGCTGTCGAGGTACGCGGTCGTCGTCGCCCGGGTTCCCGATCCGGGTTCGCGCACCAGCCATGTCGTCGCCAGCGGGTGAGGGCGGTGCTGCGCACCGCCACTCCCGAGATTGGGGGTGTCGCCCTCGCGAGCTCGGACGCGTTCACCCGTCACGGGGGTGGTCTGGCCAGGCGCGGCGACGACCACGAGGTCGTTGGCGCGGGTGCCGCGCAGCAGGCCGCCGATGCCGGCGGGTGGCCGTCCGGCGACGACGACGTCGGTCTCGTGCGCCGCGAGCATCGCCCACACCCGATCGCGCGGCGCGACCTCCAGGTCGAGGGCGACGTCCGGCTGGTCACGCCGGAACGACGCGAGGGCGCCGGGCAGGACCTGCTCGGCCGCCGTGGTGACCGCGGCGATGCGGACCCGACCCTTGGCCGGGTCGTCCGCGGCCGTGGCAGCGCCGATCGCCTCGTCGAGCAAGCCGAGCACGGTGCGCGCGTAATCCGCGAAGACCAGCCCCGCGGGCGTCACCCGCACGCCGCGGCCGTCCTTGGCGAGCAGCGCGACGCCGAGCTCCCGCTGCAGCGCCATCACGGCCGCCGACACCGCCGACGGCGAGACCCACAGCCGCGCGGCGGCCGCCGTGACCGATCCATCCTCGACAACGGCGCAGAGGCTGCGGAGCTGGACGAGGGTCACAGGACGTAGCGTGCGCCGGTCGGTGACCGATCGTCAACCGTTCATTGCGACATCGTCCGCTGACGACGCTGACCTGCGAGGGAACCGGCTCAACTTGTCTCGGGGTCGTGCGCGAAGTCGAAGACCCGGCTGGCGTGGATGTCGTCGGCCGTGATGGTGACCAGGTCCCCCTTGGACAGCGTGGCGTCGTCATGGTCGATCGCGTCCCACAGCCGGTTGGCGTGGCGCATGCGCAGCCGGTCCAGGGCGTTGCGGACGCTGCGCCCGTTGGCGAAGCGGGGCTGCCGCATCCGCCGCGCCAGATAGTCGGCGAAGGCCTCCTCAGCTTCCGGGGTGAAGCGATACTGCTGCCGGTCGAGCATCAGGCGGGCGATCTGGGCCAGCTCGTCCGAGCTGTAGTCGGGGAAATCGATGTGGTGGCCGATGCGGGAGGACAGGCCGGGCACGTCGGAGAAGAACCGGTCGATCTTGTCCTTGTAGCCCGCCATGATGACGACCAGGTCCGCGCGGTCGTTCTCCATCATCTGCAGGAGCATCTCGACGGTCTCCTGACCGTAGTCGCGCTCGTTGTCGACCCGGTAGATGTGGTAGGCCTCGTCGATGAACAACACGCCGCCCATCGCCCGCTTGAGCACCTCACGGGTCTTGGGCGCGGTGTGGCCGACGTACTGCCCGACGAGGTCGTCGCGGGACACCGAAACGACGTGGCCCTTGCGGAGGTAGCCGAGCTTGTGCAGCACCTCCCCCATCCGCTGAGCGACGGTCGTCTTGCCGGTGCCGGGGTTGCCGGTGAAGCTCATGTGCAGGGTCGGCGGCTCGGAGTCCAGTCCGATCTTGCGCCGCATGCGGTCCACCAGCAGCAGCGCGGCGACCTCCCGGACGCGCCGCTTGACCTCGTGGAGTGCGACCAGCTCCTCATCCAGCCGGGCCAGGACGTCGCGGATCGCGGTGTCACGGACCGCGTCGGCCACCTCCACCAGCAGGTCGTCGGGGAGGTCGGCGAGCGGGTCGCCCACGTCGGCGAAGGACTCGTCGACCAGTCCCCGGCCGAAGCGGTCCTCGACGCGCTCGTCCAGGCCGGGCCCCAGCGATGGCCGCGCGTCGGCGCTCATCCGCCGATCGGTCCCTCGCCGTCGTAGCGCGACCCGTGAGGGGCCTGCGCGGCGTAGGACCGCAACGTGTAGCGGATGACCCGGTCATGGGTCTCCTGCCGGTCGAGGCCGAAGCCCGGCTCGTGCGCGGGGCGGTTGACGATGAACTGCAGCGCGGTGGTCTGCCGCCCGCGGCTGGCGTCGTAGATCGTCACGCGGATGTAGTGGTCGGGGTTGGCCTCGCGGCAGCGCTTCACCTCGTGCACCACCGCCGCGGCGTCCTGCAGGTCGAACATCGGCAGGCCCCATATGTGCCAGTAGACGTTGCGGGGGTGAGGGTCGTCGGTGAACTCCACCTGCGGCGCCCAGCCGTTGTCGATGCCGTACTGGACCTGCGCGGCGATCTGCTCGTCGGTCAGGTCATCGAGATACGAGAACGTTCCCTGGGTGATGCGCATGTCGATACTCCCTCGGTCAGCCGACGCGGGTCGGGGTCGCGACGACGTCCGGCGTGTCCGTGGACTGGTACTCGAACGAGATGTCGCCCCAGGTGTCGAGCGCCGCCTGCAGCGGGGCGCACCTCTTCGCCGCCTCCTTGAGGATCGCCGGGCCCTCCTTGACGTAGTCGCGTCCCTCGTTGCGGGCCATGATCATCGTCTCCAGGGCGACGCGGTTGGCGGTCGCCCCGTCGGCGATGCCCGTGGGGTGGCCGATCGTGCCCCCTCCGAACTGCAGGATGCAGTCCTCGCCGAGGTAGTCGAGGAGCTGGTGCATCTGCCCGGCGTGGATGCCGCCGGAGGCCACCGGGAAGACGGCTGGCATCCAGGCCCAGTCCTGGTCGAAGTAGAACCCCAGCGCGGGATCCGCCTTGTTGAGGTTGTCGCGGCAGGCCGAGTAGTAGCCCTTGATCATGCCCGGGTCGCCCTCGAGCTTGCCGACGACGGTGCCGGCGTGGATGTGGTCCACGCCCATCAGCCGCGCCCACTTCGCGATGACGCGGAAGCTGACGCCGTGGTTCTTCTGCCGCGTGTAGGTCGCGTGCGCGGCCCGGTGCAGGTGCAACAGCACGCCGTTGGCGCGCGCCCATTTGGCCATCGACTGGATCGCGGTGTAGCCGATGGTGAGGTCGATCATGACGATGACGCTGCCGAGCTCCTTGGCGAACTCGGCGCGCTCGTACATCTCCTCCATCGTGCCGGCGGTCACGTTCAGGTAGTGGCCCTTCAGCTCGCCGGTCTCCTCCA
>JACDBB010000038.1 GCA_013695145.1 Euzebyales bacterium
CTGCCAGGACTTGCCGGTCGAGCGGTAGGGCTGCTCGATGGAGCCTCGCGGGCCGGGCCGCGGCTCCATCGGCACCAGGAAGCCCTCCGCCACAAGGGGCTTGAGGTGGTAGTGGATCGTGCCGGGGGTGGATCCCAGCCCCGTGGCCAGCTCCTTGTTGGTGCGCGCCCGATCCCGGCAGGCGAAGAGGATCCGCAGCCGCAAGGGGTGGGCGAGCGCCTTGGCCTCCGCGGCCGACGGAGCGCGCCGCTCGGTGGTGGGCGCCGGACTCGGATCGGGTTCGTTCATGGGCGCATCGTATCGCGGACGGCCACACCACTTGACAGTGCTCAACTGATTGAGGATCCTCAAAAAGGATGATCCTCAAGTAAATCGCGGACAGGCGACCAGCACCGAGGGAGCGCGACCGACATGACGACGGGAGCCGACCAGGCCGACCACACCAGCACCACAGTCGACGCAGGCTGGTGGCAGCGGCGGACCGCGGGGCAGGACGCCCGCTACTGGCGTCTGTGGGGTGCGGTGGCGAGCTCGAACCTGGGCGACGGGCTGGTGTCCGTCGCCTTCCCCTGGCTGGCGAGCTTGCTGACGCGGGACCCGCTGCTCATCTCGGGTGTCGTGCTGGCCACGAGCCTGCCGTGGCTGCTGTTCAGCCTCCAGGCGGGTGTGTTGGGCGACCGCATGGACCGCCGTCGGCTGATGGTGTCGGCGAGCGCCGTGCGCGCGGTCGTCGCCGGTGCGACGACCGCAGCGGTGGTGACCGACGTGATGACTCTGCCTGCGCTCTACGCGGCAGCGTTCGCCCTGGGCATGTGCGAGGTGGTCTTCGACAACACCTCGCAGGCGATCCTGCCCGCGATCGTCCCCCGCGACCGCCTCGAGCGCGCCAACGGCACCATCATCGGCGCGCAGATGGTCATTGCCGACTTCGTCGCCCGCCCGCTGTCTGGCGCGATCATCGGGGTGGCGCTGTCGCTGCCGTTCGCCATCGATGCGGCGACCGCCGCAGTCTCGGCCGGGTTGGTCGCGATGATCCCGGGCACCTTCCGCGCCGACGCCCAGGCGGTGGGCGACGCCCCGCGACCGCGCATGCGGACCCTGATCGCTGAGGGCCTGCGATGGCTGTGGTCGCACCGCCTGCTGCGCACGCTGGCACTGGCCCTGGCCGTGATGAACGGCACCTCGGCGGCGATCGCGGCCACGTTCGTCCTGTTCGCCCAGGAGCTCCTCGGGCTGGACGGGCTCGGGTTCGGGCTGCTGCTCACCGCGGGTGGACTCGGCGGGCTGGCCGGCAGCGTGCTGGGCCCGAACCTCGTCACCTGGCTGCGCTCGGGGCGGACGCTGATGTTGACCGTGACCGCGCCGATCGCCGGCTTCGCGGCCACCGCGGTGACCTCGAACCCGTTCGTCGCGGGCGCCTGCTTCGCCCTCTACGGGGTCACCGCGGTGCTGTGGAACATCGTCACGGTCTCATTGCGCCAGACCATGATCCCCGACGCCATCCTCGGTCGGGTCAACAGCGTGTACCGGTTCCTGGGGTGGGGTGCGATGCCGATCGGCGCGCTGCTGGGCGGCGCGCTGGTGAGCGTCGTCGAGTCGGTCGCGACACGCGAAGCGGGCCTGCGCGCCCCGTTCGTCGTCGCCGCCGGCATCCACCTGGCGTTGCTCGCCGTGGTGGCCACCAAGCTGACGACCAGGGCCGTCGACGAGGCGAAGGCCGCCGCGGGTGACCCGCCCCCGCTCGGGGGGTAGCCTGCCAGGGTCGCCGAACGAAGAACGACGCCGATGCGACGCCTGGCCTGGGATGCGCCGAACATGGACATGACGCTGGCGACCCTCTGGGCAGCAAGCCGTCGTTTCGACAGCGGCCCGACTTCGCCGCGCTGTACGACTGGTTCGTCGACAGCTCACCATCAGACGCCGAGGCCGCGGTCTTCGTCAACGTCCCCGAGCACCTGGTCGAACGGCTGACCGGATGGGTCATTTGGCTCAACCAGACCGGGTTCCGCGTCTTCGCCAAGCCGAAGGTCGGCAACAGCGACATCGACGACGAGCTGGCCGGCTACGCCTTCGCGCACGGGGCGGACGAGGTCTTCCTCGCATCCCACGACGCCCGCGCGTTCGCCGACCGCGCAGAGGCGACGGCCAAGGCGGGGGTCGAGGTGATCGTGCTCGGCTTCCGGGAGCTGTCAGGGCGGCTCGCCCAGTCGAGCGACACGTGCTTCGTCGACCTCGCCGACATCCCCGGGCTCTTCGCGGAGCTGCCGCCGAGGCTGTCGCTCGCGAGCCTCCCCCCGGAGGGCCGCTGGTTCGAGCCGATCACCGAGACCGACCCCGTCCTGTAGCCGAGCACCAGGCACCCGCACGACGGCCTGCGCCCCGGGCCGCGTGCCGATCAGCGGGTCGTCGGTGTCGACGTCTCGGTCCCGCGCACGAGCAGGCGCTTGCCGGTCTCGGAGTCGATGAACAGCGGGCCGGCACGCGCGTCGGCGGTCATGTTGCCCAGCGACACGAACCTGTTGCCGTCATAGCTGGGGAACACGATGGGCCTTCGGGTCCAGGGGCCGGCCCAGGCGGCATGGACTGGCCCGGGGGCAGCGAGCACAGTCGCACGCCACCTGAGCAACATCTTCACCAAGCCGGACGCGTCCTCTCGCACCGCAGCAGCCGCGTTCGCCTGTGAGCGCGACCTCGCCTGACCCGCGAGTGCACCGGCACAGCGACCGGTCGCCGTGCGCTACGCTGACCTGGTCTGGTCGACCAGACCAGGCTTTGCGAAGGAGCATCCACATGGGCGTCGCGGAATGAACGTCGTGAACGTGCAAGACGCCAAGACCAACCTCTCCAAGCTCCTCGCGCGCGTCGCGCAGGGCGAGGAGATCATCCTGGCCCGCGCGGGGAAGCCGGTTGCCCGACTGGTGCCCGTCTCCACGCCCCCACGACGCCCGGGCAGCGGAAAAGGGCATATCCGCATGTCGGATGACTTCGATGCTCCGTTGCCAGACGACGTCCTCGCGGCCTTCGAGGGAACCGTCCGGTGAGGGTGCTGCTCGATACCCACATCTACCTGTGGTGGCTGCTGGACAGCCGACGCATGCCTGACTCCGCTGCTGAGGTGATCGCCGACCCATCCACGATCGTGTACGTGTCGGCCGCCAGCCTCTGGGAGGCGTCGATCAAGTCAGCACTCGGGCGTTTGGATCTGGACGGGATCGACCTGATAGACGAGTTGGGCCGCAACGGCTTCGATGAGCTCGGTGTGTCCGCGTCGCACGGCTGGTCCGCGGGGCGGCTGCCCGCGCACCACCGAGACCCGTTCGATCGCGTGCTGGTGGCTCAGGCGCGCCATGAGCAGCTGCTGTTGGTGACCGACGACGACGTGCTGGCGCGCTACGGCGTCCCCATTCTCGGGCACTGAGGACGATCCTTCGGTGCCGCCTCGGCTCGACCGAGCAGGCGAGGCCGACCGACTGGGAGGACGACATGTTCATCGCCACCCACCACCAGATCCACGATCGGGCGCAGTTCAAGGAGAAGGTGAACGCCACGGCGCCGCCGCGAGACAGAGGGTCGCCGACGGCCTGTGTCGGTCGCCAGGTTCGGCTCACCCGGTGTTGGTCGCCAGCGGGTCGACAACCTCGAGACCGGGGAAGCGGTGGAAGTCGGTGTCGCGGGTGACGATGCGCCGGATCCCGTGCTCACGCATCAGCACCGCGGTGTGCGCATCGTGGAGCACGTTGCCCCGCACCGACGCACCGACCTCGTCGAGCAGCGTCCGCAGCACCGCCTCGTGGCCATCGGTGGGCAACAGCACCGAACAGCTCGGTGACGCCAGCACAGCCGCCACGAATGACCACGCCTCGTCGCTCGTTCGGGGGTGGCGCAGCACCCGAGGGTGGGTCGTGACCCGCAGGAACTCGTAGACGACGTTCCAGGTCAGGTGCCAGGGGGTGGCACCGCGCCGCCAGGTCTCGAGCTGCGCCCGGCACGCCTCCTGCTCACCGGCGGTGTCGTCGGCGGCGTACACCAGCACGTTCGTGTCGACGACGAACACTCACCGACCGTCCATGGTGTCGTACAGCGCCTCACGGTCGGCGATGTCGACACGCAGACCGCCGTCCCACCGGGGGAGGTCGGGTAACGGCGCCGACTGGGCGGCCGGTTCGTCGAGGTGACGACGCAGCGCCTCTTCGACCAACGCCGACATCGTCATCCCGCGGCGGACCGCCTCGTGCTTGAGGCGCGCGGCCACCGGGTCCGGCAGCACCAGGGTCGTCTTCATACGGTCAACCGTATCACAGCTACGGCGATACGGTAACATCTTGCAGCATCGACGCGTTCACGCGGGTGTCGAGGTCGAACCCCTCGCCGGTGTCGTCGCGATCCATCGAGGTGAGGAGGATCTCGCCTGCGCCGCGCCGCTCGCGCTCGGCGGCCCACCCGATGACGTCGCGTCCCGTCGTCGTCCGACCCCGTGGATGTGCACCTCCCAGCAGTCCGGGCCGTGCGTCGCGCGTCGATGGCGGCGACGACGCACTGCGCACCGAACGCCGAGGCCTCGCTGGCAGCACGATGTCGGCAATCGCATCCTGGCCGTGACGTGCGATCAGCGCTGCTCGGGAGGTGGCGCGCGGTCGAACTCGTCGGCGTTGCCGACCGCTACTGGCTGCCACCCTGCCGGCAGGTCGGCCGTGTGCTCCAGGGCAGGGGACGGGACGAGGTCGCCGGCGCGGCGCGGATCGTCGGGGTCGGGCGCGCCGGCGGGACCGAACAGCGCGAGCGCGTCGTCGCGACCGAACCGGGCGGTGTAGACCAGTCCGCGTGCACCGGTCTCGTGGAACGTGTCTGCCCATGGCCACGTCAGCGCGTCGAAGGGCACGATCGTGGCCAGCTCGGCGGTCAGGCGCCGGGCGGAGGCGACGGTGGTGTCGGCCAGCTCGCGGCCGTCGTCGAGCGGCCCGGACCAGACGCGCAACTCGGCGAGCTCTCCGATGGTGGGTGGCGGCGGATCGTCGGCCTCGGGTTCGGCGACCCGCTCGATGATCGCGCACGACGCGCTGGCCGCCAGATGGCAGGTCCCATCAGGCTCGACGAGGTCGAAGCGTCCCGGCGCAGGGTTGGCGGTGCGAGTGGCAAACCACCACGGTTGCGGGTGGCCGTGGTCGGTGCAGCGGTGCCACGGTCCGGTTTGGTCGACACGGGGGACCTGGCGGGCGTCACCGACGGTGGGCCTGCGCAGCCCCGGGGGCTCGTGCGGGCCGGGCCGCCGTTCGCTGCTCATGCGGCGGCTCCAGCGACACGGGCCTCAAGTCGTGCGACCACGCCGGCGAGGTCGGGGTCGTCGGCTCCTGCCCAGCGGGCGCGATCGGCAGGGCTATGGCCGTTCAGCGTGCGCAATGGCGTGGCCATCCACATGGCGAGGTAGGCCGGACCGGCCCACCGGCCGTGGGGCAACCGCCTCCACAGGGCAACGACTTCGTCATGCGAGACGAGCCGACCACCAGCGGCCAGGAACTGCCAGGCTGGGAACAGCCACTGGCGGTCGTCGGAGAGGAACGCGACCAACCGACGCTGCTTGGCGCGCTTGCGGACGGCCTCGGTGGTCAACGCACGCCCGGCCGCCGCGAGGTAGGCGGCCAGATCCTCCGTGCCATGGACCGGCCCGACGCGCTCGGCGACGCTGCCACGAGGCGTGTGGCGGGCCACCGTGAAGTCCGCAGCCTCGTTGCCTGCCCGGGCCGGATCATCCGCGCCCGCGAGACCGCCGTGCTCGGTCAGCCGGCGTCGGAACGCCGCGACGGCCTCGTCGATGCCATTTTGCCCAGTGCTGGTTGCCATCGTGCCACCTCCTGCCCGCACCCTACGAACACACAACCAACCGAACCAACTGCTTCAACTCAGCGAGCCACCTGCGCACGAGCGAGCGCGGACACTTCGTACCAAGGGTTCGTACGAAGTGTCCGCGCCGCACACGCGTGGCAGGCGCAAGCCGCAAGAAAGTCGTTGACAACGTTGTCACTTTGCGTTTGCCTGGTGGTCACCGGAGCGGCGCTGGTGGTCACCGCGACGAGGAGTGGTGGAGCCATTTGGCGAGGTTGGGGAGGCCGACCATGCGGGACGTCGCCGAGATCGCCGGCGTCAGCCTCAAGACGGTGTCGCGGGTGGTCAACACCGAGGCGGGCGTGCGGCCGGCAACAGCCGAACGGGTCGACGCCGCCATCCGTCAGCTCGGCTTCCGCCGCAACGAGCTCGCGCGCAGCCTGCGCCACGGCAGGGCTTCCGCCACCGTCGGGCTGGTCATCGGCGATGTGGCCAACCCCTTCTACGCCAGCATCGCGAGAGCGGTGGAAACCCGCGCCCGCAGCGGCGGCAGCGTCCTGATCACCGGATCCTCGGACGAGGTCGGATCCCAGGAGCGGGAGCTGGTCGGGATGCTGCTCACCCGCAGGGTCGACGGGCTGCTCGTCGTTCCCGCCGCCGGCGATCACGGCTGGCTGGCCGAGGAGGTGCGCCGCGGGGTGCACATCGTCTTCCTGGACCGTCCACCGCACGGGCTCGTCGCCGATTCGGTGGTGTTCGACAACGTCGGCGGCGGCCGCCGCGCCGTGCGGCACCTGCTGGCCCACGGCTACCAGCGCATCGCCATCATCGGGGACGCCCCTTCGGTCCACACCATCCGCGAGCGCTACGACGGTTACGCCGCGGCGCTGAAGGAAGCGGGCCTGCCTGTGGACCCGCGGCTCGCGCGCCTGAGCCCGCACGACGCCGAGGGAGCCGCGCGCGCCGTCCGCGAGCTCCTGACGCTCCCCGAACCACCCGACGCCGTGTTCGCCTGCAACAACCGGATGACCGTCGGCGTCCTGCACGCGCTGCGCGCCGCCCGCGCTCCGCTTGGCCTGGTCGGCTTCGACGACTTCGAGCTGGCCGACCTCCTCGGCGTCACCGTCGTCTCGGGCAGCGCCGTCGAGATGGGCGGCCGCGGCGCCGATCTGCTCTTCGCCCGCCTGGGCGGCGACGACCGCCCAGCGCGTCGCATCGTGCTGTCGCCGACCCTCGTGGCGCGCGGCTCGGGTGAACGCGTCTCGGAGGAGCCCGCATGAATCCGCTCGTTCTGCCCCCCAACCAGCTGCACCGTTTCTACGCGGGCGGCGCGGCCATCGCGGAGCTGCGCGGCACGGCGCTGGACGACGACCACGCCCCTGAGGACTGGGTCGGCTCGGCCACCACGACCTTCGGCCACGCCAGCCGGGGCCTGTCGGCACTGGAGGACGGCAGGCTGGTCGCCGACGTGCTCGCCGACGATCCCGAGGCGCTCCTCGGAGCCGAGCACGTCGCCGCGTACGGGGCGAACCCCGGCGTGCTCGTCAAGCTGCTCGACGCCGGGGAGCGCCTGCCGGTGCACGTCCACCCCGACCGGGCCTTCGCGGCGCGCCACCTGGGCTGCCGCAACGGCAAGACGGAGGCGTGGGTGGTCGTGGGCACGCGCGGCGCGGAGCCTGTGGTGCACCTGGGGTTTCGCGACGACGTCGAGCCCGCCACCCTGGCCGCCTGGGTCGACGGGCAGGACAGCGCGACCATGGTCGCCGCGCTCAACCGGGTCCCGGTGTCGGCGGGAGACACCGTCCTGGTGCCTGCCGGCGTCCCGCACGCCATCGGTGCCGGGGTGTTCATCGTCGAGGTCCAGGAGCCGACCGACTTCTCGGTGCTCCTGGAGTGGGAGGGGTTCGAGATCGACGGGCGGACCGACGGGCACCTCGGCCTCGGCATGGACGTGGCCCTGAGGTGCGTGGACCGCTCGGGCTGGGGCGCCGACCGCGTGCGGGACTGCTGGGGCGACCGTCCGCGGCCCGCCGACGCTCCGCGGGGCGTGCGGCCGCTGCTGCACGCGGAGGCCGACCCGTTCTTCCGCGCAGAGCGCGTCCGCCCCGACCCGGAAGCCGACCTCGACCCGGCGTTCTCGATCGTCGTCGTCGTCGGCGGCGCCGGGCGGCTCGCCACCGAGGCGGGCGGCACGACGCCTCTGCGGCGCGGCCAGACGCTGCTGCTCCCCCACGCGGCCGGCCCAGCCACCGTCTCCGGCGACATCGACATCGTGCGCTGCCGGCCCCCCGCCCCCGAGCACGCCCCCGCCGACCCCGCCGCCGCGTCAGCATCTCTTGACGGTCGCTGCGCGACCGCCACAACCGGGGATGGTGAGAATCGCTCCGCAGGCTCCGCGATTCACGGGTCACCGACTCGACAGGGGTGAGCGCCGTCGCCGATAACGCTCTCCTCGTCGGTGTCGACTTCGGCACCACCGCCTGCAAGGCGGGGGTCGTCGCGCTGGACGGCGGCGAGCTCGCTCACGGCCGTGCGCCCACCCCGTGGCGGCGCACGGACACGGGTGCCGAGATCGCACCGCAGGCGCTCGTCGACACGGCGCTGGAGGCCATCGACCAGGCCCTCGACCGCGTCGGGGATGGCCAGGTGCTCGCCCTCGGGGTCACGAGCATGGCCGAGACCGGAGTGCTCCTCGGCGGTGACGGCCAGCCCGTCGCACCGGCGATCGCCTGGCACGACAGCCGCGGCGGCGACGAGGCGCACCGCATCGCCACCGAGCTCGGCGCCGAGACGTTCACCGCCCACACGGGCCTGCCAGTGCGTCCCCTGTGCTCCGCCAGCAAGTACCTGTGGCTGCGCGGGCACCACGACCCCGCCGCCGCCGGGCGCCGGTGGTTGGGCGTCGCGGAGTGGATCGTCCACCGGCTCGGCGGCGAGCAGGCCGCCGAGCTGTCGCTGGCCTCCCGCACGGGCTGGCTGGACCTTTCCACGCGCACCTGGTGGGACGAGTCGCTGGCGCTGTGCGACGCCCCGCCCGGGTTCCTGCCCGAGCCCGTGCAAGCCGGCACGCGCCTGGGCGAGGTGGTCGGCCATCCGCGCCTGGCCGGTGCGGCGCTCACCGTGGCCGGTCACGACCATCTGTGCGGCGCGGTCGGTGTCGGGGCGCTCGCCCCCGATGCCGTCTACGACTCGTGCGGCACCGCAGAGGCGTTCGTGTCCCAGCTCGCGCCGCCGGCGGGGGCCGACCAGGTGCAGCGACTCGTTGCCGCCGGCATCACGGTCGGCTGGCACGTCATCCCCGATCGGCACGCGCTCCTGGGCGCGCTGCGGGCCGGACTGGGCCTGCAGCGCTTCCTCGATCTGCTCGGTGTGGCGCGCGGCGCCCGAGCGGCGCTGGACGCCGCGGCCCTGGCGGCCCCCGCCGGCACCGACGGTCTGCGGGTCGTCGATTTCGAGTCGGCGCACGCCGCGCTGCACGGCATCGGCCAGGCGCCGAGCCCGGGGATGGTCTGGCGGGCGGCGCTGGAGGCCGCGGCGGAGCGGGCAGCCGAGATCGTGCGGCACATGGGGGCGGGCGACGGTCGGCTGGTCGTCGCCGGCGGGTGGGCGCGGAGTGAGGCGTTCCGTGCCGTCAAGCGGGCTCACCTCGGTCCGTTCAACCATGTGGACGACGTGGTGGAGGCGGGCGTGCGGGGTGCGGCCCTGCTGGCGGGCCTGGCCGCCGGGGTGTTTGACAGCCTCGACGACCTCCCGACACCACCGGACGGTGGACAGCAGGCGGCGCAAGGGAGGAGCGCATGAGCGCAGCGCTGCTGGAAGCGCGCGGCATCGTCAAGAACTACGGGCACGTGCAGGCGCTGCGCGGCGCTGACTTCAGCGTGGAGGCGGGCAAAGTCGTCGCGATGGTGGGCGACAACGGCGCCGGCAAGAGCACGCTGGTCAAGGTCCTGTCCGGGATCGAGCAGCCCGACGGCGGCGAGATCCGCTTCGAGGGCCAGCCGGTCGCGCTCGCCAGCGCGGCGCGGGCGCACGCACTCGGAATCGAGACCGTGTACCAAGATCTCGCGCTCGCACCAGACCTGGACCCGGCGGCGAACCTCTTCCTCGGGCGTGAGCTGCTGCGGGACGGGGTCCTTGGCCGTCTGGGCTTCCTGGACAACAAGCGGATGCAGCAACGCGCCGAGGAGGCGTTCGCCGACCTCGGCCAGACCACGGTCCAGCAGGTCACCGTGCCGGTCGCGTCGCTGTCGGGCGGGCAGCGCCAGAGCGTGGCCGTCGCGCGGGCGTCGGCGTGGGCGAGCAAGGTCGTGTTCATGGACGAGCCCACCGCCGCGCTGGGCGTGGTGCAGGCCTCGAAGGTGCTCGACCTCATCCGGCGGGTCCGCGACCAGGGGATCGCGGTGGTGCTGATCAGCCACAGCATGCCGCAGGTGTTCGACGTCGCGGACCGCATCGAGGTGCTGCGGCTGGGGCAGCGAGTCGCCCGTTTCGATCCACACGAGGCCGACATGGCGGACATCGTTGGGGCGATGACCGGCGCGCTCGAACACGGGGAGGCGTCAACAGCCGAGCCCGGCGGGTCGAGCGAGCAGGCACGGCAGCGCGGACCCTCAGGGCAGGAGGACGCTTGAGCGCTGCGACTGGAAGTGACCGCACTCAGCCGGTGACGGAAAGCCGCGCCCGGCGGCTGCGCTTCCTGACCGACTCGACGGCACTGATCTTCCTGGTGCTGCTGGCGCTCGTGGCGGTGTTCGCCCTGGTGCGGCCGGACGCATTCGCCTCGGTGAACAACGTGCGCAACATCTTCATCGGCGCCGCGACGCTGCTGGTCATCGCGGTCGGCATGACGTTCGTCATCGTCAGCGCCGGCATCGACCTGTCGGTGGGGTCGGTGCTGGTGTTCTCCAGCGTGATCTCGATCAAGGTCATGACCGCGCTCGGCAACCAGGGATGGCCGGTGGCCATCGCGGGCGTCGCCGCCGGGATGGCCGCGGGGCTGGCGTGGGGTCTGCTCAACGGGGTGCTGATAGCGAAGGCGCGGATCCCCGCCCTGATCGTGACGCTCGGCACCCTGGGCGCCGCCCTCGGCCTGGCCCAGATCATCACCGGCGGCGTGAACCTGCGCGGCGTGCCGGTCGAGCTGACCGAGGCCCTGGGGTTCGGTCGCGTCGCGGGCATCCCCTGGCTGGTCGTCGTGGCCGCGGTGGTCACCGCGATCGGGATCGTCGTGCTGCGCTTCACGCGCTTCGGCCGTTACACCTACGCCGTCGGGTCCAATCCGGAGGCGGCGCGCCGCGCGGGGGTCAAGGTCGAGCGCCACCTCATCAAGGTCTACGCGCTGACCGGCATGCTGTCCGGCCTTGCCGGCGTCATGTCGCTGGCGCGCTTCTCGAGCACCAACATCGGCGGGCACCTCACGGACAACCTGCAGGCCATCGCGGCGGTCGTCATCGGCGGCACCAGTCTGTTCGGCGGCATCGGCACGGTGTTCGGCACCGTGGTGGGGGTGTTCATTCCCTCGGTGCTCCAGAACGGTTTCGTGATCCTGCGGGTGCAGCCGTTCTGGCAGGAGGTCGCGGTCGGCGTCGTGCTGATCGCTGCCGTGTACATCGACCAGATCAAACGCCGCGCGCGCGAGCGGCTGTGAGCACCACTCGTCGCGCAGTCCGCGGCGAGACCCATGCGAAGAAAAGGAGCCGGACATGCGACGAACCCTCGGCAGACGAGCAGGACTGGCGGTGGCAGCGGTGCTGCTGCTCGTCCTGGCAGGCTGCGGCGGCGACGAGCCCGCCGACGACGGCGCCGCGGCGGACGCGCCCGCGGCCACGGACGCCGCCGCGACGGACGACATGGCACAGACCGAGGCAGCAGCGACCGACCCGACGGCCACCGACGACGGCGCCACAGGCGCGGCCGGTGGCGACTACGACATCGTGCTGATCCCCGGCGTCATCGGCGACGAGTTCTACGTCTCGATGGAGTGCGGGGCGCGCGAGGCCGCGGAAGCGGCGGGGGCGACGCTGGACGTCCAGGGCCCCGACGCGTTCGACCCGACCCAGCAGACGCCTGTGCTCGAGGCGGTCATCGCCTCCCAGCCCGACGCGATCCTGATCGCACCGACCGACACCACGGCGATGCAGGCGCCCATCCAGCAGGCCGTGGACGCCGGCATCACCGTCGTCCTCGTCGACACCACCCTGGACGATCCGTCCGTCGCCGTCTCGGCGATCGCCTCGGACAACGTCGAGGGCGGGCGGATGGCCGCCGATGCGCTCGGCGAGCTGATCGAGGGCGAGGGCTCGGTCATGGTGATCAACGTCAACCCGGGCATCTCGACCACCGACCAGCGCCAGCAGGGCTTCGAGGAAGGCGTCGCGGCCTACGACAACCTCAACTACATCGGCACCGAGTTCAGCAACAACGAGCCGACCAGGGCCGCGGAGATCGTCGGCGCCACGCTGGCCGCCGAGCCCGACCTGATCGGGATCTTCGGCACCAACCTGTTCTCCGCTGAGGGCGCCGCCACCGGCGTGCGCAACGCTGGTCCGGAGGGCGAGGACATCCGCATCGTCGGTTTCGACGCCGGTCCCGCGCAGGTCGACCAGCTTCAGCAGGGGCAAGTGCAGGCGCTGATCGTCCAAAAGCCCCTGGACATCGGTCGTCAGGGCGTCGAGCAGGCGATCCTGGCCCTCAACGGCGAGGAGACGGAAGCCGAGATCACCACGGACTTCGTCACCGCGACGCAGGACAACCTCGAAGATCCGGATATCGCGGAGTTCCTGTACCGCTCCTCCTGCTGACCGCGCCCGTCGGGCGCATTCGCGGGTCAGCATCTCATGACGGTCGCTGCGCGACCGCCACCACCAAGATTGTGAGAATCGCCTCCGCAGGCTCCGGCGATTCACGTGTCAGCAGGTCATGGGGCTGGCGCCCCACCCCGGATGATGAGAATCGCCTGTCGCAGGCTAGTTCGGCACTGTGTCGGAACTGCCA
>JACDBB010000047.1 GCA_013695145.1 Euzebyales bacterium
TGTTGAACAAGGCCGTGTAGTCGCCACCGTCGCGACGTGCCGTGGCCCGATAGGCCACCACGGCGCTGCCCTCGGCGAGGTCGAGCACCCGTTCGTTCTCCAGTTCGAAGGACACCCACGGCGTGCCGCGCATCGACTCGATGACCTGGGCTCGATCGTCGATGACCAGTCCACCGGGGAGGAGCATGAGGACGTCGCTGGCGAGGACCTGCGCGTAGAAGTCGGCGGCCGCGTCGCCGTCGGATGAGAGCGCGCGCCAGGCGGCGCGTTCAAGCTCGAGCAGGTCATCGTGGTGGGACATCAGGCCCTTCGGCTCGGTGGTGTCGTGCCCGAGAGGTCCGGGCGCTAGCCGGTGGGGTCAGCGGTGCCGGCGGGCAGATCGTCGGCGGGGTCGCCGACGCCGGTGTCCTGCAGCGGGTCGGCGGGATCCTCGGCCGCGCCGTCGCAGGCCGCCAGGCCGAGACTCATCAGCGCCGCAAGGATCGCGGCGAGGGTCTTGGGTTGCGTGCGCATCGCGGGGCTCCTCTCAAGCTGCACTCCTGCACCCCACCACCCGTACCCGCGGGCAGGGCACGCACCCGCGGCCCGTGCGGAGACCGCACAGGGCCGCCCGACGGGGCTACAAGGCGGTGAGCCGCTGGGTCATCTTGGACTTCTTGTTGGCGGCGAAGTTGGCGTGCACGACGCCCTTGGACGCCGCCTTGTCGAGCTTGCGGGCCGCCTGGCGGAAGGCATCGTTGGCGGCGTCGGCGTCCCCGGAGTCCGCCGCGGCGCGGAAGCGCTTCAGGTGGGTCTTGAGCACGGCGCGCGTGGCCTTGTTGCGCTCGCGGCGCACGAGCGCCTGCCGGTTCCGCTTGATCTGACTGGCGATATTGGCCATGAACGAACAGCCCTCTTCGGGACGATGAGCGGACAGGGACGATCGGGCCTGCGAACAGGCCGCCCGCGAAGTGTACCGACGCGCCGGCGAGGCTGCCCACCTGCGCACCGCTACCATCGCGTGACGATGACCTATCCCGCAGAGCGCATCCGCAACTTCGCGATCATCGCTCACGTCGACCACGGCAAGTCGACGCTGGCGGACCGCATGCTGCAGGTCACCAAGCTGACCGACGACCGCACGATGCGCGCGCAGTACCTGGACCGCATGGACATCGAGCGGGAGCGCGGCATCACCATCAAGGCGCAGGCGGTGCGGATGCCCTATCCGGCCGTCGACGGGCAGGAGTACCTGCTCAACCTGATCGACACGCCGGGGCACGTGGACTTCAGCTACGAGGTCAGTCGCGCGATGAACGCGTGCGAGGGCGCGGTGCTGCTCGTCGACGCCGCGCAGGGCATGGAGGCCCAGACGATCGCCAACCTGTACGTCGCGATCGAGGCGGGGCTCGAGGTCATCCCGGTGCTGAACAAGATCGACCTTCCCGCCGCGCGGCCGGAGCAGATCGCCGAGGAGATCGCCGCGCTCCTCGGCGGCGACCCGACCGACATCCTCAAGGTGTCCGCCAAGACCGGGGCGGGAGTCGTCGCCGTGCTGGAGCGCATCGTCGAGCGAGTGCCGCCCCCTGTCGGTGACGCCGACGCGCCGGCCCGTGGGCTCATCTTCGACTCGGTCTACGACGCCTACCGCGGGGTCATCACCTACATGCGGGTCGTCGACGGCAGGTTCGTCCACGGCATGGACGTCCGGCTCATGGCGACCGGATTCCACAACGAGATCAGCGAGCTGGCGGTCATCTCGCCCGAGCCCATGCCCATCGACGCGCTGGGCCCCGGCGAGGTGGGCTACTTCACCGCGGCCATCAAGGAGGTCGACCACGCCCGCGTCGGAGACACGGTCACCGACCACGGCAACCCGGCGGCGCACCCCCTGCCCGGTTACCGCGAGCCGACCCCGATGGTGTTCAGCGGCCTGTACCCCGTCGACTCCGACGACTTCCCCGACCTGCGCGAGGCGCTGGAGCGGCTCCGCCTGAACGACGCGAGCTTCACCTTCGAGCCCGAGACCTCGGTCGCGCTCGGCTTCGGCTTCCGTTGCGGTTTCCTGGGCCTGCTCCACATGGAGATCATCTCCGAGCGGCTGGACCGCGAGTTCGACATCCCGCTGGTCACGACGGCCCCCAACGTGGCGTACGAGGTGCACCTCGAGCCCAGAATGGTCGCGCCCAACCAGCCGCCGGTCTTGGCGGTCTCGAACCCGGCCGATCTGCCGCCGCCGAACCGCATCGACCACATCCTCGAACCCGTCGTCGAGGCGATGCTGCTGTGCCCCAGCACCTACGTCGGCGCGGTCATGCAGCTGTGCGAGCAGCGCCGCGGCGACCTGCGCAAGATGGAGTACATCACCGAGGAGCGGGTCGAGCTGCACTACGAGCTGCCGCTCGCTGAGATCATCTTCGACTTCTTCGACAAGCTGAAGTCGTCCACGCGCGGTTACGCGTCGCTGGACTACGAGCCCGCCGGCCTGCGCCGCGGCGACCTGGTGAAGGTCGACATCCTGCTCAACGCCGACCCGGTCGACGCGTTCTCCACCATCGTGCACCGCGACAAGTCTTACGAGTACGGCAGGGCGATGGTCGGCCGGCTGCGCGAGCTGATCCCCCGGCAGATGTTCGACGTGCCGATCCAGGCTGCGATCGGCTCGAAGATCATCGCCCGCGAGACGGTCAAGGCGCGCCGCAAGGACGTCATCGCCAAGTGCTACGGCGGGGACGTCACGCGCAAGCGCAAGCTCCTCGAGCGCCAGAAGGAGGGCAAGAAGCGCATGAAGAGCGTCGGGACGGTCGAGATCCCCCAGGAGGCGTTCGTCGCCGCCCTGTCGGTCGGCGGCGGCGACTGAGATGGGACCGGGCCTCTATCTCCACATCCCGTTCTGCCAGCATCATTGCGGCTACTGCAACTTCGCGGTCATGACCGGCGCGGACGACGCCTTCAGGACGCGCTACATCGCGGCGCTCAAGATGGACCTGTCCGCCGTCGCGGCCGGTGGGCCGCGCGCGGTGGCGCCGCCCGGCGCGGACGTCGCGCCCGAGTGGCCGACGTTCACGAGCGTCTTCGTCGGCGGTGGCACACCGACGCTGCTGGCGCCGTCCGACCTCGCCGGGCTGCTGCGCCACGCCCGCGAGGCGCTGCCGGTGGCCGACGACGCCGAGGTCACGTCCGAGGCCAACCCCGACGGCCTGACCGCAGACGGTCTGTCAGCCCTGGTCGACGCTGGGCTCACACGGCTGTCGATCGGGGCGCAGTCATTCGCTCCCGGCGTGCTGAGCTTCCTCGACCGCCGCCACGACCGCGAGGCCCCGCTGCGCGCGGTGGCCGCGGCCCGCGCAGCCGGTGTGGCGCAGGTCAGCCTCGACCTCATCTACGGCGCTCCCGCTGAGACGGCGCGGGACTGGGCGGCGAGCCTGCGGACCGCGCTGGCCGCCCGCCCCGACCACGTGTCCGCCTACGCGCTCACGCTGGAGGCCAACACGCCCTACGCCGCCCGCGTGCGAGGCGGCGCCCAGGCAGCGCCGGACGACGATGTCGCCGCCGAGCGGATGGCGGTCGCGGGGGAGGTCCTCGGCGCCGCGGGCCTCGAGCGCTACGAGACGTCGAACTGGGCACGTCCCGGGGCTCGCTGCCGGCACAACCTCACCTACTGGGGCGGCGGTGACTACCTGGGAGTGGGCGCCGGCGCGCACGGGCACTGGCAGGGGCGGCGCTGGTGGAGCACCCGTCCCCCCGCGCGCTACGCCGACGCCGCGCTGGCCGGCGGGTCCACGACCGCCGGCTCGGAGATCCTCGATGACGCCACCCGACGGGTCGAGCGGCTCATGCTGGGGCTCCGCTTGGTCGGCGGCGTGGACCGCGCGGCCGTCGACCCTGTGGACGAGACGGCGCTGCGCGATCTCGTGTCGGCCGGGCTGCTCGATGAGGACCCCGACCGACTGGTCCTCACCGCCGCGGGCCGGCCGCTGGCCGACGGGGTGACGCTCCGGCTGCTGCCCGGCTGACGCGCAGGTGCGATGATGGCTGTTGGCACTCTGGTCGGATGACTGCTAGCTCATGGTGGCCGCGCAGCAACGACAGGAGGTGAGACGTGAACATCCTCGACGACCGCAAGGCCGCGATCCTGAAAGCCATCGTGCGGGACTACGTCAGCGAGGGCGAGCCCGTGGGCTCCAAGCGTCTCACCGACTCGATGAAGCTGGGGGTGTCATCGGCGACGGTGCGCGCCGACATGGCCGCGCTCGAGGACGCCGGCTTCATCGCGCAGCCGCACACCTCCGCGGGGAGGGTGCCAACGGATCTCGGCTACCGCTACTTCGTCGACGCCCTCGGGCAGACCGAGGAGCCGACCGCGGAGCAGCGCGCCGCCATCGAGGCGCTGCTGCTGGGCGCCGGGGACCTCGAGGATCTGCTGCGGCGCACGTCGTCGGTGCTGTCGCGGCTCACCCGCTTCGCGGCCCTGGTCGTGGCGCCGCGGCTCGACCGCAGCAGGCTGCGGCACGTCGAGCTCGTCCACCTCGGCCCCCACAGCGTGCTGGCCGTGCTCATCGCCGACACCGGTCGGGTCGACAAGCGCATGCTCGACCTCGACAAGCCGGTCTCGGAGACGGATGTGCACCGCGCGCGGCACGTGGTCAACGAGGCCGTGAGCGGGCTGGGCCTGCGACACGCGGCCGATGTCGTGGCCGGGGTGGCGGCGGGTGCGCCCGAGGAGCTGGAGGGCCTGCTCGACGCGGTCGCCGGGACGATCACCCGCGGCGTGACCGACGCGGGCGCCGGTGACCAGGTGTTCCTCGGCGGTACCGTGAACATCGTCGCCGGCGGCTACTTCGAGCGTCTGGAGCAGGTCAAGCAGGTGTACGAGACCATCGAGGAGCAGGTCGTGGTCCTCAAGATGCTCCGCGACACCCTGGAATCGGGCGACCCGGCGGTGAAGATCGGCACCGAGCTGCCGCTGGTGGAGCTGGCCGCGTGCTCGGTTGTCGCCGCCACCTACGAGACGGGCGGCGGGTCGGGTGGCTCCCTCGGCGTGCTCGGCCCGACCCGCATGGACTACCCCAGGACCCTTGCGGCGGTCCAGGCGGTAGCCTCGTCGTTGGAGCGCGCGCTCGGCGAGCTGGTCGGCTGAGCCGACCGGCACCGCCCGTCGCCCGCCTGCACCCCCAACCCGCTGCACCAAGGACATCCACCACGTGCGAGACCTCTACGAGATCCTCGGTGTCACCGCTGACGCCAGCGATGAGGAGATCAAGCGCTCCTACCGCCGTAAGGCGCGCCAGCTGCACCCCGACGCCGGCGGCGACGGGGACGGCTTCAAGGAGCTGACCACCGCCTACGAGGTGCTGAAGAACCCGCAGGCGCGAGCCAACTACGACCGCTTCGGCGATCCGCGGGGTCCCAGTGGCGCTGCCGCCGGGGATCCGTTCGCCGGGTTCGGTGACCTGTCGGACCTGATCGACACGTTCTTCGGCGGTGGGGGGTTCGGCGGGGGAGGCTCGCCGCGCGCGCGCCAGGGTGGTCGCGACGCGATCGTCGACGTCGCGCTGACGCTCGAGGAGGCGGCAGCGGGCGTCCGCAGGGAGATCGACGTCCACCTGTCCCGCGCCTGCGAGGTGTGCGACGGCGACGGCGCGCGTCCCGGGACCTCGGCGGTCACGTGCTCCACCTGCGGGGGCGTCGGCAAGGTCCAGCAGGTCACGCGCAGCGTGTTCGGCCAGATGCTGACCACCGGCACGTGCCCGACCTGCCGGGGGACCGGCTCGCGGATCGCCGAGCCGTGCGAGGCGTGCGGTGGCGAGGGCCGGCGCGAGGTCACCGAGGTGGTGACCGTCGACGTGCCAGCTGGCGTGGACGACGGCACGCGGCTGAAGCTGCACGGCCGCGGCGAGGCTGGTCGGCGAGGGGCGACGTCTGGTGACCTCTACGTGCGCGTGCGGGTCGCGGGCCATGAGACCTTCCGGCGCGACGGCAACGACCTGCACTGCGAGCTGCGCATCCCGATGGCCCAGGCGACGCTCGGCGCCGAGCTGAAGCTCCCGACCCTGCACGGGGAGGAGGTCGTGAAGGTGCCTGCGGGCACGCAGACCGGCCACGTGCTGTCCCTGCGCCGGCAGGGGATGCCCAAGCTGAACGGCGGCGGCGCACGGGGCGACCTGCACGTGCACTGCCGGGTGGAGACGCCCACGCGCCTGACCGACGAGCAGGTCGAGCTGCTGCGGCGGTTCGCCGAGCTGCGCGGCGAGGACACGCCCACCAGCGGCCAGGGCAAGGGTTTCCTCGGTCGCCTGCGGGACGCGTTCGACTTCTAGCCCGCGGCGATCCACCCGCGGTCCGCACCGGGGAGCGCCTCGGCGAACGATCGGTAGGGTGGCGCCATGAGCCCTCCGCTGAGCTATCCGCCCGCTCCCACCAGCGACGTGGTGGACGACTACCACGGGACCAAGGTCGCCGACCCCTACCGGCCCCTGGAGGACACCGACGCGCCCGAGACGGCGGCGTGGATCGCGGCCCAGAACGGGCTCAGCGAGGCGTGGCTCGGCGAGGTCGGCGCCCGCGACGAGATCCGCGAGCGCCTCACCGAGCTGTGGGACCACCCGCGTGTCGGCGTCCCCTTCCGACGGGGCGGGCGCTGGTTCCAGCTGCGCAACTCCGGCCTGCAGGACCAGGATGTCCTGTACGTGATGGACGCCCCGTCAGACGATGGGCGCGTCCTGGTCGACCCCAACTCGCTGTCCGACGACGGCACCGTGGCGCTCATGGACACCTCGGTCACCGACGACGGCCGCCTGCTCGCCTACGCGACCAGCGCCGCCGGCAGCGACTGGCTGACCTGGCGGGTCCGCGAGGTCGACACCGGGACCGAGCACGACGACGTGGTGGAGTGGAGCAAGTTCGCCGGCGCCGCCTGGCTGCCCGACGGCGGCGGGTTCGTCTACGGCGCGTACGACCCGCCGGGGGAGGGGGAGGCCCACGAGGCCGCCAACCGCGGCCACAAGCTGCTGCTGCACCGTCTCGGCTCCACGCAGGCCGACGACGAGCTGGTGCTCGCCGACCCCGCCAACCCGCAGCGTGTGTTCTCCCCCGAGATGACCGACGACGGGCGCTACCTGGTCGTGCACGTCGCCGAGGGCACGGATCGGCGCAACCGCGTGGCGTACGCGGACCTGGCCGCCCCGCAGCTGGAGATCCGGTCTCTGCTGGACGACTTCGACGCGGCCTACCACTTCGCAGGCAACGACGGCGCCACGTTCTACTTCGTCACCGACCTCGACGCCACGCGCGGTCGGGTCGTCGCGATCGACGTGACGCAACCCGCGCGCGAGGGCTGGCGCGAGGTCGTCGCGGAAGGCGCCGACACGCTCGAGCATGCGCGGCTGATGGGTGACCGGCTGGTCGTCGTCGCGCTGGCCGACGCCAGCCACCGACTGCGCCGCTACCGGCTCGACGGCGCACTCGACGGCGAGATCGCGCTGCCCGGCATCGGCAGCGTTGAGGGCATCTCGGGCCGGGCCGGCGAGCCCGACGTGCACTTCGGGTTCACATCGTTCACCCGTCCGGTCCAGGTGCACCACCACGACCTCGGCACGGGCGAGACGCGGCTCGTGCGCGCACCAGACGCGGGCGTCGACCTTGACGCGTTCGTGACCACGCAGGAGTTCGTCGCCAGCCCCGACGGCACCCGCGTGCCGGTCTTCTTGACCCGCCGCCGCGAGGTCAGCCCGTCAGGCGCTGTGCCTACGCTCCTGTGGGGCTACGGCGGCTTCAACATCAGCGTCACACCGATGTTCCGGGCCGAGTGGCAGGTCTGGATCGAGCGCGGCGGGCTGCTGGCGATCCCCAACCTGCGCGGTGGCGGCGAGTACGGCAGCGACTGGCACGAGGCTGGCCGGGAGGACCGCAAGCAGAACGTGTTCGACGACTGCCTCGCGGTCACCGAATGGCTGACCCGGTCGGGCTGGACGCGGCCTGACAGACTGGCGCTGGTCGGCCGGTCGAACGGGGGCCTGTTGGCAGGCGCCTGCCTGACCCAGCGACCCGAGGCGTTCGGCGCCGTCGTCCCCGAGGTCGGCGTGCTGGACATGCTCCGCTTCCATCGGTTCACGATCGGTTGGGCGTGGGCGGCGGACTACGGGTCCGCTGACGACCCTGAGGCGTTCCGCTGGCTGCACGCCTACTCGCCGCTGCACCGCATCCAGGCTGGCCGCGCCTACCCGCCGACGCTGGTCACGACCGGCGACCACGATGATCGCGTCGTGCCTGGCCACTCGCTCAAGTTCACCGCCGCGCTTCAGGCCGCGCAGGCGGGCGAGGCGCCGGTGCTCATCCGGGTGCAGACTGACGCCGGCCACGGCCTCGGCAAGCCAACCAGCGTGCTGATCGCCGAGCGCGCCGACGTGCTCGCCTTCCTGCACCGCGCGCTGGACGTCGACGAGCGGGCAGCGTGACGGAGCCAGCCAGCTCCTGCGCGCCTCCTGCGCGCCGGCGCGCAAGAGCTGGACGACCCCGGCCGGCTGTCAGTCGGACGCCGGCGGTTCGCCGGAGTCGATGTGCGCCAGCTGGCGGCCGCCCAGGACGTGGAAGTGCAGGTGCGCGATCGCCTGGCCGCCGCGGGTGCCGATGTTCGTCGTGAGCCGGTAGCCGTCCGCGATGCCCTCCGCCTCGGCGACCTGGCGCGCCACGTCGAGCGCCCGGAGCATCAGCTGATCGTGGCTGCCGTCGACATCGTGCAGGCTCGGGATGTGCTCGCGGGGGACGACCAGCACGTGCACGGGGGCGCGCGGCGCGATGTCACGGAAGACGACGACCTGATCGTCGGCGTGGACCTGGTCGGACGGCACCTCTCCGGCGACGATCCTGCAGAACAGGCAGTCCGTGGGCATGTGACCTCCTCCGGCCTTCGTCATCGGCCCATGATCGCACGCCAGACTCAGCATCCCATGACGGTCGCTGCGCGA
>JACDBB010000052.1 GCA_013695145.1 Euzebyales bacterium
CCCTTGAGCGCCACGTCGGCGTCCGCGAGCGTGCGGTAGGCCGCGGTGAGCTCACCGGCGCCGAAGTTGCGCCGTGCCCGCTCCAGGTGTCGCCGCTGACCGGCGCTGACCGTCAGACCGGCCGCCTTCGGGTCCATGCCAGCCGCGACCGCGACCAGGCACCGCAGCCGGTAGACGAGCGCTCCAAGGACCATCACCGGGTCGTCGCCGGACTCGAGCACCCCGCGCAGCAGCTCGAGCGCGCGGGCCGGTTGGCGGTCGCACATCGCGTCGGCGACCGCGAACGAACCCCTGCTGCCGTGTCCCACCACCACCGCGTCGACGTGCTCGGCGTCGACGGTGCCCGAAGGCGCCGTCGATGCGACCTGCGCGACCTTCTCCGCGATGGTGCCGACGTCCAGACCCGCGTGCGACAGCAGCGCCCGCACCCCAGCGGCGGTGGCCTGGCGATCGTGGCGCGCGAGCTCGGCGCGGACCAGCGCGTCCCAGCCGCGCGCGTCCCACTCCCGTGGCGCGGCCAGGTCGAACCGGCCGCCGAGGTCCTTGACGCGCTTCGCGAGCTTGGTGATCCGTCCTGTGCCGGTCGCGAGGAGGACCACCAGCGCGTCGGGGGGCGTGCCGTCAAGTTCGGCGATCAGGCGCGCCGCGGCGTCGGCGGGCAGCTGCTCGGCCTCGCGCAGCACGATCACGCGGCGATCGCCGAACAGCGATCCGGTGCGCAGGTCGGGCAGCCCCTCCTCCCCCAGCTCGGAGGCGCGCAGGTCCGCCAGCTCCAGCGGCCCCTCGGCACGCAGCTCCGCCACGAGATCGTCGGCGGCGCGCCGCAGCAGCAGCTCCTCGGCGCCGGTGAACAGGTACACGGGCGGTCGCAACATCGGCCGAGTGTAGGCGGGCGTGCCGCTGGCGCACGTGCGCGGACGCTCGTAGCGGACCCGCGCGGGCGGCGTCGTCCGCGGTCACCGTGACGGTGCCTTGCAGGTCGGTGCGGTGCACCTCGGCGGCGCCGCCGGCCAGGTCTGCCAGCACGTCCGGGTGCGGGTGCCCGTAGGTGTTGTCGGCGCCGACCGACACGACCGCCACCCGGGCGCCGACCGCGTCGAAGAACCCGGCGGCGTTGGTGTTCCCGCCGTGGTGCGGGACCTTGAGGATCGCGGCTCGCAGCCGTTCCGGGCGGCGCAGGAGCCGCGCCTGCGCGATCTCCTCGGCGTCACCCGCGAGCAGCGCGCCCGCCGTGCCCCCGACCCGCAGCACGAGCGAGTTGGCGTTGGTCCCCCCGCCCAGCGTCGGTTCGACCGGCGGCGACAGGACCTCGACCGGCTGGGCGCCGAGCGTGAACGCCTGCCCCGCGGAGATCCGCAGCACGGGCACGCCGCGCCGCCGCGCGACCGCCTCGACCTCATGCGCCGACGCTGCGACCGACGCCGACAGCGGCAGTGGGCTCACCAGCAGCGCGCCGACGTCCAGCTGGTCGAGGATCGCCGGCAGGCCGTTGGTGTGATCGGCGTCGGGGTGGCTGACCGCAACGGCGTCCAGGCGACGGATCCGCCGCTGGAGCAGGCTCCGCAGGGCGAGGTCGGGCTCAGGGCCGCCGTCGACGAGCAGTCGCGCGACGCCGCTGGAGCCAGGCGCCTCGACGAGGATGGCGTCGCCCTGCCCGACGTCCAGAGCCGTGACCGACAGGCCCGTGACCGCGGCAGGCGGCAGGGCCCGCGGCAGGCCGGCGACCGCGACGGCGACCACCAGCGCGACCACGGCGAGCCGCGGAGCGCGCCGGCGGGCGACCACGACCGCGGCCAGCAGGGCCGCCACTGGCGACGCCAGGAGCGCTGGCGTCAGCCGCGGACCGGCGGCGAACGTCTCGGCGGACCACACGATCACCGCGACCGGCGGACCGGCCAGACGTGCCACCACGGCTCCCGCGCCGACCGATAGCTGCGCCGCCACCGCCGCGACGATCCCCAGCGTCTGCGCCACCGCAGCCGCCGGCACGGCGATCAGGTTGGCCGGCACCGCCGCGAGCGGCGCCCCTCCGTCCATCCGCAGCAGCAGCGGGGCGACCGCCAGCTGCGCGCCGAGACACGCCGCCGTCAGCAGCCGCAGCGTCCTAGGACCGCGAAGGCGGTCGGCGAACCACGGTGCAGCGATCAGCACCCCGGCGGTCGCGGCCACCGACAGCGCGAAACCCAGCTGACCGGCCAGGAACGGGTCGGCCAGCAGCAGGACGACCACCACGACGGCCAGCGCGTGGCGCGTGTCGGCGCGGCGGCCGACGAGCCGGGCGCCGAGCACGACGGTCGCCATGAGGGCGGCGCGCAGGACCGACGGCTGCCAGCGCACGAGCAGCACGAACCATCCGAGCACCCCCAGCGCCACCCACCTCCTCGGGCGCACCCCAAGACCGCACAGCGCACCGAGTCCGAGGACGCCGGCCAGCAGGAGACCGACGTGGCGGCCCGAGACGACGACGAGGTGGACCAGCCCGGCGTCCCGCAGGGCCTGCGCCTGCGTGGGGTCCTGGCCGCGCACATCGCCGGTCACCAGGCCGGTGAGCACCGGGGCGAGCCCGGCGTCCAGGCCCCCGCGCGCGGAGGCCCGCAGGTTCTCCCGCACCGTGTTGGTCGCCCGCCACAGCGGTCCCGGCCGCCTCGTCGTGGCTGGCTGCTCGACCGGGTCCAGCGCGGCGACGGCGTGCAAGCGCCGCAGGTAGCCCTCGAAGCCGTCGCGCTCCAGCGGCCTGGCGGTGGTGGTGAAGCGGACGGCGGCCCCCAACGACGGAGCCCCATCCAGACCGGGCAGCGTGACGGCGGCCCGCTCCCTGACCGGGCGCCCGTCGACAGCGGTGACGCGCAGGATCTGCCAGGCGCCCGTCGGAGTCGCTCGCGGCTCGCTGACCGCTGTGGCGTCGACCTCTACGACCCCACCGCGCCCGGCGACGACGGCCAGCTGCGCGCGGTCGGCCAGCTCGACCCGCGCCCCGGCCAGTCCAGCGCCCAGCAGGGCCAGCGCGACGGCGGCGACGATCACCCGGCGACGCACGACGGTCACCGCCCGCGCGGCCAGCAGCAGCCCGATGGCGGCGACGGCCAGCGGCCATGGTCCCGGCGTCAGGCATCCGAGCCACAGGGCGCCGGCCAGCAGCGCGGCGGCGGCCGGGGTCACCGAGCTCTCACAGCGACAACCGGGTCGACAGCTCCTGGAAGCGCTTCTCCCCGATCCCGGGGACGTCCCGCAGCTGGCCGATGCTCGTGAATCCGCCGATCTGCTCGCGATGGTCCACCATCCGCTCGGCGAGCACTGGCCCGATCCCCGGCAGCTCCTCGAAGTCGGCGGCGCTGGCGCGGTTCAACGACAGCGTCCCGTCTGGCCGCACGGCCGAGCTCGCCGGATCGCCGGCCTGGGCGTCGCCGGGCGGGCCGCCGCCCGGTTCGACCGTCGCCTGGGGACCCGGGACCAGCAGTTGCTCGCCGTCGTTCAGCGGGCGGGCCAGGTTGACCGCGTCCAGCGCCGCCGCGGCGGTCGGGCCACCCGCGGCCGCCAACGCCTCGGCCACTCTGGAGCCCCCCGCGAGCCGGTACAGACCAGGCGACTCGACCTCTCCGGTCACATGGACGACCACCTCGGCGTCGACGATCGTCAGGCCGGCGGCGGTGGGACCCGCAGTCGGGTCAGCGCCGGCGTCGGCCGTCACCGATGAGCCGCCAGGGCTCGCCAGCCACCACAGCACGCCCACCGCGGCGACCGCGCCGACGGCGAGCACCGCGAGCGCGGCGCATTCCGCCGGTGAGCAGCCGAGCCGGTCCAGCAGCGCGCGCAGCCGGGCGATCGGAGCGAGCGTCATGCCCGCGACGGTAGGCCGCGGCGCCCGCCGGCAGGCCGAACGACAGGCCCGGCCTGTGGACAGGCCGCGCGCGACCCAGGGTCAGTCTCTGGTGACGAAGTTCAGCAGGCGGTCGGGGACCCAGACGACCTTGACCACGTGGCGGCCGTCGAGGTGGCGGCGCACGTTGCCGAGGGCGCGTGCGGCCGCGGTGACCTCGGCCTCCGCCGCGCCGACGGCGATCCCCAGCGTGGCGCGCACCTTGCCGTCCACCTGGACCGGAACCTGCTTGGACTCCTCGACCAGCAGCGCGGGATCGAACGTCGGCCACGTCTGGGCGTGCACCGACTCGGTGCTGCCCAACCGGTGCCACAGCTCCTCGGTGACGAACGGCGCGATCGGCGAGAGCATCACCAGCAGGGCCTGGAGCGCCTCGGTGACCGCTGCGCCACGCACGCCGTGTTGACGCAGCGCCGAGGAGGTCTGGTTGGCAAGCGCCATCAGCTTGGCGATCGCGGTGTTGTACTTGTAGGCGTCGTAGTCCGAGGTGACGTCGGCGATCGTCGCCTGCGTGACGCGCCGCAGCGCGGAGGCGTCCCCCGCCGGCGCACCGCCTGCCGCCGCGTGCTCGTCCACCAGCCGGGCCAGCCGCGACAGCCACCGGTGCATGCCGGCGGTGGAGACGTCGGCCCAGTCGATCTCGTCCTCGATCGGGCCGGCGAACAGCATCGTCGCGCGCACGGTGTCCGCGCCGAACCGGGCGATGACGTCCTGCGGCTCGACCACGTTGCCCCGCGACTTGCTCATCCGGCGCCCATTGTGGATCACGGGGCCCTGGGACTTGAGGCGCATGAACGGTTCGGTGAAGTCCAGCATGCCCAGGTCGTGCAGCGCCTTGGTGAAGAAGCGCGCGTACAGCAGGTGCAGGATGGCGTGCTCGACGCCTCCGGTGTACTGGTCGACAGGCATCCAGCGACGCACGGCCTCAGCGTCGAACGCCACGTCGTCGCGGCGCGGCGAGCAGTAGCGCAGGAAGTACCAGGACGAGTCGACGAAGGTGTCCAGGGTGTCGGTGTCGCGCGTCGCCGGGCCGCGGCAGTCCGGGCACTGGGTCTTGGACCACGATGGGTGGCGGGCCAGCGGCGACCCGCCGCCGGGGGTGAAGTCCACCTCCGACGGGTCGGGCAGCTCGACGGGCAGCAGGTCGTCGGGCACCGCCACCTCGCCGCAGGCCTCGCAGTGGACGATCGGGATCGGCGCGCCCCAGAACCGCTGGCGGGACACCAGCCAGTCACGGAGCCGGTAGTTGACCGCCGCCTTCCCGAGGTCCTTGGCCTCCAGGTCGGCGGTGATCCGCCGCTTGGCCTCCTGCCACGGCAGGTCGTCGTAGCCGGGGCTGTTCACCATGACGCCCTCGCCGGCGGCGGCGTCGGTCATGGAGCCGGCGTCGAGCGCCGCGCCTTCCGGCTGCACCACGATGCGCACGGGCAGGTCGTGGGCGCGGGCGAAGTCCAGGTCGCGCTGGTCGTGGCCTGGGACGCACATGATGGCGCCGGTGCCATAGCCCATCAGCACGTAGTCGGCGGCGTACACCGGCAGCAGCTCCCCGTTGACCGGGTTCACCGCGTGCACGCCGAGGAACAGTCCCTCCTTGTCGTCGTCCGCGGCCTGGCGCTCCAGATCGGTCTTGCGCTGCACCCTCGACAGGAAGGCGTCGAACGCGTCACCGTTGCCTGCGGTCTCGGCCCACGACCTCGCCTTGAGGTGCTCCGGCGCGACGACGAAGAACGTCGCGCCGAACAGCGTGTCAGGGCGCGTCGTGTAGACCGTGACCTCGTCACCTGTCTGGTCGATGCGGAACGTGACCTCGGCGCCCTCGCTGCGCCCGATCCAGTTGCGCTGCAGCGTGAGCACGCGCTCCGGCCAGGTGGCCTCCAGCTGGGCCATGTCGTCCAGCAGGCGCTCAGCGAACGCGGTGATCGCCAGGAACCACTGCGTCAGCGCCCTCTTGGTGACCTCGGTGTCGCAGCGCTCGCAGCGCCCGTCGATGACCTGCTCGTTGGCGAGCACCGTCTGGTCCGTGGGGCACCAGTTGACCGCCGCGTCCTTGCGGTATGCCCAGCCCGCATTGAACAGCTGCAGGAACAGCCACTGCGTCCACTTGTAGTACTCGGGGTCCGAGGTGTGGAGCCGCCGCGACCAGTCCCAGGAGAAGCCCATCCTGCACATCGTGGCCGCGTGGGTCTCGATGTTGGCGTAGGTCCACGCCTTGGGGTCGGCGCCGCGCTGGATCGCGGCGTTCTCGGCTGGCAGCCCGAAGGAGTCCCAGCCGATGGGGTTCATGACCTCGTAGCCGCGCAGCCGCGCGTACCGGGCGACGGCATCGGCGAGCGAGAACGCCTCCACATGGCCCATGTGGATGTCCCCCGACGGGTAGGGGTACATGTGCAGCGCGTAGAAGGGGGGCTTGTCGCTGTCGTCGCGCGCGACGTATGCGCCCTGCCGCTCCCAGACGGCCTGCCAGCGCGGCTCGATCTGGGCAGGGTCGTACCCGCGGTCGGCCTGGACGGCGGTCGTGGTGTCCTCGCTCATCGCGGCGAGTGTAGCGGCGGGGGGCGGCTAGCCTGCGGCGTGCATGCTCGCCTTCTACCTCCCCGACGGCGACGGCCGCTTCACCGCGACCGAGCTGACCCGCGGCCCGTGGGACGCGGACGCGCAGCACGCCGGGCCGCCCGCGGCGCTGCTCGCGCGGGCGCTGGAGCGACTCGTCGACCGTGAGAGCGGGATCCTGGCCCGGATCACCTTCGACATCCTGCGCCCCGTCCCCATCGGTGGGGTGGAGGTCGAGGCGGACGTCGTCCGTGGCGGCAGGAGCGTCGAGCTGCTGACCGGGACGCTGCGAACAGGCGGCCAGGACACCATCCGAGCGACCGCGCGGCGGATCCGCACCGCAGAGGTCGGCGCCACCGCGGGGTTGGACCACGAGGCGCTGGCCAGCCCGGAGACCGCAGCGGAGGGGCGATTCTTCCCGGTCCCGTGGGAGGTCGGCTACCACACGGCCATGGAGCACCGGTGCGGTCCGGGGTGGCTTCACCCAGCTCGGCCCTGCCGTCGTGTGGCTGCGCATGCGCCATCCCCTCGTCGCGGGCGAGGAGCCCTCGCCGCTGTCGAGGGCGGTCGTGGCCGCGGACTCGGGCAACGGCGTCAGCGCCGCGCTGGACTTCGACCGGTTCGTGTTCGTCAACACCGACCTCACGGTGCAGCTCCACCGCCTCCCGGAAGGCGAGTGGGTCGCTTTGGACGCGCGCACGACCGTCGAGGCGCACGGTGTCGGCCTCGCCGAGTCGGTGATCCACGACCGGCGCGGGCCGTTGGGGCGCGGCCTGCAGAGCCTGTTCGTCGCACGGCGTTGACCGGACCGTCACGTCGACGGGGGTGTTAGGAACGGCCGGATCGTGGTAGACATCACGCAGCAGCTCAAGTAGCGCGCTGAGCCGGCCCGGACCCCGCCTGCAACGCTCGCGCCCTGCCCCGCCTGGAACCTGCGGTGGCTGCGCGGCACCCCTGACCCTGGTTGCCGGTCCCTGGCCAGCACCCAGCCTTGGAGCCGACCATGACCGAGATCGCCAACGACGTTTGGGCGTACTGCGAGACGTGCCAGCGCTGGTACTACCCGCCTGAGCAGAACCTGGAGGCGTCCATGCAGTCCTGCCCCGTGTGCGACCGCCTCCCCAGCGCCGTCGAGGAGCGCGCCATCGCAGCGGCGGTAGCGGCCTCATGAGTTACGACAACCGCCAGACGCCCCAGCTGCGCCGCGCCCGGTACGAATCCTTGTCCGCCGCGATCACACCGATGGTGCACCGGCGGACGGGTCGCCGCTGCTCGGCTCCGGACTGCACCACCGTGCTCTCGCGCTACAACCCCTCCGACCGCTGCAGCGCCCACCTCGGCTGGGAGGACGACCGCAAGCGCCAGCACGTGTAGCGCCACCTCGGACTGGGCAGCCCGTTCGCGGTCCCCGTTCGTCGTGCGCGGATTGGGCCGGGGCGGGACGTCCGCTATGCTGTCCGCTCGGTCGCGCGCACGACCGCCCGGGGCTATAGCTCAGTTGGTAGAGCGCTGCCATGGCATGGCAGAGGCCAGGGGTTCGAATCCCCTTAGCTCCACCCAATGCACGTTGTTCAAACCCTTGACATGCGAAGAAGGGTCGAGGGTGCTGCAGCCGTCGCCGTTGGTGGCTTGTTGGCGGTGGCGGGCTTCGGCTTGGACGGCGGGGTTGAACAGGATGTCGAAGGGCGCGCCGAGGTCGGGTTCGATGGTGTCGATCTCGGAGACGTAGATGCGCTCGAAGACGCCTGGTTGGCGATCCGGCGTAGCGAGTTGTCGATGCTCATGTAGATGGCGTGGCAGTCTCCGGCGAGGGCGAGCCAAGGATGACTCGCCGCGGTGATAGCTAATCAATGAGTGCACCGACGACCGGAGACAGATAGATAGATAGATAGATAGATAGATAGATAGATAGATAGATAGATAGATGCGGCTTGCTTTTGTCGCGACAATGGCGGCGAGCGAAGCGACGCTTCCTGTCCGCTCGTAGACTACCAACGAGAGCGCAATTGTAGAGGCGCCCGAGCCCACG
>JACDBB010000062.1 GCA_013695145.1 Euzebyales bacterium
CCGCGCACGTGAGTTGTCTGTCCTCAGCGTTCCCAAACGCCCTCCCGAGCGGCAGCAGCGCGTCGCGACCGCGCTCGCGGTGTTCGCAGGGCTCGAGTCGCTGCCCAAGGCGACCGCGCTGGGCTCCTACAGCTACAAGCTGGACCGCGGCCACGATCAGCGGCTGCTCGAAGCGCTCGCCCCGCGGCTGCTGCCACCGGCCAGACCGACGGCAAGGACATCGACCTGGACTTCCACGCGATCATGCACTCCGGCGACGACGTCGCGCTGGAGACCCACTCCGTGCCCCGCCGCTCGCAGCGCACCGAGTCGGTGCTGACCCTGTTCGCCCAAGACGGGCCCACCCGCAACCTGGTCTACGCCAACGCCGACATCCACAAGGCCACCCAGGCCGACGAGGTCATGCGCTTCGTGCGCCACTGGCGCCAGGCCACCGGCGCAAACTGTTGTGGGCAGCGGGGCTGCCGGGGCGCTGCATCACGACAGTGCACGAGGCAAGGTTTGTATCATCCGATTCTGTACCGCGACGCCGCACCGGTCCCAGTCATCTTGGACCTGATCCGCGTTGCGGCGCTCTTGACCGGCCGGCAGGGACCAGATCGGACGGAGGCAGCCATGCCGGACCAGCTCGGACGCGGCGTTCTGAGCTGGGCGTCGATGCTGGACCAGAAGGCTCGCGAACAGGCGCTTGTGACCGCGAAGGTCGCCGCCATCCACGGCCACGTCGCGCTGATGCCTGACGCCCACTGGGGCATGGGCTGCACGATCGGGTCGGTCATCCCGACCCGCGAGGCGATCATCCCCTCGGCCGTCGGCGTCGACATCGGTTGCGGGGTCATCGCCGCCGAGCTGGGCCTGACGGCCGCCCAGTTGCCCGATGACCTCACCCGTGTGCTGTCGGCGTGGGAGCGGCGGATCCCCGCGGGCCTGGGCTACTGGCACGCCGAGGAGGACGCCGACTGGCAGCGCTTCGCCGCGCAGCACCCCCTGCCCGACAGCGTTCAGGGCGACCAGTCGCTGCGGGCCAAGGCGCCCGTGCAGTTCGGCACCCTTGGATCGGGCAACCATTTCCTCGAGCTGTGCACCGACGAGCGCGAGCAGGTCTGGCTGATGCTGCACTCCGGCTCCCGCGGGGTCGGCAACGCCCTGGCGCTGCGGCACGTCGCGACGGCCAAGGACCTGATGCGGCGGTACTTCATCGAGCTGCCCGACCCCGACCTCGCCTACCTGGTGCAGGGCACGGCTGAGTTCGACGCCTACATCCGCGACCTGCAGTGGGCTCAGGCCTACGCCTTCGGCTCGCGCCAGCGGATGATGGACGTCGCCAAAGCGTGCCTGGACCAGGCGATCGACCGCCTCGCAGGCGTCGTCCGAGTGGTCAACAACCATCACAACTACGCCCGTGTCGAGCACCACCGGGGCAGGGACCTGTGGATCACCCGCAAGGGGGCGATCAGCGCCCGCGACGGCGAGCTGGGCGTCATCCCCGGGTCGATGGGGACCGGGTCGTTCATCGTCAGGGGCCTGGGCAACCCGGCGTCCTACACCTCCGCCTCGCACGGGGCGGGGCGGGCGATGTCGCGGTCCCAGGCCCGCAAGCGCTTCTCGCCCGCCGACCTCGAATCCGCGATGGAGGGGCGCACCTGGCTGACCAAGGACGCGGCGGCCCTGGTCGACGAGATCCCCGGTGCCTACAAGGACCTGGCCCAGGTCATGGCCGACCAGACCGACCTGGTCGCCATCGAGCACCAGCTGACCACCGTCATCAACTACAAGGGCGTGGAGAAGGGCAACCGCCGCGGGATCGCCTGAGGAGGAGGTCGTCGGGAGCCGCGGCGGGGCATGGGGCCCGTCACCCGGTGGGCATGACCGCAGAGAGTGCGGGCTGACGCGGCAGCGGCCGCTGCGCCTCAACTGACCTCGTCGTCCAGGCCCGCCTCGCGCAACCGGGCCCGCAGCTCCTCGACTCGGGCCTCCTCACGGTCGCGCGGGCCGACGCTGCAGCCAGTCGTCGCCGTGCATCGGCCAGCAACCGCAGTGCGTCGTGGGTCAACGGCCATGGCCGTCCGCCGTCAAGATCGGTCACCACCAGATCGCGACCCCCTGCCAGACGCGCACCGAGCAGGGGCACCTCGATGGGGTCCTCGGCCGTGATGGACGTCGCGGCGGCGACGTACCGGGTCGCATCGTCGCGGTCGATGACCAGATCCCGCACCATGGTGCCGCCCACCGCGAACGGATCGACGATCACCACCTGCCCGACGCCGTAGGCGCGAGCCCGCTGCAGTCGCTGCTGGTAGTCGCTGTCGGTGCGTCTTCGGACCGCACCTCAAGGATCACCTGCGGCACTGCGCCACCCTCGACCCAGGACTTGAAGCTCTTGCGCTCGCCCTGGGGCCGACCGTGCACGACCATCACGTCGGGGTCCAACCGGACGCGGGGGTCACTCCTGTCGGGAAACCAAGCCAGACGGCTGTGGACCGCGACGTCGTCGTGGCCCGCGAACCACGCGCGGACGCCTGCGGCGAGCTGGTCGACGAGGAGGCGGTGGAGATCGTGTTCCGGCACGGTCTCCTCCTCCGGCACGAGCAGCACAACATCATCCACGCCGAGATCGGGGGGCATGCGTTGGACGTTAGCCATCACGCCTCCTGCCACGAGCGGGAACCATCGGTTGCTGTGGACAACTCTAGACCGTCAGTACCGCATGGTGACCCCGGTCACGTGTCAGCATCTTGTGGCCATCGCTGCGCGGTGTGGCCACAAACGGGATTGTGAGAATCGCCCTCGCAAGCTCGGGCGCATTCACGTGTCAGGCGGTGCCGATCAGGCCGGCGACGATCCTGGCCGACAGCGCGACCAGCGGCAGTCCGCCGCCGGGGTGGGCTGACCCGCCCACGAGGAACAGACCGGGAACGGGTGAGCGGTTCGCGGGGCGCAGGAACGCCGCGCGGCGGCCGTTGGAGGACGTGCCGTAGATGGCGCCACCTTCCGCCCTGGTGCGCGTCGCGAGGTCGGCGGGTGTGATCACGGCCCGGTAACGGACGCGGTCGCGCACGTCCAGGCCTCTGGCCGCCAGCAGGGCGAGCAGGTGCTCCGCGTAGGCCTCCGCCACCCCGGGCGCCGTCCAGTCCACGTCGCCCTGCCCCTGGCGGGGCGCGTTGACCAGCAGGAACCACGCCTCGTGACCGGCTGGGGCGACCGCCGGGTCGCCCGGCACCGACAGGTAGAGCGTGGGGTCGTCCACCGGCCGTGGATCTCGCCCGAACAGCGCGTCGAACTCGGCGTCGTAGTCGGCGGGGAACAGCACGCTGTGGTGGGCCAGCCCCGACGTGGCGCCCTCGACACCGAGCAGGACCGCGAACCCCGACAGCGACGGCGTGGCACGGCGCAGGCGGCGGCTGGCCGGTCCGGCCCGCCGATCGGCGACCAGGTCGCCGTACAGGTGACGCGCGTCGGCGTTGGCCACCACCACGTCGGCGGGCAGTCGCTCGCCGGACGCCAGCGTCACGCCTGAAGCCCTGCCGCCAGCGGTGGAGACGCCCACGACGTCAGCACCGGTGAGCACCACCGCGCCGCGCTCGGCGGCGCGGACGGCGATCGCCTCGCCGAGCACGCCGAGGCCACCGCGCACGTACCAGGCGCCGAACGCCTGCTCCACATAGGGAACGGTCGCAAGGGCCGCTGGCGCGCGGCGCGGGTCCGAGCCCGTGTAGGTCGCGTACCGGTCGAGGAACATGCGCAGGCGCGGGTCACGCAGATAATCGGCCCCGAGCCCGCGCAGGGTCCGCCACGGGGCGATCGTCGCCAGGTCGCGGACACGGACCACCTTCCGAGCAAGGTCCAATGGGCCGTCGAGCGCTGAGGACAGGAACGGCCCGTGCACCGCCTCATAGATCGCTCTCGCTCGCGCGTGGAACCGGCGCCAGTCCGCGCCCGCGCCGCCGCCGAGCGCCGAGTCGAGCTGCGCGCAGAACGCGGCTAGGTCGCCGGTGGCGTCGAGCCGGGTCCCGTCGGGGAAGCGGTAACGGGCGATGGGGTCGACCGGCAGCAGGTCGACCGACTCCTCGAGAGGGCCGCCGGTCGCGGTGAACAGGTCGCAAAACACCTGCGGCATGGTGAGCAGCGACGGGCCAGTGTCGAAACGATACCCCCGCGCGGCGTGCACGCCGAGCTTGCCGCCGATCCTTGCGGCCTGCTCGCAGACCGTCACGCGGTGGCCCGCGCTAGCCAGGCGCGCCGCCGCCGCCAGCCCACCGACACCCGCGCCGACGACGACGACCCTAGCCATGATCTCGTCCTGCCGACCCACCGAGTTCGCGACCCTTCCAGACCAGGCGCCCAGTGGCCCTGGCCCACCACGAGCGGGCGAGCAGAGCCAGGAGCGCCGCGATCGACACCGGATGGGCCAGGGCGTCGCGGGACCGCCCGCCGGTGCGGCGGGCCGCGATCAGGCGGCCCGCCACCCCGGCGGCGTAGCCCGCGAGGCCGGGCACCGCCTGGCGCGGCCGGCCACGCAGCAACGCGCGCACGGCGTGTAGCGGCGGGAGCAGGTAGCACACCGCCAGGAGCGCGGCTGCGCCGACAGCTCCGGCGGGGCCGGGAAACGCCGCCCACAGGCTCTTGGTGTAGCCGTCGCGCAGCTCGGGCCACGACCCGTACATGCGGCAGGTCGCCACGCCGGTGCCGTCGGCCACCGTCGCCACGAACCCCGCGGCCTTGAACGCCCTGGCCAGCGCGACGTCCTCGATGACCTGCCCGCGAACGGCGGCGTGCCCGCCTGCGGCGCGGTAGGCGGCGGCGTCGCAGGCGAGCAGCTGCCCGTTTGCCGCGCACAGCGACGTCGCCGGCAGCCGTTCGGCCAGGCGCAGGGGCAGGAACGTCAGCCACGACCATTGCAGCAGTGGCTGGACCAGCCTCGGCCCGAGCCCGTCGGCGAGCTGCAGGGGGTAGGGCGAGACGAGGTCCAGGCCCCCGCCGCGCAGCAGCGCGACCGTCGCGGCCAGCCCGCCGGGACAGAGCACGACGTCGGCGTCGACGAAAACCAGCACGTCGCCGGTCGCGGCCTCGGCCAGCTGGGCGCAGGCGTGGGGCTTGCCGAGCCAGCCCTCCGCCAGTGGCCGTCCCGCGAGGAGTCGCAGGCGCCCGTCGCCCGCGGCGGTCCGGCGCACCACCGCGGCCGTGCCGTCCGTTGAGCCGTCGTCGAGCACCAGCAGCTCCAGGTCCTCCGCACCGCGCTGGTCCAGCAGCGCGCGCACGCACGGCCCGATGCGCGCGGCCTCGTCGCGCGCCGGCACCAGGACGCTCACCCGCCCTCCCCACACACCTTCCCCAGGCGTGCGGACCAGGCGGGCGTTGACGGCCGCGTGCGCCGCCATGAGGGCGGCGGTCGCGGAGCCGATCGCGGCGACGCGGCTCACGGGCCCGCGGGGCGGCGCAGCGCCCGCACGAACGGCAGCACGACGACGCCCATCCCGAGGCCGCCGACCAGCGCGACCAGCGGGTTGCCGAAGAACACCGCGTGGCCCAGGACCGACGAGCCGTAGGTCCACAGGTACAGCCCGTAGGGCACACGGTCGTGGTTCACCCGCCGCCCAGGCTGCACCGGCAGCCGCCACAGCAGCGCCATCATCACCGCCGCGGTTACGTACCAGCCGAGGAAGTTGCTCACCGGGATGCCGAGGTAGGCGCCGTCGGTCTCCCAGACCCAGTGGCCGGCCTGGACCATCTGCGGGTCGAGGAACAGATCCCACGAGGCCAGCGCCCACCCCGCCACCAGCGGGCCGGCGACCCGAGCGGCCGTGACGCGGCGCGCGACCAGCAGCGCCGGGTAGGCCATCATCGTCCACGCGAGCGGGATGACGACCGGCACGCCCAGCAGCCGCCAGCCAAGCGTGCCGGCGTAGGCGTAGCCGCCGAACGGGAATCCCGTCCGCACCCCGAAGGCCTCCACCAGCAGCCCGCCCCCCGCGGTCACGGCTACGAGGGTCACCGCGAAGCGCACTCCGCGGCGCAGCAGCGCATGGGTGACGCTGGCGGCGAAGAACAGCAGCACGGTGACGACCGTGAGGACGTTGCGCGGCTCCCCGGAGACCAGCGGGTAGGCGATCTGGGCGAGGATCGTCGCGCCGCCGAGGGCGGCCGGCGCCACCGCACGGGCGTCGAGCCGCCCCGCGAGCCCGTGTGCGCCGATCTCGGCGCGGCTCACGTGCGCTGACCACCTGGTGCGCCTGGCCGCCTCGCCGCCGCGCGGCGCACGCGCCCGGTCAGCCGACGCAGCCCGCGAGGGCGGCGGTCGGCCAGTACGACGCGCGCCGCCGATCGGCCAGAGGCGCCGAACACGCCACCGCCCGGGTGGGTCGACGCGCCCGTCAGGTACAACCCGTCGACGGGGGTGCGGTAGCCGGCGAGCTCCGGCATCGGCCGCCATGCGAACATCTGGTCCAGCGCCATCTCGACGTGCATCACCTGCCCCCGCCGCAGCCCGAGCTCGCGCTCGAGGTCCAGGGGCGTCTGGACGTGGACGTGCTCGACGCTGGCGGCGAACCCGGGCGCGACCGCGTCGACCGCGTCGATCAGCTTGTCGCCCTCTCGTTCACGGATCGTGTCCCAGTCCTCGCCGTTGGCCAGTTCGTAGGGGTGCCACTGGCCCCACACCGTGACGTTGTGCTTGCCTACAGGCGCGATCGTGTCGTCGAACGCCGAGAACGTCATGGCCAGCGCGGCGGGCTTGCGGGGTGGCACGCCCGACGAGAAATCGCCGTGCGCGGCGCGCAGGAAGTTGCGATCGGGGGCGATCAGCTGCATCGCGCGCCATTCAGCGCCGCCGATCGCGCCCGGGTACCGCGGCAGCTCGGAGGTGCCGAGACGCACGACCATGCCGATCCCGTTGCCGACCCGCACCGTCCGCCTGGCGCGGTCAGCCAGAGCGGCCCACGCGGCGCCGGCGGCCGGGTCGTCGCCCACCAGATCCACGGTGGTCAGCACGTGGCAGCCGGCGACGACCGTGCGCGCGGCGATGCGCTCACCGCTGTCGGTCTCGACGCCGTGGACGACGCCGTCGCGGACGGCGATCCGTCGTGCGCCGTCGCCGAGGCGGAGCGCGCCGCCGTAGCCGGCGAGCCGGCGGGCGAGCGCCACCGACAGCATGCCCGAGCCGCCGACCGGGTGGCCAGGCGGTCTGCGGTGCATCAGCATGTTCCAGCCGACCAGGTCCGCGGTCGCGGTCTCGTGGGCGGGGGGTCCCGACTGGGCGCCCATCCACGCGAGCGCGGTCTTGAGCCGCTCGTCGGTGAAATGCTCGTCCAGCAGCGCGTCGCCGGTCGACAGGAACTGCCGTGACAGCTCCATGCCCCCGAGGCCGGTGATCCTGCCGAGGTCCCACAGGTTGCGACCGAGGTGCCGCGCTGTCGGCGGCTGCTGGAAGGCGGCGAAGATCCGCTCGTTGCGGTCGGCCCAGTCGGTGGCGAACCGCTGGTAGGCGTGCGCGTCCCGCTCGCCGCAGGCCGCTGCGATCGACTGGCAGGTCGCGTCGAGGTCGACGTGGAAGGCGATCGCGGTGTCGCCGAACGGCGCGAACCCCCACGGGTCGAGGTCGGTGTAGGTCAGGCCGCACCGATCGAGCCCCAGGTCCTCGATGATCCCGGTGTGGCGCACCATGATGTGCGCGCTGGAGCCGACGTCCATCCGGTAGCCACCGAAGCGCTCGACGGTGGAGACCGCGCCGCCGGCGACGTCCCGACCCTCGACGACCTCGACGTCGAGGCCCGCGCGAGCCAGATAGCACGCCGCCACCAGGGCGTTGTGCCCGGCTCCGACGATGACGACGTCGCGCATGCGCTCCTCGGGCTGGGTGGCTGCAGGGTTCGCGCAAGCCTATCCGTGGTCGCAGGCCACGAGCCGTACAGCGTCCTCGGCGGTGCCCCACGACAGGGTCACCCCCGCACCGCCGTGCCCGTAGCAGTGCACGACGCCGTCGGTGTCCCGCTCCACGCGCACGGCGGGCCGCGCCGGCCGCAGGCCGACGCGGTGCTCCAGCACCCGGGCGCCGGCGACCATGGGGTCCAGCGCGGCGCAGCGCGCGATGATCGCCTCCGCGACGGCAGGGTCGGGGTCGAGGTCGTGCGCACCCTCCTCCGCGGTGCCGCCGAGCACGCAGTCGTCGCGTCGCGGCACGATGTAGGTGGGACCCGCCTCGTCGAGCAGGAATCTCCTCACGCCTGGGTTGGTGACCCGCACGATCTGCCCGCGGACGGGGCGCACCGCGGCGTCGGGCACCAGGTCACGGGCGCCGATTCCCGCACAGCACACGACGGTGCCGGCGGCCGCGCGCGCGGGCTCCAAGTCATCCAGGCGCCGCCGCACCAGCCGACCGCCCAGCGCCTCCACCCGCGCCGTCAGCCAGGCCAGGTACACCGGCATCTCGACGACAGGTGCCCGGAAGACCCAGCCCGCCGCGTAGCCGTCGGGCAGATCGGCGGCCGCGGCGGGCACGACCCCGCCCACCGCGTGGGCCCACCACGGACCGTCGACGGGCGCGGCGCGCAACAGCTCCACGCCGTCTCGCACGCGGATCCCCGTCGACGGATCCGCCGCGAGCTCCGCCAGTACCGCTCGCGTTCGGGCGCTCCAGGCGACCACCCTGTCCCTGGGCTCAGCGCGATAGGGGAACCACACAGCGGCCGCGACCGCCGAGGTCGTGGCCTGAGGCGCGTCCGCCGTCCAGATCTCGACGCGCGCGCCCCTTTCGAGCAGCCGCACAGCGACGCTCAAGCCCACCACGCCGGCGCCCACCACCACAACGCCTCCCGGGCCGACCCCATCCCGTACCTTCATGGGCGGCCCACGGGATCGCGGCCACAGAGGGTCCCAGTCGTCTGCAGCACGGCGAAGCGGGCGAACAGCTCCTCGGCGTACCAGCCGACCGCAGCGGTGCGTCGCACGACCTCGGCGTGGGGGGAGCGACGGTAGGCGAAGTCGCGGAGCGCGGTCGCCGACTCCCAGATGCTGAAGGTCCCCAGGAGCCCGACCGGCGCCTCACCGATCCCGACGCTCAGCAGCAGCCCCGGATCGGCGTGCAGGTCGGCGACCACGGGTGGCACCGCGCGCCAGAACGTACGGGCCAGACGCGGGCGCAGGCGAGCCCGGGTGATCGCCGCCACGGCGCCCTCCGTCCGGCCCGTCCCGGTGGGCGTGAACGGGTCGCAGCCCGACCACCGGCCGCGCGACGCGACCGGCACCAGGTCGGCGCGCCAGCGGTCCTCGGCGGCGCGCGCCCACGCCCTGGACACGGGCGAGCGGCGCTCGAACCTGGCGAGCGCAGCCGCGTCGTCCCAGACCGCGAGTAGTCCCCAGGTCAACGGATCGACGTCGCGGACGTCGAAGGTGCGCCCGTCCCCGGTGCCGAGGAGCTTGGCGAACCGCAAGCCCGGCGTGCCCGCCAGCCCCGGCCGGTCAAGCGCCATGCGTGCCACCGCCCACGGCACCCGCGACGGCCGCACGGACGACAGGTGCACGGTGACCAGCGGTACCCCCATCTTGATCCCCGCCCTCCAGGGCTCGCTCCGCAAGCTCCGCTCGCCTTCACCCATCTTGATCCCCGCCCTCCAGGGCTCGCTCCGCATGCTCCGCTCGCCCTCACCCATCTTGATCCCCACCCTCCAGGGCTTTCTCCACAGCATGGC
>JACDBB010000068.1 GCA_013695145.1 Euzebyales bacterium
GTGGCAAGGGCATGCGGGTCGTGCGCGCCCCCGCCGACCTGGCCGCCGCGCTGGCCGCGGCGCGCCGCGAGGCCCGCGGCGGCTTCGGTGACGACACGCTGCTGCTGGAGCGCTACGTCGCCACGCCCCGGCACATCGAGGTGCAGGTGCTGGCCGACTCCCACGGCGCTGTCCTGCACCTCGGCGAGCGCGAGTGCAGCCTGCAGCGGCGTCACCAGAAGATCGTCGAGGAGTGCCCATCGCCGCTGCTCGACCAGGGGACCAGGTCGCGCATGGGCGAGGCCGCGGTCGCGGTCGCCAGGGCCTGCGGCTACGCCGGTGCGGGGACCGTCGAGTTCATGGTCTCGGGCGAGGTGCCCGACGGGGTCCAGCCGGACTTCTTCTTCCTGGAGATGAACGCACGCCTGCAGGTCGAGCACGCCGTCACCGAGGAGACCTACGGCGTCGACCTCGTCGAGCTGCAGCTGCGCGTCGCCGCCGGCGAGCCACTTCCCTTCGCCCAGGCCGACCTCGCGCCCCGGGGCCACGCCGTCGAGGCGAGGGTGTACGCCGAGGATCCGGCGCGAGGGTTCCTGCCCACGGGCGGTCGTGTCCTGCGGGTGGTCGAGCCGCCCGGCCCCGGCGTCCGCCACGACAGCGGCCTGCGCGTGGGCATGACGATCGGCGGCAGTTACGACCCCATGCTGGCCAAGGTGATTGCCCACGGCGCCGACCGCGGCCAGGCGCTTGACCGCTTGCGAGCCGCCCTCGGCGCGCACGTCCTCCTCGGTGTCGCCACGAACGTCGGCTTCCTGCGCGCGCTGCTCGACGACGACGACGTGCGGGCGGGGCGGCTCGACACCGGGCTCGTGGAGCGCCGCTTGCCCGAGCTGGTCGCCGGCGAGGTCCCAGACGCGGTGTTCACGCTGGCCGCCGCCGCCCGCCTGTGGGACCTCCGGCCGCGCGGTGACGTGCGGGAGGTGTTCGAGATCCCGACCGCCTGGCGGGTCGGCCAGCACGGCTGGGCGACGTGGCGGATGCGTGCGGGGGACCGCACCGCCACCGTGCGGGCACGCGGCGTGCCGGCGGAAGGCCAGGTGCGCGTCGACGACGGCCCCGTCCAGACGGTGGCGATCGCCGGCGACGGCGGGCGCGTGACCGTCGATGGCTGCGCGCGAGCGGTGACCTTCGCCGACGACGGGCACGTCGGCTGGCTGGCCACGACGGACCTCGGCGTCTGGGCGGTCCACGAGGAGACGCAGCTGGCCGCGGCCCGAACCCACGGCGATGCGGGCACGACCGGACCGCTGGTCGCTCCCATGCCCGGCACGGTCACGGTCGTCAACGTCACCGAGGGCGACACCGTGACGGCCGGGCAGGCACTGCTGGTGGTCGAGGCGATGAAGATGGAGCACCCCATCACGGCGACCGTCGGCGGCGTCGTGACCGCGCTGCACGTCCGGGCGGGCCAGCAGGTGAGCATGGAGGAGCCCCTGGCCGAGGTGACACCCCCCGACGCGGACAAGGAGGACATCTGATGCGCCGACCGCCGCGCGTGCCCGCCCCGGATCTTCCCGCCCGGGTCACCATCTACGAGGTCGGACCGCGTGACGGGCTGCAGAACGAGGCGACGACCGTGCCCACCGACGTCAAGGCCGAGTTCATCGCCCGGCTGGTGGCGTGCGGTCTGGCGGAGGTCGAGACCACCAGCTTCGTGCGGCCCGAGCGGGTGCCGCAGCTGGCCGACGCCGAGGCGCTGCTCGCGCGCGTCGACCGCGCCCCGGGCGTGCGCTACCCGGTGCTGGTGCCAAACGCCCGCGGGTTGGATCGGGCGCTGGCTGCGGGCGTCACCGACATCGCGGTCTTCGCCTCGGCCACCGAGACGTTCGCCAGACGCAACCTGAACCGCGGGCTCGACGAGCAGTGGGCGATGTTCGCCCCGGTGGTCGCGCGCGCGCAGGCGGCCGGGGTGCGGGTGCGGGGCTACCTCTCCATGTGCTTCGGCGACCCGTGGGAAACAGAGGTGCCGATCACCCAGGTGGTCGAGGGCGGGCTGCGGCTGCTCGAGCTCGGCTGCGACGAGCTGGCGATCGGCGACACCATCGGCGTGGGCACGGCCGGCCACGTCACCGCCCTGCTGGATGCGCTCGCCACGCGCGGTGTCATGGCGGGGCAGCTCGCGGTGCACTTCCACGACACCTACGGCCAGGCGCTGGCCAACACCGTCGCCGCCCTGCGCTGGGGCGTGACGACGGTCGACGCGTCCGCCGGCGGCCTCGGCGGCTGCCCGTACGCCGATTCGGCGACCGGCAACCTGGCCACCGAGGATCTGGTGTGGCTGCTGGACGGGCTGGGGGTGGAGGCCGGCGTGGACCTCGACGCCCTCGTGGCGACCAGCGTGTGGATGGCCGACCGGTTGGGGCGCCCGAGCCCGTCGCGTGTGGTTCGCGCGCTCGGGGGGGATCCAGCGACGCATGCAGGAACCTGACCGTGGCGCGCCCCGGCCCGAGGACCGCGACAGCGGCGGCGCCGGCCGCGGTGGCGGCCTGCTGTTCGTGGCGGTGCTGCTGTTCTGCGCCTATCTGGCGCTGACCGCGCTCGCCGGCATCCTCCGCGTCGTCGCCGCGCTGCTGCTCGCACTGGCCGCCGCCGCGCTGCTCGCGAACGTCCTGCGCCGCCGCTGACGGCCGCCAGCGCTGGTCCGCCTCCTGGGTCGCTTGCGGCCCGATCCGGAAAACATTCCTCGATCGCTTGCACGCAAGTACTTTGTATGGCAAAGTAGTTGGCGTCAGGAAGGTTCCTCCGAGCAAGGGGTTGGTCATGGACGCACACGAGGCAGCGAGCACGTTGCAGGACGTCGAGGCGCACCGGCGACAGGCGCGGAGCGACCTGCAGGGGATGTGGTTCCCGCTGGTGCTGTTCGGCGCGCTCACCCTGGTGAGCGCGGTCGTCGTGGTCACCGCCGGGCCGGACTGGCTCGGTCTGTTCTGGCTGGTCGCCGGGCCGGCCGGCGGCGCCGCCATCGCCGTCCACAGCGTGCGGCGGGAACGGCGCCGCGGTGTCCGCAGGCCCGCCGCCGGCTATGTCGTCACCGCGGTGGCCATCGTCGCCGGCTGCCTGCTGCTGGGGTCCGGCGGCGCGGCGCTCGACGTGCCGGAGCTCTCCGCGTTCGGCCCACCGGTGGTCGTGGCGGCCGGCCTGTTCGCCTTCGCCGCGCTGGAGCGCAGCGCGAGCCTGGCCGCCATGGCCGGGGTGCTGCTCGCGCTCCCTGCGGCGCTGTTCGCGCTGGGAGTCGAGCCGCTGCTCGGCACGGTCGTCTCAGCGGTTGCCTACGGCGCCGTCTCGCTCGTTGGCGGGCTGGTGTACGGCCTCGCGGACGGGTCCTCGCGATGAGCGATCACCACCCCGCCAGCGGCCTCGACGACGCGGTGCACCAGCGCGTGCGACTAGGCGTCCTCGCAATCCTCGCGGAGGTCCGCGACGCCGACTTCGCCTACCTGCGCGATGCCCTGCAGGTGACGGACGGCAACCTGTCCCGCCACCTGCAGACGCTGGAGCAGTCGGGCCACGTCGCGGTGCGCAAGGGGTTCGAGGGCCGCCGCCCGCGCACCTGGATCGCCGCGACGGACGCAGGCCGCCAGGCGCTGGAGACCGAGCTGGGCGCGCTGCGGACGCTCATCGACCGGGTCGACCGCGCCGGAGCCGGCGGGTAGCGACCCGGCGTCGGTCAGTAGCGCTGATCGTCGTCGAGATCATCAGCCGGCGACACGGCGCGGCCGTTGGTGACGCGCCACACGTCGGCGTCCTGCGCGGCCACGGCGACAGGCTCGGGCGCGAACTCGCCAGCGATCACCGCGAGCACCGGGGTGTCCACGACACGCGCGAACAGATCGGCGCGTTCGCGGGCGCGGCGCACGTCGTGGCGACCGATCGTGACCGACGCCTCCACGACGAGGTGCACGGCCACGTCGTCGCTGCGTCGGCGGCCGGCGAAGATCGCGTCGGCCAGGAAGATCGAGGTCGCCTCGGCGGGGGTGAGCTTGCCCGCGCGTTCGGCGTCGTCGACCAGGGGGCTCAGGGTGCCATGGTCGAGCAGCCGTAAGCGCCTGGCGATGGTGGAGAGGTACGCCGGCCCGCGCTCCCGGTAGCGGCGCTCCAGCGCGTCCCCGTCGAGCTTCCCCAAGCGGTCCTGCATGCCGGTGACGACGTCCACGAGGGACTTGAGGCTGGCCTCGGTTGCCCGCTGCGCGACGGCGAGGGCGCGGACGTCCTTGGTCAGCTCATCGAGTCGCGCCTCGGTGCGCTGCTGGGCCTGCGCGAGCTCCTCGACGCGCTGCTCGGTGCGCTGCTGGGCCTGCGCGAGCTCCTCGACGCGCTCGGTGAGCGACGCGAGGCGCTGCTCGGTGCGCTGCTGGGCCTGCGCGAGCTCCTCGAGGCGCTGCTCGGTGCGCTGCTGGGCCTGCGCGAGCTCATCGACGCGCTCGGTGAGCGACGCGAGGGCCGAGGCGAGGTCTGGCTGGTCGCCGAAGACCGCGCGCCGCAGGGCGGCACGCTGCTCGGGGTCCTGCTCGAGGGCCCGCACCAAAGCGCCGAGATCGATCGACATGTGCGCAGGATACCGCCAACCGGCGCGCGTTGGCGCGCGCTGTCCACAGGGCGCGCGGGCGCGCGCTCTCGTGAGATGCCGGCGGACCGTCCGCCACCGAGTCGACCCGTAGACTGACCGGCGGCACTCGCTTATGGCGTGGAAGGTCCCGGCATGGCCATCTCGTTCGAGCTCACCGAGGAGCAGGCGGAGCTCCGGCGCGTGGTCCGCCAGTTCGCCCGCGACAAGGTGGCGCCGCGCGCTCGCGAGATGAACGCCAACCGGGAGTTCCCCCTCGACCTGGTGCGCCAGATGGGGGAGATGGGGTTGTTCGGGCTGCCGTTCCCGACCGAGTACGGCGGCTCCGGCGGGACGTACCTCGACCTGTGCCTGGCCATCGAGGAGCTGGGAAGGGTCGACCAGTCCCTCGGCATCACGCTGGAGGCCGCCGTCGGACTCGGCGCCATGCCGATCTGGAAGTTCGGCACCGAGGAGCAGAAGCTCCAACTGCTCCCGGCGCTGGCCCGGGGAGAGAAGCTGGCGGGCTTCGGGCTGACCGAGCCGGGTGGAGGCTCCGACGCGGGTGGTCTGCGCACGACCGCCGAGCGCGACGGCGACCACTGGGTGATCAACGGCACCAAGCAGTTCATCACCAACGCCGGCACCGACATGAGCGACTTCGTCACCATCACCGCGGTCACCAGCCAGCAGCCGCGCGCGGTCACCAACTTCGTGGTGCCGACGGGGACGCCCGGCTACACCGTGGGCGGCGGCTACGACAAGGTCGGCTGGCACGCGTCGGACACCCGTGACCTGTACTTCGACGACTGCCGTGTGCCGGTCGCCAACCAGCTCGGGGAGACCGGCCGCGGCTTCGCCAACTTCCTGTCGATCCTCGACGAGGGACGGATCGCGATCTCGGCGCTCGCGACCGGCTCGATCCAGGGCTGCGTCGACGAGTGCGTCCGCTACGCCCACGAGCGCGAGGCGTTCGGCAAGCCGATCGGCTCCTATCAGGCGATCGCGTTCAAGATCGCCGACATGGAGTCGGCGGCCGAGCTGGCGCGCAACCAGTACTGGTACGCCGCCTGGCTCATGGCCGAGGGCAAGCCTTTCAAGCGGGCCGCCTCGGTCGCGAAGCTGTACTCGTCCGAGGCGGCGGTCACCGCCGCCCGCGAGGCCTGCCAGATCTTCGGCGGCTACGGCTTCACGACCGAGTACCCCGTCGGCCGCTTCTACCAGGACGCGAAGATCCTCGAGATCGGCGAGGGGACCAGCGAGGTGCAGCGCATGCTGATCGCCCGCGACCTCGGCCTGCCGCCCGCTCGGGTGGGGTGAGGTCGCCGCGGGGCGGAGCGGTACGGGGGAGCCCGCCCGCCCCGCGGCGTCGTGGTCGGGGCCTACCCCGATCACGCAACGATACGCCGTGCGGCCTTCGCCGGCGTGGACCTCCGCCTCAACCCTGGCCGCCGGCCTCCGGGTCGCGGCGGTCGCCGGTCAGGTTGCGCAGGAGCGTGACGCCCTCCTCGGGCCCCGTGACCAGGAGCCGGTCGCCCGCGCCCAGGGTCTGGTGGCCTCGGGGACGGTAGACCCAGCGGCCGCCGCGCTGGATGCCGAGGACGTACATGCCGGTCTCCGTCTCCAGCGCCAGATCCGCCAGCGTGCCGCCCTCCGCGGCGGCGCCGCTCGCGACGATCGCGTCGGCGACGATCTCGTCGGCCTCGCGCAGCGCGACCGCGATGACGGGGTGCGGGTCGTCGTCGGACTCGGCCAGGCGAGTCATCTCCTGGGCGGCGTCGGCGATCCGCTCGCTGGATGATCCGATCTGCAGCAGCGCCCGCAGCTCGTCGAGCTCCGCGTCGTCCACCTCGGCCGCCGCGCGGAGCACCCAGCGCTGCAGTTCGTAGTACAGGTCGTCGCAGCGGTCCTCGAGACCGGAGACCTCGCGGGCCAGCCCGGCGTCGCCGAACAGCACCGCCGAGTAGGCCAGCCCCACGGCCACCTCAGCGGCGTTCTTCATCTCCACGAGGATGTCGACGGCCCGCTCCAGGTTGGACAGCTTCTTGCGCTCGGCGGGGGGGTCGAGGTTGTGGGGCTCACCTCCGGCGAGCTCGCGGACCATGTCGACGCCCTCCTGCGGCCCCTGCAGGAACAGCACGTCGCTGTCGAGCAGGACCGTCTCCCCCGACGGTCCGTACACGAAGTCGACGTCCCGGCGGATGGCGATCACCCACATGCCGGTCTCGCTGGGCAGCGCGAGGTCGCGCAGGCTCGCTCCCGCCATGCGGTTGGTCGCCCTGAGCTTGACGCGGGCGAGGACCTCCTCGGCGTGGCGCAGGTCGTCGCGCAGCTCGCCGGGGACGCCGAGGTCCTTCAGCACGACCCGCGCGATGTCCTCGGCCGCGTCCGCGATCTCCTCGATCGCGTTGACCATGCCGAGCACCCCGGAGAGCTGCTCGGCGTCCTCCGGTGAGCGGGTGGCGAGCATGCACAGGATCCGCAGCTCCGCGACGGCGTCGTCCATCCGCTCCTCGAGCCGGATCACCTCGCGGGCCAGGTCGTCGTCGTCGAAGAACACGGCGGCGTAGGCCAGGTCGACCATCAGCTCGGAGGCGTCCTTCGCCTCGACCAGCAGTTCCTTGACGTTGCGGCGCATCGCGTCCTCGTAGGTCGGTCGGAGGTCTAGATGACTCCGAAAAGGTACATCCCCGCAACCAAGCAGAGCACCCCGAAGAAGTCCATCGTCGCGGTGACGATCGGGATGCCGTGGTTGTCGGGGTCCAGCCCGAAGCGGTAGGTGGCGGTCGCGGCGTAGTAGGCGACGAAGAACAGCATCACGAATGCGAGCAGCCCGCCGGTCAGCGTGATGCCCACCATCGTCTGAAGCCCCGGTGAGGCGAACCCGGACACTGTCGCGGCAACGTGCGCGATGAGCCCCACGCCGGTGAAGGCGGCCATGCTGAACAGGACGGTGATCGAGCCCTCGAGGTTGGCGCGCCGCTCCGGGAACCGCCGGGTGCTGATCAGCCCGAGGTGCAGGTCGCTGCCGAGGCGGGCGGACAGGATCCCCCCGAGCGAGCCGCAGTTGGCGATGAACGGGGGGATGAGGATCAGCAGCGCGGGCTCGGCCAAGAGCGACTCGACCTGCACCTCCAGCACGGCGCCGGCGAGGATGTCGACCACCGCGGCGTAGCTCAGGACCGGCAGGCTCTCGCGAACGACGCGGCGGGTCAAGGGTCCAGGGCTGCGGTAGCCGGTCACGACCGCGGCGATCGCGACGGCAACCAGCGCGATGCCCAGCGTCGCGTTCAGCCACTCGACCCGGGTGATCGCGAACGTCGCCAGGACCAGCGCCGGCAGCGTCACGATGTCACCTGTCGCGGTGATGATCGGCGAGCCGATGGCGTCCATGTCCCAGTTGCGCGACTGGGCGGTGCGCGCCAGGAACACGACGCCGACGAGGATGAACGCGCTCGACAGGACCCCGCCGAGCATCGACACGATCATCAGCTGCCACACGCTGATGCTCGCGAGGCCGAACACCGCCGCGATCAGGCGCGCCGCGATCGCCGCCAGGGCCGAGGAGGAGAACGTCAGCAGCGCCGAGGCCACCAGGTTCTGGTGAGCGAAGCCACCGGGCGTGATCTCGCGCTCGAACTGGCCGGTCAGGATCCCGGTCCCCAGCCGCGCCCCGAGCGCCCCGAAGATCGCACCCCGCATGCCGATCGCCGCCGGTACCAGCACCAGCAGGCCGGGCAGGACCGCGAGGAGCTCCTCCATGAAGCCGAGCACCATCCCGGCGGCCATCCCCACCGCGGTGGAGATGGCCAGCGCCGTGAACCCCTGGCGCAGGGTCCGGCGTTCGGAGCCCCAGAAGGCCAGCATCTCGCGGGCGAGCGCCAGGCTGGGGCGGGGCAGTCGCAGCTTCACGAGGAGCAAGGCTACGTGGCGGGCTCCCCATGCCAGAACGACCGCTCACCGTCGGGGTCGAACAGGTGCACGCGGGCTGGCGTGGCCAGGACCCGCACTGGCGTGCCCCGGCCAGGGCGCGTCGAGGGTTCGACCCGCACGGCGACGCGCGGGGACTCCGCCGGTGCCCCGTCCAACGACACGTGCACGAGGTTGGTCGCGCCGAGGACCTCCACGGCCTCGACGGTGGCCGGGGTGCCGCCGTCCGCCGTCGCCAGCGCGAGGTGCTCCGCGCGCAGACCCGCGATCACCTCGCGGGCGTCCCATGCGCGGCGCAGGGCGTCCGGCAGTGGGCCGATCTCGACGTCTGCCCCACCGACGCGCACGAACGCGCGCCGCCCGCCCGCCTCGAGCCGTCCGCGCAGCAGCACCATGCCTGGCTCACCGAGGAACGCCGCCGTGAACACGCTGCGCGGCCGCGCGTACAGCTCGCCGGGGGCCCCGACCTCCACCAGGCAGCCGTCGCGGAGCACAGCGATCCGGTCCGCCAGCGCCATGGCCTCGCGCTGGTCGTTGGTGGCGTACAGGGTCGTGACGCGGGCATCGTCGACGTAGCGGCGCAGCTCCGTGCGCACACGGTCACGCTCGCGCGGGTCGAGCGCGGCCAGCGGCTCGTCCATCAGGTAGGCCGACGGGCGCCGGACGGTGACCCGGCCGATGGCGCCCATCTGCTGCTCCCCGGCCGACAGCGTGTCCGGCCGCCGGTCCAGCAGCTGCCGGATCCCGAGGACCTGCGCTCCCGCCTCGACGCGGGCGGCGACCTCAGCGGGCGGCATGCGGCGCAAGCGCAGCGGGAAGGCGAGGTTGCGGCGCACGTCGAGGTGGGGCAGCAGCGCCGCGTCCTGCACGACCATCGCGAGGTCCCGGCTGGAGGTCGGCACGCCGGTCACGCTGACCCCGTCGATCAGCAGGTCGCCGCCGGCCAGGTCTTCGAGCCCGGCGACCAGCCGCAGCAGCGTGGTCTTGCCTGCGCCGGACGGGCCCACCACCGCCAGCAGCTCGCCGTCGGCCACCGCCAACCGCACGTCCCGCAGCGCCCACCGGCCCCGTGTCCGGCTGGTCGCGCCCGCGAGCTCGATCGTCGCCATCGCTCCACCCTACGGGCACGATCTCGGGGGGGTCGCGCCCGACCGTCATGGAACGCTGGCACCGCGAGGCGCGCGGTCGACGGTGATGCCCGCCGGGACCCCGAGCACCTCGACATCGGTGCCGCGGGCGCGCACCGACAGGTGGCCGCCCGCCAGCGGGATGCCGTGGACGGCCACGGTCACGTCGTCGGCGAGGATCGGGGCGACGTGGACGCGGCCAGCTGGCACGTCGGGGTCAAGGCGCAGCGCCGTGCGCAGCAGGAGCAGCGGCACGGCGGCGCTCCACGCCTGCGGGCTGCAGGCCACCGGGTAGGTGACGGGGTGCGGCACGTCGACGGCGTCGAAACCGGCGAGCAGCTCGGGCAGGCGCCAACCGAACGCCTCGGCCGCCGCCAGCAGACCAGCCGTGACCGCGCGGGCGCCCTCGGCGTGCCCGTAGCGGGCCAGGCCCGCGGCGACGATGGCCGAGTCGTGCGGCCAGATCGAGCCCAGGTGGTAGGACAGCGGGTTGTAGGCGCGCTCCGCGCTGCCCAGCGTGCGGACCCCCCAGCTGGTGGTCAGGTCGTCGGCGACCAGCCGTGCCGCGACGTCCTGCCCGGTCGCGTCGTCGAGCAGCCCCGCCCACAGGCAGTGGCCCATGTTGGACGACGCGACGGCCAGCGGACGCTTGTCGCCGTCGAGCGCCATGGCGACCAGGCCGCGGTCGGGCAGCCAGAACCGCGCGACGAATGCGGCGCGGAGCGTCGCGGCGCGGTCCCGGAGGCCGGCGGCCTCGGCGGGGTCCCCGAACGCGGTCTCCAGCTCGGCGAGGGCGAGGTAGGCGGCGTGGGTGTAGGCCTGGACCTCGGCCAGCGCGATCGGTGAGCCGGCGAGCGTCCCGTCGGCGTGGACCATGGAGTCGCCGGAGTCCTTCCAGCCCTGGTTCTCGAGGCCGTCGGGGTCCGCGGAGTACTCGACGAAGCCGTCGCCGTCGACGTCGCCGTAACGCACGCACCAGTCGACCGCCGCGCGCGCTGCGGGCAGCAGCGCCTTGAGCTCGTCCGCAGGCGCGCCCCAGCGGTGCAGCTCGCCGAGCAGCATCACGAACAGCGGCGTGGCGTCGACGGTCCCGTAGTACGGCGTGCCCGCCGGCAGGCCGAACACCTCGCTGCCGCCGGTGCGCAGCTCGTGGAGGATGCGGCCAGGTTCCTCCCTGGTGCGCGCGTCCTGTTTGGTCCCCTGATGCGCGGCGAGCGCGCGCAGCACGTCGAGCGCAACGTCGGGACCGGTGATCAGCGACTGCCAGGCGGTCAGCAGGGTGTCGCGCCCGAACAGCGCCATGAACCATGGGGCGCCCGCGCCGAGGTAGGACAGGTCCATCGACGGCACGATGACGCGCAGCCCGTCGAGGTCCGCCAGCGCCGAGGTGACCCCTCGGGTCCAGGCGGTGGTCGTGGTGACGACGCGCAGGCTGACCGAGGCGGGCGCCGGGCGGGGCGCGGCCGGCTGGCCGTCGAAGGTGGGCCGGATGACGACCGTGGCGCTCCACGGGTGGCCGGGGCGGGCGCTGTACCGCAGGCGCAGCGTATCGGTGCCGAGCTCGGCCGCCGCTGCCTCGACCGTGATCTCGACGGCCGCCCTGCCGTCAGCCGCGCTCAAGCGGTCGCCATCAGGCTCCAGCGGCACCGGGTGCGGTGCGTCGACCGTGTGCTTCAGTGGCAGGAGGGGAGCGAAGTCGGCGCCGAGCGCGATGGTGATCGTGCCCTCGTGGACGGCGCCGTCGTAGGCGCGCACCTCGAGCTGCTCGCGGACCTCCGTGCCGACGCGGCGGTGGCGCAGCAACAGGGCGGTGGGGCTGGCGTAGGCGTCACGCGCCATGACGTGCACCGCCCTGGCCCCGCTGGACCCGTCTCGCTCGGCCGACAGCAGCGGCGCGGCGCCGCCGTCGAACGTGAGCGCGAATCTCGACAGCACGCGGACGTCGCGGTGGAACACCCCCTGCCAGGTGCTGGGATCGATGCTCCCGTCTGGCCTGCTCACGCAGATCGTGGCACCGGCGACCAGGGTGTGGACGTCATCGATGGCCAAGATCGGGTTCCTAGCCCTTCACGCCGGAGGCGGCGACGCCCTGGACGAAGTAGCGCTGGAAGGTGAAGAAGACGATCGCCACGGGCACCGTCGTGAGGATCGACGCGCCCATGAGCAGCGGGAAGTCCGTGCCCTCGCCCATCAGACCGCGCAGCAGGGCCAGCGTGACCGGCAGCGTCCGGAGGCTGGCGTCGCTGGGCGCGGCGATGAGCGGGTGCAGGAACTCGTTCCACGACCCCTGGAAGGACAGGATGGTCAGGGCGATCAACGCGGGCGCGGCAAGCGGCAGCACGACGCGAGAGTACGTCTGGAAGATGGTCGCTCCGTCGATGCGAGCCGCCTCCTCCATCTCCTTGGGGATGGAGTCGAAGAACTGCTTCATCAGGAAGATCCCGAACGCGTCGACGGCCAGCGGGACGATCAGCCCGCTGAAGCTGTTCAGCATCCCGAGCTGGCCCAGCACGAGGAACCGCGGGATCGCCAGGACGATGCCTGGGATCGCCAGCGTCGCGACGATCACGGCGAACACGATCTTCCGTCCGGGGAAGTCCAGCCGCGACAGCGCGTAGCCGGCCAGGCTGTCGAGGAACAGGCGCCCCAGCGTGACCGACAGCGTCACGACGATCGACACGTACGCCGATCGCGGCAGGTTCACCTGGCCCATCGCCTCGAAGGCGCTGAGGGTCGCCGGGTCCGGGATCAGGTTCAGGGGTGTCTGGGCGGCGTCGGGACGGGTCTTGAACGACGTGATGATCGCCAGCATGAACGGGAAGATGAACACCAGGGCGAAGAAGGCCAGCACCCCGTAGCCGAGCACGCGCTTGGCGATGCGGCGCCAGAGGGGCTGCCGGTGGTCGGGCGGTCGTGAATCCGCCGCGGCTCCCGGTAGCTGCGCTGGCGCTGGCTGGGTGTCGACGGCCATGCGGGCCTCCTACTGCTCGTCGGGGCTGACGATGCGGCGCTGGACGAGCGTGAACACGACGATGATCACGAACAGGATGAACGAGACGGCCGCCGCCCTGCCCATGCCGAAGTTGCGGAACCCCTCGCGGTAGACCAGGTAGGCGGGGGTCAGCGTCGTCTTCTGCGGCCCCCCGGCCGAGATGGCGAAGATCTGGTCGAACACCTGCCACGTCCCGATGATCCCGATGGTCAGCACGAAGAACAGCGTCGGTTTCATCATCGGCAGGGTCACCCGGAAGAAGTGCTGCAGCGGCGAGGCGCCGTCGACCCTGGAGGCCTCCTCGACCTCGACGGGGATGTTCTGCAGCCCCGCGAGGAAGATCAGCATCAGGGTCCCCGTGGTCGTCCACGTGGCCAGCAGCATGATCGCGAGCAGCGTCACGCTCGGGCCGGAGATCCACTGCCACAGCGACAGGCCCATGATCGAGTTGTCCGCCAGCACCGCCGGCCGCTCGACGCCGACGCCGGCGAGCACGTTGTGGATCACGCCGTTGGCGTTCTCGAGCCAGTTGATGTTGTCAAGCGGCAGAAACGCGCCGAGGAAGGCGTTGACCGCGCCGTTGCGCTGGAACAGGAACAGGAAGATGAGCGAGACGGCGATGGAGCTCGTGATCGACGGGAAGTAGTAGGCGGTGCGGAAGAAGCTCTTCCCGCGCAGGAAGCGCTGGTTCACGATCACGGCGAGGGCGAACGCGATGGCGGTCTGCAGCGGCACGACGCCCAGCACGTAGTAGGCGTTGTTGCGCAGCGAGATGGCGAAGTCGGTGCGGTTCACGCCGGGTTCGAACAGCAGCGCACGGTAGTTGTCGAACCCGATGAAGCTCGACTGCCCCGGAGGGACCAGGCCGTTCCAGTCGCGGAAGCTCACCCACAGCGCCATCAGGATCGGCGCGAGCGTGAACACCAGGAGCCCGGCCAACGCGGGCGCCATGAAGGTCCACCCTGAGACCGACTCGGTGTTGGTGAGCTTGGTGCGCAGCGCGTTCATGGCCGCCTCCTGACGGGTCGCGTGCGCGGCTGGATCTCAGCCACCCAGAATCGGCTGCCCCGCCTCGTCGGTGTCCTCCAGGACCTCATCGACCTCGCGGTTGCCGGCGGCGATGCCCTGGATGCCGTCGTTGAGGACGTCGAGCGCCGCCTGGAAGCCGGGCCCGAACTGGAACGGGCGTGCGTAGGTGGCGCCGTTCAGGTACGGCTCAAGGTCAGGGTTGGCCTCCAGCCAGTCGTCGGCGATGGACTCGCGCGACGGCATGACCGGGAAGTTCTTCGTGTACTCCAGCTGCTGCTCGGGGCTCACCAGGTAGTTCACCAGATCCCAGGACGCCTCCGGGTTTGCGGCGTTGGACGGCACCGCGTAGCAGACCGTGAACGCGAAGGTCGCCGGGCCCTCCGGCCCGACTGGCAGCTCGGCTGTAGCCCAGTCCAGGTCGGGGAAGTCGTTGCGCATGGCGCCGACCATCCAGTTGCCCTCGATGGTCATGGCGGCCTTCTCCTGCCCGAACGCCTCGCCCGGCCAGCCCGCGTCGAGGTCGGCGGCGGTCGCGGCGTACCCGTTGGCGTACAGGTCCTCCAGATAGGCGAAGGCGGCGGTGTTCGGCTCGGACGAGGCCGTCATCTCGGTGAACCCCTCGTCGGTGACCGCGCCACCGTTCTGGAACATGAACGCCCCCCAGCGGGGGTACTCCGTGCCGAGCACGAGTCCGGCCCGGTCGTCGGTCGTGAGGGCCTCGGCGGCGACCGCGAGCTCGTCCCAGTCCGTGGGCGGGGAGATCCCCGCCTCCTCGAGCAGCGGCACGTTGTACTGCAGCGCCAGGGTCGAGAAGTCCTTCGGCGGGCACCAGAACTGGTCGTCGTAGGTGAACGCCTCCACCAGCGACGGGTAGAAGTCGGTCTCGTCGTCGAGCTGGCCCTCCGCGGGCATCAGCGTGCCGGCCTCGACCAGGTCGGGCAGGCGGTTGGAGTCGACGTAGAACACGTCGGGCGGCTCACCTCCGGCGAGCGCTGCCTGCAGCGTCGTGTCGTACTCGGGCACCGGGTTGAACGTCGCCGTGTTGGACGACTGCTCGTTGTACGTCTCGATGATGGCCGACAGCTGCTCGTCCTCGGCGGGGGAGGACGAGAAGCCCATGAGCTGGAGGTCGACGCCCGCGTCGGCGCCGTCGCCCTCCGCCACGTCCGTGGCGCCGTCCTCGGCGGCCTCCTCGCCTCCGTCAGCCTCCTGGAAGCCGGAGCCGCCGCAGGCGGCGACGAGCAGGGCCAGCGCGGTCAGCGGCGCGGCGAGGGCGAGCATGCGGGGTCGCGTATCCATGGTTCTCTCCTTACGGGTGCGGGTGGGGGGCTTTGCAGCGAGCCCTGGAGTGGGGATCTCATGGCTAGGAGGAGTCGCGGACGACCAGTTGGGGGGAGATCAGGAGGCCGTCCTGGGGCACGTTGACGCCGGCCAGGCGCGAGGTCAGCAGGCGGACCACCTCGCGACCGACACTCGCGAGGGGCTGGCGGACGCTGGTAAGGGCTGGGGTGGTGATGGGCGCCACCGGCGTGTCGTCGAACCCGACGACGGCCAGGTCGTCGGGCACCCGCATGCCGCGGCGCCGGGCCTCCTGGAGGACGCCGATCGCCAGCAGGTCGCTCGCGCACAGGACCGCGGTGGGCGCATCGGAGCGCTCGAGCAGCGCACCTGCGGCCGCGGCGGCCGCGACGGTGTCGTTGGGTGCCCGCCCGATGAGGCCGGGGTCATCGGCGAGGCCGGCGTCGGCCATGCCGCGGCGGTACCCGGTCAGGCGCTCGTCGCCGGTGAGCGACCCGTGCGGCCACCCGACGAAGCCGATACGCGTGTGTCCGCGGTTGGCGAGATGAGCGACGGCGCTCGCCGTGCCGGCCGCCCCGTCCACGTCGACCCAGCAGTGCGGCAACTCGATGCCAGTCCGACCGAACGCGACGAACGGCACGTCCTGCTCGGCCAGCGCCCTGACGCGGGGATCGTCGTAGTTGGTCTCCGAGAGCACGAACCCGTCGACGGTGTGGGTGGCGGCGAGGTCGAGGTGCGCCTCAGCCTCGGACTGGCCCGGCTCGGGGGTGAACAGCAGCACGTGGTAGCCGTCCTCCCGCGCCGCGGTCGTGAGGTCGTGGAGGAAGCGGTCCAGGACGGGGTTGATGCCGTCGCCTGTCGCCGGCGGCACCGCGTAGCCGAGCAGCAGGCTGGTCCTGGCCTTCAGGTTGCGGGCCAGCCGGTGCGGGCGGTAGCCGAGCTGGTCGATCGCGGCCTGGACGCGCTGGCGTGTCGTGTCGCGCACGCGCTGGGGTGCGTTGAGGACGTTGGAGACCGTCTGGCGGGAGACGTTCGCCAGCGCCGCCACGTCGTTGACCGTCGCATGGTCGCCGGTGCGCGTCATGCTCGGCATCCAGCGCTCCTCTCTGCGGTGACCCATGGTTATGAACGTTCAAATTGCGTCCAACGTCGAACCCCCAGAGGCAGGGTTTGAACGTTCAACTCATCCTACGCTGACGACAGGAGCTCCTGTCAACAACTTTCTGCGGTCCGCCCCGACCGCCCACCGATCGCGCCGACGCTGGCCCGTGCCTACCAGACCCCCCGATCCCGGCCACGTGGATAGACTCCCTGGCCACGTCGGAACGCGACAGGAGTGCCGCGCATGTCCGAGCTGTTCGCGCTCACCGAGGAGCACCGCGCGGTGCGCGAGATGGTGCGCCAGCTCGCCGAGGAGAAGATCGCGCCCCGCGCCGCGGAGATCGACGAGACCGGGCAGTTCCCCTGGGACGTGAAGGACGCGCTGGCATCCAACGGGCTGCTGGGGCTGCACATCCCGACCGAGTACGGCGGCTCGGGGGGCGACACGCTGGCGTTCGCGCTGATGGTCGAGGAGATCGCCAGGGTGTGCGCCTCGTCGTCGGTCATCCCGCTGGTGCAGAAGCTCGGCTCGATGCCGATCACGATGGGGGCCAGCGAGGAGCAGAAGAAGGCCTGGTTCCCCTCCATCGCCTCCGGCGAGGACCTGATCTCCTACTGCATCTCGGAGGCCGACGCCGGCAGTGACCCGGCCAGCATGAGGACCACCGCCACCCGCGACGGCGATGGCTACGTGCTGAACGGCACCAAGGCGTGGATCTCGATGGCCGGTGCGTCCAGCCTGTACGCGGTGCTGGCCAAGACCGAGCCAGACGTGGGCGCGAAGGGCGTCTCGGCGTTCCTCGTGCGCGCCGCCGACGCCGGCTTCTCGGTCGGCAAGTCCGAGGACAAGCTCGGGATCAAGGGCTCACCCACCTGCCAGGTGCATTTCGACGACTGCCGCATCCCCGCCGACCGCCTGATCGGCGACGAGGGCGAGGGCTTCACCTACGCCATGCAGGCGTTCGACCACACCCGCCTGGTCGTGGGGGCCCAGGCCGTCGGCATCGCCCAGGGCGCCATCGACTTCGCCGCCGACTACGTCGTCCAGCGCGAGCAGTTCGGCCGCCCGGTCGGGTCGTTCCAGGGGGTGCAGTTCATGCTCGCCGACATGCAGACGGAGACCGACGCGGCCCGCATGCTGGTCTACGCGGCCGCGGCCAAGGCGGATCGCGGCGACGCTGACCTCACCCGCTGGAGCGCCATGAGCAAGCTCAAGGCCGGCGACGTGGCGATGAGCGTCACGACCGACGCGGTCCAGCTGCTCGGCGGCTACGGCTACACCAAGGACTACCCGGTCGAGCGCATGATGCGCGACGCAAAGATCACCCAGATCTACGAGGGCACCCAGCAGATCCAGCGCGTCGTCATCGCCCGCCAGCTGCTCGGCAAGCTGTAGCCCCGCTCTGCACTCGCGGGTGTACGGTGGTGTAGGAGGTGATGGTATGGCGCGCACGAACATCGAGATCGATGACGAGCTCCTCACGCGTGTCATGCGCTGGTACGGCCTTCGCACCAAGCGCCAGGCCGTGGACTACGCGCTGCGGAGGTTGGACCTGAACCCGATGACACGTGAAGAGGCGCTGGCGATGCGGGGCTTCGGGTGGGACGGCGACCTTGAAGCGATCAAGTCGGGCCGGCCGATCGAGGAGCTGTGATCCTTGCGGACAGCTCCGCATGGGTCGAGCACCTCCGCGACACCGGCAGCTCGGTGTGCAACCGCCTGAACGAGGTCATCGACCGCGGTGAGCCGCTTCGCGTAACCGAGCCCGTCGTCATGGAGGTGCTGGCGGGCGCCACGGGTGAGAAGACGGTCAAGCGGCTGAAGGGTCTGCTGGGCGGATTCCCGCTTCTCCCGGTCGATGGGGCGGCGGATTTCGAGCGGGCGGCCAGCCTGTACGTCGATTGCCGCCGCGGCGGTGAGACCGTCCGCTCCATGATCGACTGCCTTGTCGCTGCTGTCGCGATCCGCACGGGCGCGCGGGTCCTGCATGCGGATCGCGACTACGACGTGCTGGCCCGTCACACGGCGCTCGAGGTGGAACCGGCATGGCACCAGTGACCACCGGCATGGCCGAGGGCAAGCCCGTCCGCGCCAGCGCGGTCACGTTCGCACGGACGATGACGCGGCTGGACGCCAATCTGCTCGGCAGCGTCCATGGCGGCGTCATCATGCACGAGGTCGACATGGCGGCCGGCAGCGCCGCCGCGCGCCACTGCGGACACGTGTGCGTGACCGCGGCGATCGACGAGCTGAGCTTCCTCCAGCCCGTCCACATCGGCGACGTGCTGGTCGTGCACGCGGCCGTCAACGCCGTCGGCCGCACGTCGCTCGAGGTCGGCGTGCGGGTCGAGGCCGAGCCCTGGCGGGGCGGCGAGCGCCGCCACACCACCAGCGCCTACCTCGTGATGGTCGCGCTCGACGACGAGGGCAAGCCGGCGGCGGTCCCACCGCTGGTCGCCGAGACCGACGCCGAGCGCCGCCGCCAGGGGCAGGCCGCCATCCGCCGTGAGGTGCGCCACGAGCGGATCCGCCGCATCGGCACCTACATGCCTGAGGTCAGCGGCGGCTGATGAGCCGCTTGCCGGTGGCTCTGGGCACGGTCGCGCTCGCGGGTACGGCGGCGCTGGCGCTGCTGTGGCTCCTCCAGGACCGCTTCGTCTACTTCCCCGGCCAGGCCAGACCGACGGCGCCCGCGGCCGGCTGGCCGAGGGTGGAGCAGGTCGTCCTGACCACCGACGACGGCCTGGAGCTGGCCGCCTGGTACCTGCCCGGCGAGCGCGAGGTCGCCACCGTGGTGTTCCCAGGCAACGCCGGCGACCGCTCCGCGCGCCTGCCGCTGGCCGCCAGGCTCAACGAGCTGGGCTCGGGCGTCCTGCTGGTCGACTACCGCGGCTACGCCGGCAACCCCGGCAAGCCATCCGAGGACGGCCTCGCCCGCGACGCCAGGGCCGCCGCCGGCTATCTCGCCGGCCGCGCCGACGTCACCCAGATCGTCTACTTCGGCGAGTCGCTCGGCGCCGCCGTCGCGACCGGGTTGGCGTCGACCCGCCCGCCCGCGGCCATGGTGCTGCGCTCGCCGTTCACCTCGCTGCCGGCGATGGCGCGCCACCACCTGCCGTGGGTCCCCTCGGCGCTGGTGCGCGACCGCTACCCGGTCGCCGAGCAGCTGAGCGCGCTCGACGTCCCCACGCTGATCCTCGTGCCGGTGGTGGACGAGATCGTGCCCCCCGATCAGAGCATGGCCGTGGCCGCGGCGGCCGGCGATCGGGCGCAGGTGGTGTTCGTGCCGGCCGCCCACCACAACGATCCGGCGCTGCTCGACGGCGACGAGATGGTCGCCGCGGTCGCCGCGTTCCTTGCGGAGCGGACCAGCCTCGACCAACGCCCGTGACACGACCCTACCGGGGGGGCGGGTCCACCTGGAGGAACTGGATCTCGTTGTGCCCCGCTCGCAGGGAGTCCGCGGGGACCATGGCGCTCAGCCGCGCCCTCCTGCCGTCGTGCCCGAACGTCTTGGCCACGGCCTCCACGGTGCCGTTGACCGCGACCGCGAAGTAGACCGGCGCGTCGAGCCTGTCGCGGGCGGCGGCCGTGGCGGAGACCAGCGTGGGCAGGCTCTCGCCGTCCGGGTCCACGTCGGTGTACGCCGCGGGGTCGGTCAGCGCGACGGTGAGATCGGAGGACGCGCCCAGCCCGGCCGCGGACCGACCGACCAGGTCGCTGTGGGGGCCGAAGCGGTACAGGCTCTCAGGGCCGCCGCGCTCGCCGAAGACGTCGAGCTTGTGCTCCAGCGAGGCGGCGCGCTCGCTCCCGTCGGCGGGCATCCTCAGCTGCTCGCCGCGGTGCCAGATCCGCTGCTCCTCCCGCGCGGGCTGGGGCGCGCCCTCGAGCGCTCGGCCGTCGGTGGGCCACGGGTGGCGCGCGCCGAGCACGTCAGTGATCGTGGGCAGCACGTCGACGGTCTCGACTGGGGCGTCGCTGATCCCGCGGTGCGCCTGATCGGGGTACTTGACGAACAGGGGGACGGCAGCGATGTCGCCGAGCGTGTCGGAGTAGATCTCGCGCCGGTGGCGGCCGGTGCGGAACACCGCGCCGTGGTCGGCGGTGACGATGACCATGGCGTCCTCGTAGCGACCCTGGCGCTCGAGGGTGTCGATGACGTCGCCGACCAGCGCGTCCGCTGCCGCCGTCTGCAGCAGGTGCCGCTGGTGCGCCTGCGCCACCAGCCAGCCGTCGTCGCTCCAGCCGTCGTCGGTCAGGCCGGGCTGCTGTGCGGGATACGGGTAGGTCTGAAGGCTCGGCAGGTACTCCCACGGGGAGTGCGGCAACAGCGTGTGGAGGACGAACGCGGCGGGGCGATCGTCGGTGACGTGCTCGCTGATCGCCGTGGTCAGCCACTCGAAGTCGTCGAGGCGGCCGTCGGCGACCGAGCTGTTGAAGCGTTCGGCGAAGGTGCTCTCCTGCGCGCCAGGGTCCGCGGAGGCGTCGCCGTCGGCCGCGAACCCCGCCCAGGCGTCACCGATGGACGGAAGGCGCGCGTCGAGGTCGCCGGGGAGCAGCACGTGCGCCGTGACCACGCCGACGTCGCTGCCGAGCGTCCACGCCGACGTCGCGGCCCGCGCCGGGGTGTCGTCGTCGCCGCACACCTGGTCGGGGCACACCTGGGTCACGCTCTCAAGGGCATGGACCTGGTAGGCGTCGGAGAGCAGGGCGAACAGGTTGTCAGGATGGTCGGCGGCGATCGCCAGCTGATCAGGGGCCGGGTACTTGCCGGTGAGCAGGGCAGGGAGGGCCTGGGTCGTGTAGCTGTCCACCGTCGTGGCGTTGCGGTACCAGGTCCCCTCGGACGCCAGCCGGGCGAACGTCGGGTACAGCTGTTCGTCGATGGTCCCGTCCGCCGCCATGAGCGAGGTCACCGGCAGCTCGTCGAGCACGATCATCACGATGGGCGGCGTGCTGGCGAACCCCCCGGCGCCGAAGCTCGCGGCTGCCCTGGGCAGCACCAGGCCGGCGACGGGCGAGGCGAACAGGAACATGCCGCACGCGGCCAGGGCGACCAGCGGACCGAGCCGCAGCACCGAGCGCAGCTGGCCGCTGCGCCGATAGGCCAGCGCCGCCAGGGCTCCCGCCAGGGCGCCGCCGCCGAGCACGGCGGCCAGCCGCAGGTCGTGCGCCGGGGTCACCCGGTCCAGCGCCTGGACCGCGGTCATCGCCACCAGGACGGCGACCGCGACGAGCACCGCCCAACCACCGGCGCGCGGCGCGCCGCGGCGCACGCCTGCGAGCACGCCCACGATGACCAGCGGCAGCCCGAACGCCAGGACCGCGGCGAGCCCCACGGGGACCCACGCCGGCGTGTCGTGCGCGACGAAGAACGCGGCGTTGCGCCCCAACAGGTCGAGCACGGGGAACGCCAGCGCCAAGGTGGACAGCGCCAGCACGACGCCGACGATGTCGCGGGTCGACAGCCAGTCCTCGCCCGTCGGGGGCGAGGCGGTCGCCCCATCGCCGTCGTGGTCCACCATCCCCGCCGATGCTACGGCGCCCGCCGATCCTGCGCGTGCGCCGTCCACCTCCCCGAAGGTTGTCGACTACAGCCGCTGACAGCGGCTAAAGCCGACAAGCCGCGGGGGGGGTGCGCCGGTCAGGGAGCGCCTGCGAGCGCTACGGGCTGCAGCACGGCGCCGTCGGGCCCGCGGCCGATCTGGAGCAGCGCGATCTCGTTGCGCCCGTCGACCAGCGCCTCGGTCGGGAGCAGGACGTCGAGGCGGGCCTGCGTCTCGTTGTGGTCGTAGGTCCTGGCGATCGCCTCCACGGTGCCGTTCACGGCGACCGCGAAAAACACCGGATCGGTGTAGCGGGTGGCGGCGACGACGGTCCCCAGCAGGCGGTTGGGCAGGACCTCGGCGGTCGTGTCGATGTCGGCGTACTCCTCGACTCCGACCAGCCGCGCGTGCGCCTTCGCGCGGCCGCCCACACCGAGGTCGTCGAGGTCCCGTCCGACGAGGTGCCCGTAGCGCCCGCGGGAGAACAGCCCATCGATGCCGCCTTGCCGGCCCAGCAGCGTGAGCTTGTAGGTCAGGCTGGCGTCCCGTTCCGCGCCGTCACCGGCGGTGAGCACCACGCCGGCCTCCCCGACCACGCGTTGCCACGACCGTCGCGGTGCGTCGGGGTCCGCCAGCGACCGACCGTCGGTGGACCACAGCTGGGTCGGAGCCAGCACGTCGATGACGGTCGGCACGATGTCGATCGTCTCGGCCGCCGTGTCGCTCGTCCCACTGGGCTCGCCGCGCGGGAACTTCACGAACAGGGGGATGGCGGCGATGTCCCCGATCGCGTCGACGCGCAGGTCCCGGCTGGTGTGGCCCTCACGGAACGAGACGCCATGGTCGGCCGTCACGATCACCAGCGCGTCGTCGTAGCTGCCGGTGTCCTCGAGGGCCGCCAGCACGTCGCCGATGGCGCCGTCGACCATCGCTGCCTGCAGCAGGTGACGCTGGTAGGCCTGCGCGACGAGCCACCGGTCGGTGCCCCATCCTTGGTCAGGGATCGGGCCAGGGACGTGCCCGGCGTCCAGGTAGCGCTGACCGCTCGGCATGTACTCCCACGGCATGTGGGGGAGCAGCGAGTGCAGGAAGAACAGGTGGGGGTCGTCGCTGGAGGCGTGCTCGCGGATGGTGTCGGACAGCCAGGCGAACTCAACGTCGCGGCCCTCGGTCACGGCTGCGTCGAACCGCTCTGTCAGGCTTCCTCCAGGTTCCTCCGCCGGGTAGACGTCGCCAGAGCCCGGCCCCGGGGCGGTGGTCGTGATCGCAGCGCGGGTGGCGGGAGGGGGTCCGGCGCCGGGCGCGTCTGGCATGAAGTCGCCCCACCCGTCCGAGATCGGCGGCAGGCGGTTCCGCAGGCCAGCCGGGAGCACGACATGGGACGTCACCACGCCCACGTCGGTCGCCAGCGTGCGGACCCGCTCCGCGATGGCGTCGCTCGCCGCGGCCGCCGCTGGCCCGTCCGTCTCCTCCGGCTCGTCGGCCTCCTCGGGCGGCGGGGCGTTGCACACCTCGTCCGGGCACAGGTCGGTGACCGCCTCGCGCGCATGCACCCGGTAGGCGTCGGAGACCAGGGTGAACAGGTTGTTCGGATGGTCGCCGACGATCGGGATCTGGTCGCCGTCCGGTCGGTTGCCGGTGAGGATCGCGGGCACGGCCTTGGCCGTCCGGCTGTGGGCGGTGGTCGTGTTGCGGTACCAGACCCCCTCCTCGGCCAGGCGCGCGAACGTCGGGAACAGGTCCGCGTCGATCTCGCCGCGGGCGTCCATCAGGGAGGCGACCGGCAGCTCGTCGAGGACGATCATCACGATCGGCGGCGTCGAGGCGAACGCGCTGGGCGCGGGGATGGGGCTGGCGGCTGCGCTGGCGGCCGGCATGACGATCCGGCTGACCGGGGTCCCGAACAGGAAGAGTCCACACGCGATGAGCGGCACGAGCGGGCCCAACCGCAGGCCCGACCGCACCCCGGGGCTGGCACGGTAGGCGATCGCGGCCGCGACGCCCGCCGCTGTCGCCAGCGCCGCCAGCCACTCCGGCGCCAGCTCCAGCGCCGGTCCCGCGCGGTCGAGGGCTTGCACGGCGATCATGGCGACCAGCGCCGCGATCACCACGAGGAGGCTGATCCGCCCCGCGCGCCGCGAGATCGCGCGCACCAGGACCACCACGAGCACCAGGGCGAGCGGGAGCAGCAGCGCGAGCCCAGCGGCCAACAGGACGGGTTCCCACCAGGTCGCGCCGCGGGCGGCGAAGAACGGCGCGTTGCGGCCGAGCAGGTCGAGGACCGGGTAGGCGACGGCCAGGGTGGCGATCGCCAGGACGGACCCGAGGACGTCGGACATGCGGAGCCAGTCCTCGGGCGCCGCGGGCGCTTGAGGCGCCTCGCGCGGCGCGTCGGACGCCTGGCGCGGCGCGTCGGCCACGGGGCGCGGCGGCGGGGACTCGTCAATCATTCGCCGGACACGGTCACGCCCGGCCCGCCGGTCGATGGGCGAACCCGCACCCGCGTGGCCGCCGCGGGTCCCGCGCGGCCGGCGGCGACCGCGGCGGTGCAGCGCTCGGCCGCGAAGCGCTCGGCGAGCGCAGCGCTCTCCGGATCGTCCACGAGCACCAGGCTGGCTCCGACCACGAGCGCCGCCAGTGGGCCGCACACCAGCCCCTCGACGGTGTCCAGGGGGCTAGCCGACAGCAGGCGCCCGCCGGTCGCGAGCCCCACGGCGTCCGCCGCGGCCGCACCGGCCCCGAGCAGCTGCGCGTGGGTGGCGCGCACCACGGTCGCGTCACCGGCGGCGACCGTCGCCCGCAGCGCTTCGTCGCCCGGGGAGACAGCGGGGGCGTCCACGTCGTCCGCGAACGCCAGCACCTCCTCGGCGAAGCCGAGTCCGTCCCCCGCCGGTCGGATCAGCCGGCCCGCCGGACCGCCTCCCACAAGCAGCAGGCGCTCCGGCCAGTCGCCGCGATCGTCGAGCCGGTCCTCTGCGACGACCGCCGCGGCCACTCGGGCGGTCGCGTCCAACCAGGTGACGAGTCCGACCCGCCAGGCGGCCAGCAGCAGCACCACCGTCGTCCAGTGGGTCGGCAGCCGCACGTCGACGACGTCGCCGGGCACCAGCTCGAGCTCCTCGACGAGCAGGTTGGCCGCCTTGGCGACCCAGTTCTCCAGGGTCGCGTGGCCCAGCTCGGTGCGCTCGCCAGTCGCCTCGCCGTAGAACGTCAGCGCCGGGTCGTCACCGCCGGTCGCCGCGCGCGCCTCAAGCAACGCGCCCAAGGTCGGCTGGGGGTCCGGCCGCGACTGGGACGAAGGTGCAACCGGGATCGGTCGTGCGGCGTCGGTCACGATGTAGGCTTCCTGGTAGGAAAGCGGCTGTGGTGGTCCGCATCCTAGGACGCCCCCGCGGGTGGGACCACGCGGGTGCGTCACCGCGCACCCGCTCCCACCGGAGATCCGCCGCGATCCCGCCCACCCCGACACCGGACGCTCGATGCCGTTGACGCACCGCCCCAAGGCAAGGCACGCCGCCCCGCGCAACCGGTGGCGGCTCGCGCTGCTGGTCGTGACGGTCGTGCTCGGCCTCACCGCGTCGGCCGTCGCGGGGCTGGCGGTCTACGGCAGGCAATCGATCCAGACCGCTGTGGTCGAGGGTCGCACCCAGCAGAGGAGCCGGATGGTCACCTTCGAGGACGGGGTGACCTCCAAGATCGTCAACGTCCTCCTGGTCGGCACGGACGATCGCAGCAACCTCACCAGCGACGAGCGCGCCCGGATGGGCACCTTCGAGGGGCGCCGCTCCGACACGCTCATCCTCGCGCAGCTCGAGGTCGGCGGGCAGGGTGCCGCGCTGCTGTCGTTCCCACGTGACCTGCGCGTCGAGCTGTGCGACGGCACGGTCGACAAGATCAACGCGGCGATGGTCGTCGGTGAGCGCAAGGACATCGGCGCCGAGTCCTGCCTCGTCCAGACGATCAGCGGGCACACGGGCATCGAGATCGACCACTACGTCGAGATCGACTTCAGCGGCTTCCTGGGGGTCATCGACGCGCTCGGCGGCGTCACGATGTTCCTTGAGGAGCCGATGATCGACCGCAAGGCGCAACTCGAGGTCGCCGCCGGCTGCGTGACCCTCGACCCCGAGCAGGCGTTGGGCTTCGTCCGGTCCCGAGGCTACGACGACGACTTCGGACGCATACAGCGCCAGCAACGCTTCCTGCGGGAGGTCCTCGACGAGGTCACCGACTTCGGCACGCTGGCCAACCCGGCCACCCTGTTCCGGCTGGTGGACCGGGCGGCGGACGCGGTCATCACCGACGAGGACCTTGGCGTGACCGAGATGCGCGAGCTCGCCGAGGGCTTCCGGGCGGTCACCGCCGAGGGCGTCGCCTCGTTCACCGTCCCCGGCGAGACCGCCGAGATCGACGGTGTCTCCTACGTCGTCGAGGACGAGGCGGAGGCGCAGGCGCTGTACTCGCGGTTCCAGGACTCAAGCGTTCTGCGGCAGGCGGAGGCCGAGGTGACCGAGGCGCCCACCATGGAGCCAACGTCCTCGCCGTCGCCGGCCACCGACCCGACGGCCGTCGAGAGCCCTGACCCGACGCCGAGCGCACAGGCTGCACCACCGGTGGACGTGCCACCGGTGAACGTGCTGAACACCACGACGACGGCCGGTCTGGCCGGCGCGGCCGCGGACCGCCTGATCGCCGCGGCGCTCACCGTGGCGGAGGTCGGCAACGCGCAGAACGTGTCGCTGGAGACCACCCAGGTGGTCCACTCCGCTGGACTCGCGGACGCCGCCGCCCGCGTGGCCGCCGCGCTGCCCGGCTCGGAGGTCAGGGAGGACACCGACGTCGAGGGCATCACCGTCTTCCTCGGCTCCGCCACGACGGTGGAGGGGCTGCAGGCGCCGACCGGCTCACCGACCGCGGCCGCCTCATCCCCCGCGTCCCCCGCGGCCTCGGAGGTGGCGCCCACCCCGACCCCCACGCCGACCCCTCTGCCCACCACCGATCCGACGTCGCGCAACGCCGAGCGCCCCGAGGACGTGACCTGCTAGTGCTCCCGCCCCAGCTCCCGGATGGGACGTTCGGCCCCACTGAACGTGGCGGCCGCGCGCGCACCGGCGGCCCAGACTGGCTCCGGCTCGGGATGATGTCCCTCGCGCTGGTGCTCGTGCTGAGCCTCGCTGTCGGTGTCTCCGCCGCCGGTGTCCTCCTCTACGGGGCGAAGGCCGTCGGCACCGTCGAGGTTCCCAACCTGGCGCTGCCGGGCGACAACGACGGCGACGGCGCTCCCGACCCCGTCGACGCGGGTGACGGCGAGCAGGTCGCCGAGATCACCGAGGTGCTCAACATCCTGGTCGTCGGCTCCGACGATCGCGACGGGCTCACCGACCGGCAGCTGCAGGAGCTGGGCACCGACCGCGACGAGGGTGGGCGCACCGACACGATCATGCTGGTGCAGCTGGACCCGCGGCGGGACGGCGCCGTGATCCTGTCGTTCCCCCGGGACCTGCTGGTGACCCGCTGCGACGGGACGCGAGGCAGGATCAACGCGGCGCACGCGATCGGTGAGCAGGCAGGCGAGGGCCGCGGCCCGTCGTGCCTGGTCGAGACGATCACCACGCTTACCGACGTCCCCATCCATCACTACGTGGGTGTGGACCTCGCCGGGTTCATCGACGTCGTCGACGCCATCGGCGGCGTCAGCCTGTACCTGGACGAGCCGATCACCGACGTGGCGGCGGGGCTGGACGTCGACGCGGGTTGCGTCACCATGGACGGACGCACGGCGCTCGGCTTCGTCCGGGCGCGCAAGATCGACAACGACTTCGGCCGGATGGCCCGCCAGCAGCGCTTTGCCCGCGAGGTGGTCGCCCAGGCCGCCAGCGTCGGGACGCTGGTGAACGTGCCCCGGCTGTTCTCGCTGGTGGAGGCGGCGTCGGCGGCCGTGGACACCGACCCGGGCTTCGACCTCGGCAAGATGCGCCGCCTCGCGTTCAGCCTGCGTGACATCGGTGCGACGGGCCTCGACACGCGAACGGTGCCAGGCGCGTCGCGGCTGATCGACGGGGCGGCGTACGTCGTCGGTGACGAGGAGCAGTCCGGCCAGCTGTACACCGCGTTCCGGGACGGCTCCCTGATCCCGGACGGCGTGGGCATCGCCCCGCCGCGGGGCTTGGAGCCAGAGGACGTCGACTCGGTAGTGGTCCTCAACGGCGCCGGCATCCCTGGCCTCGCCCGCGACGGGCGCCTGCAGCTCGAGGGCGACGGGTTCGAGGTGTCCGAGACCGGCAACGTCGACGGCTTCGGGGTCTCCAAGACCACGGTCGAGTTCGCTCCGGAACGTCGGGCCGAGGCCGATCTGGTCGCCGAACGGATCGGCGACGCCGTGCTGCAAGAGGTCGACGAGGGCGAGGGCATCACCGTCGTGCTCGGTGACGACTTCGACAGCACAGTCGCCGCGGCCGGCGACGAGGCAAGCGATGTGGAGGAGGCCACCGACGACGGGGCGGACGACGAAGCCACAGACGCCGCCGCCACCGACGACGCCACCGAGGATGATTCGGCCACCGGCGACCCGGACGACGACCCGACCCCCGGCGATACCGCCACCGACGCGGACACCACACAGTTCGCGGGCGCCACGAGCTTCGACGTGGACTGCGGCTGAGCGGCGTGGACCGCGGCTGAGCGCCGAGGTGTCCGCCGAGCCGGTCCGCTACCGGCGGCGCATGAGGTACAGGACGCGCTCGGAGCCGTGGACCGGTTCACGGCGGAGCGTGTCGAACCGTCCCGCGAACGCCGCCTCGAACCCCTCGACGTCGTAGTCGTCGAACACGTCATCACGGGTCGCCAGCAGGCGCCTGACCTTGGGATCGGACTTTCCGACGAACTCGATGACGAGCGCGGAGGCCAGCGCGGCGAACCAGTCGGCGACCCGGCGCAGCGGCACGTTGTCGCCGATCGCCAGATGGTGGACCAGGGCCAGGGCCAGAGCAAGGTCGACCGGGCCGCGCGCCGTCAGCGACTCGCGCTCGGTGTGCTCCCACCCCAGCCCGGGACTCGGGTTGGTGAGGTCCATGACCAGCGGCAGGATCGCCGAGCGCTCGCCCCGCAGGGCGCGGTAGTGCGCCTCCACCGCCGACGCGTCGACGTCGAAGGCGACGACCTGGGCTCCCTGCGACGCGGCGATCCGGGAGAAGTGCCCGGTGTTCGCGCCGAGATCCCAGACCTGCGCGGGTTCGACGTCGGCGAGGAACGCCGCGACCAGCTTCGACTTGTGCTCGAAGGACTCGTCGGTGTAGCTGTCGCCATCGTAGTAGTCGACCCAGGTGGATTCGGGCACGTCCCGCTCCAGCTTGGCGACCGCGGACTCCAGGCTGTCGACCAGTCCGCGGAACGCGTTCATCGAGAACCGTCCCTTGGCGCGCGCGGTCGGGGCGTCGGGGTCGTGGGCGTAGCGGCGCTGGCTGCGGGCGTGCGCGTGGATGTGCATCGCGAGGCTCGGGACCACCCGCGTGCGCTGCGGCAGCAGCGTGCTCGCGAGATCCAGCGGGACGCCGTCGAGATGGTGTCGGGACAGCTGACCGAGGCGCACGTCGACCAGCGTCATCAGCGCCAGCGGCGCCAGGAAGTGCTGACAGAACTGGCGGTAGCCGACCCAGGGCATGCCCTCCTCGAGCGGGCCGAACGACAGGGTGTCGATGAGCAGCGGCCGTCCGTCTACGAACTGCACGTTGAAGGCGCTGGCGTCGCGCAGGGTCATCCCCCGCTCGAGCGCGGCGCGCTGCGCCCGCAGGGTCACCAGCGCCGCGGCGCGCAGTTGGCCCGCGGACCACTCGTAGGGGTAGGAGACGAACGGCACCTGCCGCGGGACGATGACCACCGTCCCGTCGGCGTCCTCGCGCTCGACCTGGTGGCTGACGAGGAGGCCGGCACCCACCAGCTCGTCGTACAGGCCGGAGTTGGCGAGGGCGTCGAACTCTGACCGGAAGCCGGGGTTGACCTGGCGCTTGACGACGCCGTCCTCGCGGAAGACGAAGCCGCTCGGGTCGCGGAACGACCCGGCGATGCGGTGGCTCACTCCGGGTGCGAGCGGCCGCGGAAGAACGACCGGATGCGCCCCCACGAGGATCGCACCGCGACCGCGGAGGCGAGGCCGAACGCGATGACGGCCTGGAAGACGAAGCTGCCGGAACCGGCGTCGATGTAGGCGTTGGCCACGGGCACGATGAGCAGCGAGAAGCACATCGTGAGGTAGACCACCCAGGCGACTCTGCGGGCGAGGATCTTCATTTTGGCTCTCCTTGCGCGGGTGTGAGCTTGGTGAACGCTACCCGAATTCGAGGTGAACGGCCGCGCGCGGCGGGCGGACCCTGCTGCCGCCTACCGCAAGAACGATGCGGTTCGCGCGCTCAACCGCACCCGGTGGCCGCGCGGGCGGTGGCAACGGCCCCATGTCGGGTCAGGCGTTCCAGCCAGTCCACGACCCGGTCGCGGAATGGCGCGGCGCTCGCGAGGTCCTCGCCGAACACCTCGTGCACGGCCAGCAGCCGGTCGACCAGCGCCGCGGGCCGTGCGGCGCCGCGTGCGGCCTCCCGCAAGCGGGCCGCCAGCGGGTCGACGACCTCCAGGGCGCTGCCGTCGTCGGTCTGGCCGCCGAGGTAGCGCATCCAGCTGGCGACCGCCAGGCACACCCATGTCGGTTCCGCGCCGGCGGCCAGCCGCTCCCTGGCGGTGGCGAGCAGGCGCTGGGGCAGTTTGTGGGAGCCGTCCATGGCGACCTGTTGGGTGCGGTGGGCGATCGCGGTGTTGGCGAACCGCCGCAGCACCTGGTCGCGGTAGGACGGCAGGTCCTGGCCGTCAGGGGCGGTCAGCGTCGGCGACGCGTCGTCGTCCATCAGCCGACGCGCCACCTCCGCCAGCGCCGGCTGGGCCGTGGCCTGCCAGATGTAGGTCATGCCAGCCAGCGCGCCCAGGTAGGCGAGCGTGGAGTGGCTGGCGTTGAGCAGGCGCAGCTTGCGGGTCTCGTAGGGGGCGACGTCGTCGGTCAGGATCGCGCCGGCCTCCTGCCAGGCTGGCCGGTCGGCGGCGAAGGCGTCCTGGATGACCCACTGGCGGAAGGGCTCGGCCACGACGGCGGCCTGGTCGGTTACGCCGAGCAGCGTGCGGGCGTCTGCCAGGTCGCGGTCGGTGCTGGCGGGCACGATCCGGTCCACCATGGTCGCCGGGAAGGTCGCCTCCGCGGCGACCCAGGCGCGCACCTCACCGGCCGTGGGGTCGGCCCAGCGGTCGCAGAACTGCTCGACGAGTCCGCGCAGCAGGGGGCCGTTGGCCGGCAGGTTGTCACACGACAGCACGGTCAGCGGTCCGGCGCCGGCGGCGAGACGGTCGCGCAGCCCGCCGACGAGCTGGCCGACGACGGTGCGGCCCGGTCGCG
>JACDBB010000095.1 GCA_013695145.1 Euzebyales bacterium
ACGGCCTCCAGTGCGGCTACTGCACCCCCGGCATGATCATGGCGGCCGTCGACCTGCTCGAGGACAACCCCGACCCCTCATCCGACGACGTCCGCGAGGGCCTCGAGGGCAACCTCTGCCGCTGCACGGGCTACCAGAACATCGTCACGGCGGTGCGCACCGCCGCGGCGGAGATCAGGGAAGGGCGTAGGCCATGACCGACGTCGCGGAGCCCGCCCGCACCAGCAGCATCGGCCAGCCGCTCCACCGCAAGGAGGACGCCCGCCTCGTCACCGGCCAGACGCGCTGGACCGACAACCTCTCCGCTCCGGGAACGCTGCACATGGCCGTGCTGCGCTCGCCGATGGCCCACGCGAAGATCGTGAACACCGACACCTCGCCCGCGCTCGAGCAGCCAGGGGTGATCGCGGCGTTCACCGGGACCGACCTCGCCGACGAGCTCGGCACGCTGCCCTGCGCGTGGCCGGTCACCGATGACATGGTGCATCCCGACCACCCGCCGCTGGCCACCGACGAGGTCCGCTACGTCGGCGACGGCGTCGCCGTCGTCGTCGGCCGCGACCGCTACGCCGTGGCCGACGCGCTGGAGCACATCGTCGTCGACTACGACCCCCTGCCCGCCGTCGTCGACATGGAGCGGGCGCTGACCGACGAGGTCCTGGTCCACAGCGACAAGGGCACCAACACCGCGTTCGTCTGGCCGTTCTCCGCGGGCGACATCGACGACGCGTTCGGCTCCGCCGACGTCGTCGTCGAGCGCCGCTTCATCCAGCAGCGGCTCATCCCCACGGCGATCGAGCCACGCGCGGTGCTCGTCGAGCCGGTCGCCGCGGCGGGGGAGTACACCGTCTACTCCGCCACGCAGGTGCCGCACATCCTGCGGCTGATGCTCGCGCTGACCACCGGCATCTCGGAAGCCAAGCTCAGGGTGGTCGCCCCAGACGTTGGCGGCGGGTTCGGCTCGAAGCTGAACGTCTACGCCGAGGAGGTGATCGCGCTGGTGCTCGCCAAGCGGCTCGGTCGACCGATCAAGTGGACCGAGTCGCGCAGTGAGGGCTACCAGGCCACGATCCACGGCCGGGACCAGATCCAGGACATCGCCATCGCCGCCGACCGCGACGGGCGCATCCGCGGTCTCAAGGTGGATCTCAAGGCCGACATGGGCGCCTACCTGCAGCTGGTCACCCCCGGGGTGCCGATCCTCGGCGCCTTCATGTTCCCGGCGATCTACAAGATGGACGCCTACGACTTCCGCTGCACCGGCGTGTTCACCACCAAGACGCCGACCGACGCCTACCGCGGCGCAGGGCGGCCGGAGGCGACCTACGCGATCGAACGCATCATGGACGAGCTGGCCGCCGAGCTCGGCACGGACCCCATGGAGCTGCGGAAGCGCAACTGGATCCGTCACGAGGACTTCCCGTTCGAGACCATCGCCGGTCTCACGTATGACTCGGGCAACTACGAGGCCGCCACGGAGCGCGCCATGGAACTGTTCGGCTGGGACGACCAGCGCCGCGAGCAGGCCGAGCGTCGCGACCGCGGCGACCACGTCCAGCTGGGGATCGGCATCTCGACCTACACCGAGATGTGCGGACTCGCGCCGTCGCGCGTCCTCGGCAGCCTGAGCTACGGCGCGGGCGGCTGGGAGGCCGCGAGCGTCCGGGTGACGCCCACTGGGAAGGTCGAGGTCGTCACGGGGACCTCACCGCACGGTCAGGGTCACGTGACCGCCTGGAGCCAGATCGCCGCCGACGCGCTCGGGGTGTCCTTCGACGACGTCGAGGTCCTGCACGGCGACACCAAGATCGCACCCTCCGGCATGGACACCTACGGCTCGCGTTCCCTGGTCGTGGGCGGGATCGCCGTGCACAAGGCCGCCGAGAGGGTGGTGGAGAAGGCCAAGCGGTTCGCCGCCCACCTGCTCGAGGCGTCCGAGGAGGACATCGAGTTCAGCGACGGCAGGTTCACCGTGCGCGGCTCGCCCGAGGCGGCGACCACCATCCAGGACGTCGCGCTCGCGGTGTTCGCCGCGCACGACTACCCGGAGGAGCTCGAGCCCGACCTCAGCTCGAACTACGTGCTCGATCCGGAGAACTTCTCCTTCCCGCACGGCACGCACCTGTGCGCCGTCGAGGTCGACACCGAGACGGGACGCGCGACCATCCGCCGCTACGTGTGCGTCGACGACGTCGGCAAGGTCATCAACCCCCAGATCGTCGAGGGCCAGGTGCACGGCGGCGTGGCGCAGGGCATCGCGCAGGCGCTGTACGAGGAGGCCGTCTACGACGACGACGGCAACCTCACGACCGGAACGCTCGTGGACTACTACGTTCCCGGCGCCCCCGATTTGCCCGCGTTCACCACGGACCGGACCGAGACACCGGCGACCAGCAACCCGCTGGGGGTCAAGGGTGTCGGCGAGGCCGGCACGATCGCCTCGACGCCGGCCGTGATCAACGCGATCATCGACGCGGTCCGCCACCTGGGCGTCAACGACATCCGGATGCCCGCCTCGCCCGAGCGGGTGTGGCGCGCGCTGCGCGAGGCCCGTCCGGCGCACACGCAGGACGACGTCAGCGGCCTCGGCGAGGAGGCGGGAGGAACGAGCGCCGACGGGTTGACCGGGGACGCGCGCCAGCGCGGACCATCTGAGCGAGGAGGGCAGCAGTGATCCCCGCAGCGTTTGACTACCATCGCGCCGAGTCGGTCGAGGACGCCGTGTCGGTCCTGTCCGAGCACGGCGACGACGCGAAGATCCTTGCCGGCGGCCACAGCCTGCTGCCCCTCATGAGGCTGCGGCTGGCCTACCCCGCGCTGCTGGTGGACGTCGGCAGGCTCGAGGAGATGCGCGGCGTCCGACAGGACGGCGACGAGCTGGTGATCGGCGCCGCCACCACGCACCATGACGTCGTGCGCGACGGGCTCGTCCGCCGCCACTGCGGGGTCCTCGCCGACGTCACCGCGATGGTCGGCGACCCGCAGGTGCGCCACCGGGGCACCATGGGCGGCGCGCTGGCGCACGGCGACGCGGCCGGTGACCTGCCGACGGTGGCGCTGGCGCTGGACGCCACGATGGTCGCTCAGGGTCCCGACGGCCGGCGCGGAATCCCCGCGGCGGAGTTCTTCGTCGACTACCTCGAGACCGCCCTGGCGCCCGACGAGGTGCTCGTCGAGGTGAGGTGGCCCACCCTCGGCGCCGCCGGTGAAGGCGGTCAGGGCTGGGGCTACGCCTACGAGAAGTTCAGCCGCGTGGCGCAGGCATGGGCCATCGTGGGGTCGCTCGCGCTCGTGCGGCGCGACAACGGCTCGGTGGCGGAGGCCAGGGTCGGCCTCACGCACATGGGCGCCACCCCGCTGCGCGCCCGGGCGACCGAGCAGGCGCTGAGCGGCGCCCCGGCCAGCGCTGACGCGCTCGCGGCGGCCTCGGAGCAGGCCGCTGATGGCACCTCGCCTCCGGCCGACCTCAGCGCCCAGCCGGACTACCGTCAGCACCTCGCGCGGGTCCTGACCGGCCGTGCGCTCGCCCGCGCCGCGGGCATGTAGGTGACGGACAAGCCCATCGCGGAGGCCGGCCCCACCGCGCGCACCTCCGGTG
>JACDBB010000099.1 GCA_013695145.1 Euzebyales bacterium
CCAAGACGCTGCTCGGCCCGCAGCGCCATGTTCACCAGGATCGACCGCAGTTATGACAACCCCGCCGAACCTCGCCTCCTACCTCTGCGGAAGAGTCAGGGAACACCGCACGCATCGCGAACGATGAGCGAACCGCTCACGATCAGACGGATCCACGCCGGACAGAGCCGGCCGTGTGAGCACGGCGTCGGTGTCAGCCACAGCTACACCGCCTCATGGGTGATCTGGACGCCGCCGCGAGGCGCCGTCGGCTCGGCCCGCAGGGGCACCCGCTGCTCCGACAGCAGCGCTTTCGTCGCATCATCGGGCGGCGTCGACGGATGATGCTCAGCCACGACCCGCCGGCCGTCCCCGACGAACGCGCGCAGCGTCGCGATCGCCGTAAGGAGCTGGTTCGCCTCAGACATGCGTGGCCTCCTCAGACCTTGATGGGGACGTCGGCCGGCCCGGTCGGCGCCGCTCCGCGACGCGGAGACACTAGGCCACGTCGTCGATCTTCCAGAGCTACGATGTCCATTCATGTTCCCCTATGGTCCGCTCCGGTCGGGGGCAACTGTGGCCCTGCCCCGTCGGCCCGTGTGTGCCCACCTGTGTCCATCTGCCCTCCGGGGCCGTGTTCTCGCTGGTCAGCGGCTTGCTGCTGGCGCGGCTGCAGATTCCCCGATCGCGGGTTCGATTCCCGCTCCGGCCTCGATGAGCGTGTTCCCAAGGCTCGCCCCTGACCGTCGCGAGGCCCTGCTCGCCGAGCCCACGGGGCCGGTGGACGTCGTCATCGACACCGACGTGACCAACGAGGTCGACGACCAGCTGGCCATCGTGTGGGCGCTGCTGCGCGGCGACCGCCTCCGTCTGCACGGCCTGTACGCCTGCCCCTACGGCTGGGACGGGCCGCGGCGACTGGGGGGCGGGCTGACCTCGGCGCTCGGCCAACGGCGGCTCCGCGCCCGCATGGCGCAGCAGGGCCTGTCCGCGGCCGATCTGCCCGTGCTCGACCCCGCCGAGGGACACCGCAGAGCCCTGGAGGAGCTCCACCGGATCGTCGATGTGGCCGGGGCGCCGACCGATCTGGCGCTCGGCGGCGTGCCCGGCTACCTCCCCGGGCCCGCCGAGCCGGTCGAGTGTCCTGCGGTGGACCACCTCATCGAGCTGTCGCATGCGGAGCGGGACGGCCCTCTGTACGTCCTGGCGATCGGCGGGGCGACCAACGTCGCCTCTGCGCTGCTGACCGACCCGACTCTCGTCGAGCGGATCGTGGTCGTGTGGACCTCCGCCTACCCGTCCTTCTGGCCCGAGCCCAACGCCTCGTTCAATCTGGCGCAGGACCTGCACGCCTCCCGTGTGCTGCTCGACAGCGGGGTGCCGTTGGTCTACCTGCCCGGCTACTACGTGGGCGAGCAGCTGCGCACGACGTTCGAGGAGGTGCGGGCGCACATGTCGGGCAAGGGTCCGCTCGGCGACTACCTGGTCGAGGTCTGCGCGCGGCATTCGATGAGCGACGGCCCGCCGGGCACCTCCAAGGTGATGTGGGACCTGATCAACGTGGCCTGGGTGCTGGAGCCGGAGTGGCTGGTGACCAAGCTGGTCGCCACGCCGGGTCTCGGGCCGGACCTGCGCTGGCAGGCCCGGCCGGACGCGCCCCTCATGCGTGAGGCCGTGGACATCGACCGCGACGCGGTGTTCGTCGACCTGTACGCGCGCCTCGCCGCCGCGGCGATCAGCTGACGGCGCGCGCCAGCACGACCATCGAGCTGGACGGTCCCGTGCATTATGTCGACTCCAACTTCGCCGTGGCGCTGGCGCCTGGCCTGGCGGAGCGGGTCCTGTCCAGGCGTGGGACGCCGCCGGCTAGGGCCAAGCGCAGCGCGGACACTTTGTACGACGCCTTCGCACGTTCTGTCCGCGCTGGAGGCGCGGCGATTCGAGTCCAGAGCCCGACGCGCAGCCGCACATGCCTCGCGCAATGAGGCAAGCGCCGCGGCGTCCTCTACCGGGGTGGGCGGCACACGGCGATACCCCCCACGATGGCTTCGTCGACCGCCCGTCGATGCTGCAGTGCGGTGATCGCCACGACAGCCGCCCGCACGGCGGGATGCATGTCCACGTCCGTCAGGCGAGGTGCGGGGACGCGTCGAAGAACGGCGCCTCCTGCTTGCCCAGCGCGGTCGTCGGCGGCAGCTCGCCCCAGAACTCGCGCAGGATGCGATGCCAGTTCGCGGTGGCGTGCAGGCGCCCGAGGATCGAGTTGACGCCCCACTGGATGCGGTTGAGGAGCAGGTAGTCGGCGGGGAGGTTCAGCTTGCGCAGCACGTCGATGGGCCCGAAGCGGGGGTCTGTCGTCGAGCGGATGACGTCCCTGGCGAACTCCGGCGTGTACGTCCACGAGCGGTCGGCCACGATCGGCGAGTTGAACATCCGGAACCAGTCCATCAGGCGCCTGGCGTCGGTGCTGTGATTGGCCGGGATGAACCCCGCCTCGCTGAGGCTCGCCATGAGCGTCTCGGCGTCGCCGGCGATGACCGCGCGGAGCTGACATTGGATGTCGGCGCGGACCTTGGTGCCGAACAGCTTGACGCTGCCGAAGTCGAGGAACGCGACAGTCCCGTCCGCGCAGAACAGGTAGTTGCCGGGGTGCGGGTCGGCGTTGAAGAGGCGGAACCGGTTGATCGACCCGAACACGAAGCGGTAGATGATCTCGCCGTAGCGCTGCCGCTGCTCCTCGGTCGAGCCGGCCATCATCTGCTCGAAGGTGGCGCCCTCCACGTAGTCGCTGACCAGCACGCGGGGGCGGCAGAAGTCATGGTGCACCCGCGGGACGCGCACGAACGGGTGCCCGGCGTAGCGCTCGGCGAACGCGTGCTGGTATGTGGCCTCGCGCTGGTAGTCGAGCTCGTCCATCAGGCGGTCGCGCAGCTCGGCCAGCAGGGGCCGGATGCGCAGGTTCGGGGAGATGACCTTGGCCAGCGGCGCGAACGCCTCCACGTTGGCCAGGTCGGACTGCACCGCCTCTGCGACACCGGGGTACTGCACCTTGGTGACCACCGCGGTGCCGTCCGGGAGCGTGGCGCGGTGCACCTGGCCGATGGAGGCGCTGGCGATCGGCTCTGGGTCCCACGCGGCGAACACGTCCTCGGGCGGGGCGCCGTACTCGTTCGCCAGCAGCTCGTGGATCTCGCCGGGGTCGTGGGCGGGCGCGGCGTCGCGCAGGTCCGCGAGGACCTCGTGGTAGGTGTCCTGCACCTCGGGGGGGAGGTCCAGGTCGACGAAGGAGGCGATCTGGCCGACCTTCATCGCCGCCCCCTTCATCGAGCCAAGCAGCTGCAGCAGCTTCTCGGCCGTGTCGGTGTGGAAGCGCAGGTCCGCGTCGCCGCCGCGCAGGCCGCGCACCCGGGAGGCGACGAACCCCGCCCCAGTGGAGGCGGACAGCCTGGCCAGGTCCGCGCCGCGCTGGGTGCGGCTGCCCAGCGGCGCTGCCGGGGCACGGTCGTGTGGGCGTCGTCGAGGCATGCGACCCATCATGCCGCCGGAGCGGGTGTCGTCGTCGCGTCACG
>JACDBB010000115.1 GCA_013695145.1 Euzebyales bacterium
TGCATCACGGCTCGCTGCGTTGCTTCGTCGCCCAAGTACGGCCCAGTACGAGGCGCTCCTCGCGCCTTGCGAGCCGCGCGCAGTCGTGCCCTCGGTGCTTCACGGAACTTCCACGGAGGAGCACTAGACGCTCTCGGTCTGCTCCTCCGGGGTGGCCTCGGCGGCCTCCTCGGGGGCGGCTATTGCAACCTCCTCGGGGGCGGTTTCTGCGGCCGCCTCGGTGGGCTCGGTGGGCTCTGCGGGCGTCGCCGTCGCGTCGGCGCTGTCGGCAGGCCGTTCGGGGGCACCGGAGCCCGCCTGAGCGGCCTGGCGGGCGGCCTCCTCGCGCTGCAGGGCGATCTCCCATTCGGCGAGCGGCTCGCTGGCGGGCCGGTCGGTGGGAACGGCGGGCTTGGACGCCTGCGCGGCGGCCGCCGCGGCCTGCTCGGCGACCACGTCGTCTGGCGAGCGGCTGGCGCGGGTCTGGTGACCCTCGGCGCAGGCGTCGGCCACCAGCCGCGTCAGCAGCGCCCCGGAGCGGATGGCGTCGTCGTTGCCGGGGATCACATAGTCGATCATGTCGGGGTCGCAGTTGGTGTCGACCACGGCCACGACCGGGATGCCGAGGCGGTTGGCCTCGTTGACCGCGATGTGCTCCTTGACGGTGTCGACGATCCACACGGCGCTGGGGAGCTTGGCCATGTCGCGGATGCCGCCGAGGTTGCGCTCCAGCTTCTCGTGCTCGCGCTGCAACTGGAGGACCTCCTTCTTGGGCAGGAGCTCCATCGTGCCGTCGTCGGTCATCGTCTCCAGCTCGCGGAGGCGCGTCAGGCGGGTCTTGATGGTCTCGAAGTTGGTCAGCATCCCGCCGAGCCAGCGGTAGTTCACGTACGGCATGCCGACGCGCTGCGCCTGCAGCTCGATGGCCTCGGATGCTTGCCGCTTGGTGCCGACGAACAGGACGGTGCCGCCTTTCGCGACCGAGTCGCGCAGGAAGCCGTAGGCGTCCTCCAGCATCCCGATGGTCTGCTGGATGTCGATGATGTAGATGCCGTTGCGCTCACCGAAGATGAAGCGCTTCATCTTGGGGTTCCAGCGGCGCGTCTGGTGGCCGAAGTGCACGCCGGCCTGGAGCAGCTGGCGCATGGAGACGACAGACATGCGGGGGGTTCCTCTCGTTCGCGGTTGGCCTCGCACGACCGGCGCGGGTGCCACAGGCCTCGCCCCGTGCTGCCGGGGACCGCGGGCCTTGCGCCATCGTGCTGTGATGTCGCCCGCGCGAGGCGCGGGCGCAAGGAGTTGGCCCGGGCGAACCCGGACCCGCGCCAGCATACACCGCCCCGGCCACCGGGCTCACGAGTCCTCGGCGTCGGCGATCGCCGCCTCGGTCACGGTCAGCCGCAACGGGACGATCAGGGCGAGGGTGGCGGCCGCCGTCAGGCCGAACAGCGGCCGCAGGCCGATCACCTCGCCCAGCAGGCCACCGATCAGGGCGCCAAGGGGCAGCGCGCCCCAGGAGATCAGGCGGTAGGCCGCGTTGACCCGCCCGAGCAGCTCGTCCGGCACGATCCGCTGGCGCAGCGACACCACCGCGACGCCCCACATGATCCCCCCGACGGAGCCGACGCCGACCAACCCGCCGACGACCCAGGCGCTGGCTGTGAGCGCCGGCCCCACCTCGAACAGCGCCCAGCCGACGAGGCTCGCGGTCAGCAACGGCAGCCGCCCCACACGACGGTCCAGCCGCTCGACCAGCAGCGTCCCCACCACGCCTCCGGCTGCGCTGCCCGTGAAGATCAGCCCGTAGCCGAGCTCGGACAAGCCCATCGGGCCGGGGTCGACCGCATACAGGACGAACACCGCCAGCCACATGTACCACAGCATGTTCACGGCACCGGTCAGCACGGCCAGCGTGAGGAGCAGCCGATGGCCGAGCAGGTAGGCGAGCCCCTCACGAACATCTGCCCACACCGATGACGTGCCCGTGCGCCCTGGACGATAGGCGCCGCCCATGCCGGTCAGCAGGAGGGCGACCACCACGTACGCGCCGGCGCCGCCGAGCAGCGCCAGGGCGGCGGAGAGCCCCACCAGCGCGCCCCCCAACGGTGGCCCGGCCAGCTCACCCGCCGTGATCTCCGCGGCGTAGAGCCGCCCGTTCGCCGCAGCGAGCCGGTCGCGATCGACGACCGCGGGCAGCAGCGACTGCGCGCTCGTGTCGAAGACCACCTCCGCGGCCGCCACGACGAACGCCACGGCGTACAGCAGCGGCAAGGTGACCGCACCAGCCGCGACCGCCCAGGCCAGCAGCCCCAGCCCGAGTGCGCGCGCGAGGCTGACGCCGCGCATGAGCGCCCGACGGTCCAAACGATCCGCCAGCGCGCCGGCGTGCAGCGCGAGGAGCAGCCACGGCAGGCTGGTCGCGATGCGCACCGCGGCGACCTCCGCAGGCGCGTCCGTGAGCCGGATGGCCAGCAGGGGCAAGGTCACGCCGTACACGCCGTCCGCCAGATTCGACGTGACGCCGGCCGACCACAGCCACCTGTAGTTGCGACCCAGCCCCATGTGACCTCCGCGCCGCTGGTGTGCAGATCAGGCGACCGTGCCACCTCAAGCGCACTGGAGGTCAAGCCCGAGCCGTGGGAGGATCGGCGCATGCCCGGGACCTGGTCGATCGGCGAAGTCGCGACACGCGCTCGGCTGCGGCCGTCCACGTTGCGCTACTACGAGGACGTCGGTCTCCTGCCGCCGCCTGAGCGGGTGTCGGGCCGGCGCCGGTACCGGCCTGTGGTGCTGCGCCGCCTGGCGCTGATTCGGATGTGCCAGCGGGCGGGCTTCACCCTCGCCGAGGTCCGCCGCCTGCTCGAGGGGCACGCTGAGGGCGCCACCGCCAGCGCCCAATGGCACGCGTTCGCGACCGCCAAGCTCCCCGAGCTCGACGCGCTGGTGGAGGAGGTCATGCGCCTGCGTGACGCCGTGGCCGCCTGCATGGACTGCGGGTGCATGAGCTTCGCGCACTGCCGCCTGCTGGCAGCGGAGCCCGAGGCCGAGGATCAGTCACCGAGCGGGGCGACGAGGCGGACCTCCCAGCGGCCGAGCAGGCTGAGTGGGTCGATGTAGTCCTCGCCGACGCGCGCGCCCCAGTCGAGGTGCGTGGCGCCCTCCGCCAGGCGACCGATGACCTGACCGGCCCGCACGGACTGGCCGGCGACGACGTCGCGCGGGGCCAGGTCGCCGTAGGTGGTGTGCAGGCCGCCGTGGTCGATCGTGACCCAGCCCGCCTCGGCGACGAGTCCGGAGAAGTGCACGGTGCCCGGCAGGGCCGCGCGCACCGGGTCGCCGGGCGAGGCGGCCAGGTCGACGCCCCGGTGACCCGGGCCGTAGCGGCTGGCCGGCGCCTCGAAGGGCCGCACGACGACGCCGGGGACGGGTCGGTGCGCCGGCCCCGCGGCGGCCGCCCCGGCGGGGGCAGACCCAGCCGCGAGCACGGCCAGCAGCACCGCCACAAGCAGGACCCTGAGTCGTGAATGCGCCCGAGCTTGCGAGGGCGATTCTCCATACACCGGTTGTGGCGGTCGCGCGGCGACCGTCATGAGATGCTGACGCGGGACACAGGCACCACCTCCGCCCGCGACGCTACGCGCGCTCGTGCCGCCGCGGTCCGGATCGCCGACCGGTCCTGTGGAGATCTACCGCGTGCGTTCGGACATCCGGGTGCGCAGGGTCAGCACGGCCTTGGTGTGGACCTGGCACACGCGGGACTCGGTGACGCCGAGCACCTGACCGATCTGCGCCAGGGTCATGCCCTCGAAGTAGTACAGCACGACGACGGTCTTCTCCCGCTCGCTCATGCGGTCGACCGCGTCGGCCAGCAGCGCCTTCAGCTCGGTGTCCTCATAGCTGGACTCCGGATCGGCCGCGGAGGGATCGTGCAGCACGTCGATGAGCGACTGGCGTTCGCTGTCCTGGCCCGAGAACGTCTCGTCGAGCGCGACCACGGAGGTGAGCGAGACCTGCTGCAGGTTGGCGCGCAGCTCCTTGAGCCCCATCCCGAGCTCTTCGGCCAGCTCCCGCTCGCTCGGGGCGCGGCCCAGGCGCGTCTCGAGGGCGGTCAGCGCCCGTTCGACGCTCCGCGCCTTGGCCCGGACGCTGCGGGGGATCCAGTCGATCGCCCGCAGCTCGTCGATGATCGCGCCCTTGATGCGCGAGATCGCGTATGTCTCGAACTTGACGCCCTTCTCCAGGTCGAAACGTTCGATGGCGTCGATCAGCCCGAACATGCCGTAGGAGGTCAGATCGGCGTGCTCGATGGTCGCCGGCAGCCCGACGGACACCCGACCCGCGACGTACTTGACCAGCGGTGAGTACTGGAGGATCAAGCGTTCGCGCGCGCCCGTGTCCCCATCCGCCTTGAATCGCTCCCACAGGCGGACCACAGCGGGATCGCCGGAGACCACCCCGCCGGCCACACGTGGCCCCGCGCGCGCTCCCTTCGCCTCGCTTGCCGATCCGCGCATGTTCACCTGACTGCGGGAGTCCATCGCGCCCTCATGGCTGGGGACCACGTGATCACGACCGCATCTACGATCGGGGATGAGCGTGCTCGTAGGTGCTGCGGAGATGCGCCCGCGAGACGTGAGTGTAGATTTGGGTGGTTGCGAGGGCAACGTGACCCAGCAGCTCCTGGACGGTTCGCACGTCCCCTCCGCCTTCCAGCAGGTGCGTGGCGTAGCTGTGGCGCAGCATGTGCGGGGTCGCGTGGCCCACGCCAGCGATCGCGGCGGCCTTGGCGACCGCCTCCCGTGCGTCGCGAGGGTCCCACCGGCGTCCCCGCTGCGCGAGCAGCAGCGCGGTCGCCACGTCCTCGGCCGCGGCCGCGTGCGCGTTCCGACCGTCCCGCAGGTAGCGCTCGATCGCCAGGCACGCGGGTTCGCCGAGCGGGACGAGGCGTTGCCTTGCGCGCTTGCCGAACAGCAGCACCGTTCCCGCCGTGAGGTCGACGTCATCCACATCGAGGCCGACCGCCTCGGCGATGCGGGCGCCGCTGCCGTACAGCAGCTCGAGCAGCGCACGGTCCCGAAGGCCCTCCGGCGTGGCCGCGTCGGGAGCCTCCAGCAGAGCGGCTACCTGGTCGACGCGCAGCACCTTCGGCAGCGTCCGCGGGGTCTTCGGGGAGCCGAGCGCCGCAGCGGGGTCGGAGTCCACCAGACCGCGCCGGGCGAGCAGTCGGAACAGGCTGCGCACCGAGGCGGCCTTCCGCGCGGTGGAGGTGCGCGCGTACCCGTCAGCGCCCAGACGCGCCAGGAACCTGCGCAGCACCAATGGTTCGACCTCGTCGGGGTCGGCGATGCCGTGCTCGGCGCAGAACGCGGCCAGCTGCATGGCGTCCGCGACGTAGGCGGTCACCGTCGGGGCGGCCAGCGCCCGCTCGTCTCGCAGGTGCTCGGCGAACGCCGCCAGGGCATGTGCCCATGCCGGCGGCATGACCTGCTCCGCAGCGCGCATCCACGCCTCCTCCTTCCGGAGCACAGCCTGACACACGCGTGGTCCCGGTCAAGGGAGGTGGGCTCGGTCACCGACGTCCGGGCCGCGGCACGGCTCGCTCCTACCGGTCGGTGATCAGGCGCTGCTTGAACACGTTGATGAGGCTGCCGAGGTGCAGCATCTCGACCTGTCGCTGCGACAGGCGGTGGCGCAGCGACACGTCTGAGCCGTCGTCGAGGCGCGCGGTGAGGGTCTTGTCCGCGCTCTCCAGTCCGGCGTGGATGCCCTCGATGGTCAGCGTGGCGCCCTGCTCGATGCGGTCGTAGTCGCTGGGGTCGGCGAACTCCAGGCCGAGGATCCCGAAGTTGGCCAGGTTCTGCCAGTGGATGCGCGCGAAGCTCTTGGTGATCACCACGCGCAGGCCGAGGTAGCGGGGCGCGATGGCCGCGTGCTCGCGCGACGAGCCCTGCCCGTAGTTGTCGCCGCCGACGATGGCGTGGCCCGACGTGCCCGCGATCGCCCGCGCGCGCTCCACGTAGGTCGGGTCCACCTGGTAGTACACGAACTCGCTGATCTTGGGGATGTTCGAGCGGAACGGCAGCACCCGCTGGCCCGCAGGCATGATCTCGTCGGTCGACACGTTGTCGCCCGTCTTGAGCAGGACGGGGAGCTCCATGCGGTCCGCGACCGGCTCGAAGTCGGGCAGCGAGGCGATGTTGGGACCCTTGACCAGCTCCTCCTTCCCGGCCGCGTCCGGTGCGAGCGGCGGGCTGAGCATCCCCTCGTTGACCTGGTAGTCGTCGGGATAGACGAACGCCGGATAGGCGATCCCGCGGTCCTCAAGGTCGCGCGGGTCGGTGATCACGCCGGTGAGCGCCGCAGCCGTCGCGGTCTCGGGCGAGCACAGGTACACCGCGTCCTCGTCGCTGCCCGACCGGCCAGGGAAGTTCCGCGGTGTGGTCCGCAGGGACGGGCGGCCGGTCGCAGGCGCCTGGCCCATCCCGATGCAGCCGTTGCAGCCCGCCTGGTGCAGCCGAGCCCCCGCGTGCAGCAGGGGCATGAGCAGGCCCATGCCCGAGAGGTTCTCGAGGTCCTGGCGGGATGCGGGGTTGATGTCCAGCGACACCCCGTCGTGAGTGCGCCGCCCGCGCATCAGCATGGCGACCATGGCCACGTCGCGCAGGCCGGGGTTCGCCGAGGAGCCGATGTAGGCCTGGTAGATCTCGGTGCCCGCGACCTCGCGGACGCCCACGACGTTGCCGGGGCTCGACGGCTTGGCGATCAACGGCTCGAGGCTCGACAGGTCGATCGACTCGTGCAGGTCGTAGGTGGCGTCGTCGTCGGGCACGAGCTCGACGAAGTCGCCACCGCGCTGCTCGCGCTCCAGGAACGTGCGGACCTCGGCGTCCGCGGGGAACACTGTGGTCGTGGCGCCCAGCTCCGCGCCCATGTTCGCGATGACGTGACGGTCCATGGCCGACAGCGCATCCAGGCCAGGCCCGTAGTACTCGATGATCCGGCCCACGCCGCCCTTGACGTCGTGGCGGCGCAACAGCTCCAGGATGACGTCCTTGGCGCTGACCCACGGCGGCAGCTCACCGGTCAGCTCCACGCCCCAGATCCGCGGCATGGTCATGTACATCGGCTCGCCGGCCATGGCCATGGCGACCTCGAGGCCGCCGACTCCGATCGCCAGCATCCCGAGGCTGCCCGCGGCGGGGGTGTGGCTGTCCGAGCCGACCATGGTCTTGCCGGGGACGCCGAGGCGCTGCATGTGCACCGCGTGGCTCACGCCGTTTCCGGGCTGGGAGTACCAGATGCCGAAGCGGCGGCAGGCGCTGCGCAGGAACAGATGGTCGTCGGGGTTGCGCTCGTCGGTCTGCAGCAGGTTGTGGTCCACGTACTGCGCGCTCAGCTCGGTCCGGACGACGTCCAGCCCCATCGCCTCGAGCTCGAGCATGACCATCGTGCCCGTGGCGTCCTGCGTCAGCGTCTGGTCGATCTTGATCCCGATCTCGGTGCCGGGCTCCAGATCTCCGGACACCAGGTGCTCTGAGATCAGCTTCTGCGCGACGTTGTGACCCATGCGACAGCATTCCCTTCCACGAGGCGTCGCTTGCGTCTCTACCCGCGCCGGGACGGATGACTCCCGGCGACCGCTGGCATCAGCCGGGAGGCATTGGTTTGGTCCGGCGTGGCGATCGCCCCGCGAGGGGTGGTGGTGGCCAGGCCGCGGTCGGCGAGGTCGGCCAGCGCGGCGGCGACCGCGGGCAGCGGCAGGCCCGCGGCGGTGGCCAGCGCGGAGGGGGTGGCGGGCACCGGGCCGAGGAGCTCACGGACGCGTCGGGTGTCGGGGTCCAGCCCGGCCGCGGCGACCGGCGCGCCCGTGTCACCGTCACCGTCAGGCTCGTGCTGGACCGCAGCGACCGCGTCGAGCACGTCGGTGATCTGCGTCACGACCTGCGCGCCGTCGCGGATCAGCGCGAGCGGGCCGGCGCTGGTCGGCGCGTGCAGCGAGCCAGGGACGGCCCACACGTCGCGCCCCTGCCCGGCCGCCAGGCGGGCCGTCTGCAGCGACCCGCTGCGCGACCGGCCCTCGACGACCACGACGACGTCGGCGAGCCCGGACACGATCCGGTTGCGCCACAGGAAGTGGCGCGGCCGCGGCCCCGCGGCGGGCGCGAGCTCGGTCACCAGCCCTCCGGCGGCGGCGACCGCCTCACGCACCGCGCCGTCCCCCCACGGATAGTCGACCGCGAAGCCGGTGCCCAGCACGCCGACCGTCGGCCCTCCCGCGTCGAGCGCCCCCCGATGGGCCGCCTGGTCGATCCCGCGCGCCAGGCCCGAGACGACCGTCACCCCGTGCGTGGCCAGCAGCCGCCCGAGCTGGCGGGTGGTGCGCAAGCCGTCAAGTGTCGGGTGGCGTGTTCCGACCACCGCGACCGCCGGACCGCGTGGGAGCCCGGGCTCGGGGGCGCGCACGAACAGCCACGGCGGCGCGCCGAGCTCCGGCCACGCGTCGGCCAGTCGCCTGGGGTAGCCGCGACGGCCGGCGAGGACGACCCGGGCGCCCAGCGCGGCGAGCCGCTCGCCGGTCGTGGCGACGACGCTCCGGTCCGGAGTCTGACCGCGGCGGGCGAGCTCGGCGAGCAGTGCGTCCAGCACGGTCTCGACGGCGACGTCAGCCCGGTCCGCCAGCAACGTCGCGACGGTCTGGCGGATCCGCGCCGGATCGGTCGCCCCGCCAGCCGCCAGGGCGACGGCCTGCCCCTCCGGACTCACCCCACGCGACCCCGACCCACCGTGCCCCCTGCCGCTCACGGTCACCCCGTCCTCGCCATGGCCGCGGCCACCGGGCGGAGGTTGAGGCGATGCGTGCGGGCCTCAAGCGCGTGGACCCTGCGGATCACCGCGCTGCCCTCCAGGTCGGCGCAGGTGCGCGCCACGCGGAGCGCACGGTCGAAACCCCGGCCCGTGAGCTCACCGCGTTCGACGGCCGCGGCCAGCGTGCCCAGCGCGGCCGCCTCGGCGGTCGCACGCACCGCCGCGGGCGGGGCGGTCGCGTTCACGACACCTGCCCCCCAGCGGTGCATGGCCGCCTGCCGGGGGGG
>JACDBB010000128.1 GCA_013695145.1 Euzebyales bacterium
CACCGTGGCCGCAGTGCACCAGCAGCGGCCCGTCGGGCGCGCGCGACGGGTCGGCGGCCAGCGCCCCCAGCTCCACGTGCGCAGCGCCGGGGACGTGACCGGCCACCCACTCCGAGGACTGTCGCACGTCGAGCACCCGCCGGTGTCCGTCCTCGGCGCCCGCTCGGCCGGCCGGTACGACCTCGGCGCGCCGCAGCGCCCGGCCGGGCGCCGCCCAGGCGGCGACGCCGCCGTCCAACTCGCCCGCCAGGTGCTCGTAGCCGATCCCGAGGCACTGGCGCACCAGCTCGTCGCGGTCGACCTCGTCGTCGGCGACGAACACCAGCGGCCGCTCGCGGTCGACCAGCCAGCCCAGCCAGACGGCGAACTGCGCGCGCAACGGGATGGCCAGTGACCCGGGCAGGTGCCCGGCGGCGAACCGGTCGACCGATCGCACGTCCACCAGCTCGGCGCCGTCGGCCAGGGCGCGGTCGACCTCGGCCACCGGCAGCCGGGCCAGCGACGGCGGCCGGTCGCCGTACACCCGCGGCCCGGCGCGGTTCACCTGCCGCAGCTGCAGGAAGTACGGCGGGTAGCTGCCGAGGCCGCCGAGCAGCCTGGCCACGAACCCGTCCTCGTCGCGTGCGGCGAGCAGCGGGTTGGCGGCCCGCTCGCGCCCGATCGTGGTCGTGCGCTCGCCTGAGGTTCCGGCGGAGCAGAACGACCCCGCCCCGTGGGTCGGGTAAACCGGCAGGTCGTCGGGCAGCGTGAGCAGCCGGTCGCGGACCGACCGCCACGCGGCGCGGGCCAGCGGCTCAGTGTGCTCAGCGCCGAGCAGGTCCGGGCGGGCCACCCCGCCGGCGATCATGGTCCCGCCGGTGAACACCGCGGCTGGTTCGTCCCCGTCGGTGAGGAGGTACGCCAGGTGCTCGGGCGTGTGCCCCGGCGTGGCCAGCGCCCGGAGACGCAGGCCGCCCAGGTCGACCTCGTCGCCGTCGTCCAGGCCGCGCGCCGGGAACGCGACCCGCGCGCGAGCCGGGACGACGATCTCCGCGCCACGCGCCGCCAGCTCCCGGCTGCCCGACACGAAGTCGGCGTGCAGGTGGGTCTCGGCGGTGAACGCCACCCGCCAGCCGCGCCGGTCGCAGGCGGCGAGATAGGGCGACGGGTCGCGGAACGGATCCACCACCAGCGCCCTGCCGTCGCCCAGACCCACCAGGTAGGAGCTGTTGCCCAGCCCCTCGTCGACGATCGGGACGATCTCCATGTCAGCATCTCCTGGCCATCGCTGCGCGATGGCCACAACCGAGATTGTGAGAATCGCCCTCGCAAGCTCGGGCACATTCGTGCCATCCGCCTCCCTGCTGCCGTCGCCGCATCAGCGACCGTGAAACAACTATTCCATGAATCGTTGGACTTTGCTATGGTGGGCGCCATGGCAGACCGCGAGAACAAGGCCGCGCTCTACTCCCAGCTCGCCCGCGTGGGCAAGGCCGTGGCGCACGGCACGCGCCTGGAGCTGCTCGACGTCCTCGCCCAGGGCGAGCGCGGCGTCGACGCGCTCGCCCTCGCGACCGGCACGTCGGTGACCAACACCTCAGCGCACCTGCGCGTGCTGCGCGAAGGCGGGCTCGTGGAGGCGCGCAAGGACGGCACGCGGGTCCGCTACCGGCTGGCCGAGGGTGCGCTCGAGTTCGCGGTCGCCTTGCGCGAACTGGCACGCGCGCGGTTGGGAGACGTCGACCGCGCCACCGACGCCTACCTCGGCCCCGCGACCGACGTGACACCGATGACCCGCGCACAGCTGCGCGCGCGCCTGCGCCGCGGCGACGTGGTCGTCGTCGACGTCCGGCCCGCCGAGGAGCACGCGGCCGGTCACATCCGCGGCGCGCTGTCGATCCCCGTCGACGAGTTGGAGCAGCGCCTGGCCGAGCTGCCCGACGACGTCGAGATCGTCGCCTACTGCCGGGGGGCCCTGTGCGTGTACTCGCCACAGGCGGTGCGCGTCCTGCGCCGTCACGGCCGGCGCGCCCGTCAGCTCGAGGACGGCTTCCCCGAGTGGCGACTCGCCGGCCTGCCCGTCGAGCGCAGCGCGAGCGCCTGACGTGGACTGGAGCGGTCCCCGACCTCGGGAGGCACTTTTGAGCACCCTGACCGCAGCCGACGTGCGCGCGCTCGATCCGTACCTGCTGATGGCCGTCGTAGGCAAGCGGGTGGTGCACCCCGGCGGACGGCGAGCCACCGCCCAGCTGATGGACTGGGCCGCGATCCGCCCCGGTGAGGACGTGCTCGACGTCGGCTGCGGCGTGGGCACGACCGCCATCGACATCGCCCGCGCGGCCGAGGCCCGGGTGACCGCGGTCGACGTCTCACCCCTCATGCGCGAGCGCGCCGAGCACAACGTCCGCGCCGCGGGGTTCGGCGACCGAGTGGAGGTGGCCGAGGCCGACATCCTCGCCCTGCCCTACCCCGACGACAGCTTCGACTGCGTGATCGCCGAGGCGGTGACCATGTTCGTGGACCGCCCAAGGGCCGCCGGCCGAGCTCGTGCGTGTCTGTCGCCCCGGCGGGCGGGTCCTGGCCACGGAGTTCTTCTGGCGCCGCCCGCCCACCGCGGAGGCGCGCCGGATCTTCCTCGGAGAGGTCTGCCCCGGCCTGCACTTCGACAGCGTCGAGGACTGGGTCGCCATCTACCGCGACGCGGGACTGGCGGACGTGCGCACGACCACCGGTCCCTTCGACATGATGACCCCGCGCGGTTTCCTCCACGACGAGGGCGTCCGAGGCTGTGTGCGCTTCATGGGCCGCGCGCTCACGCGCAGCACCTACCTCCGCAGGCTCGCCTGGCTCATGCCCCGCATGGCGCGCGCCGTGCCCTACCTCGGCTACATCGTCGTCTGCGGCCGCGCCCGTTCCGCGGGAAGGCAGGCCCGATCCTAGGGCGGTTCAGTGTCGGCTGCGCGTCGACGAAGCCATGCGGTCAGCGCTGCCGCCGAACTCCTCGGCGATAGTCATCGTCTCCGTCGCGCCGTCGGCGGAGCGGCGAGGCGCAGCCACCGGTCGGCGCTCGCCGAGTAGAGCCGAGCCAGCAGCGAGGGCAGACTTCGCGGGGATGGTGCGCAAGCCGACGACCGAGGAGCCCCCGCCGGAGCGGGCACCCAGGCGGCCAGCGGCCCCTGACGCGGCTGGGCGACTGGGCGCCTACGCCGCCAAGCGCGACTTCTCCCGCACCTCCGAGCCGGACGCGGCGGATGCGGCGGACGCGCAAGACGCGGCCGGCGCGCCGAGGTTCGTCGTCCAGCATCACCTCGCCACCAGGCTGCACCACGACCTGCGCCTGGAGCGCGACGGGGTCGCCGTGTCCTGGGCTGTTCCCAAGGGCCTGCCGGACCTGCCGGGCGTCCGCCACCTGGCGATCCAGACGGAGGATCATCCTCTGCGCTACCTCACGTTCGAGGGTGACATCCCCGCAGGCGAGTACGGCGGCGGGCCGATGCGCATCTGGGACTCGGGGACCTACGAGGCGCTGGAGTGGGGCGAGGGCAAGGCGACCGTGCGGCTGCACGGCCGGCGTCACCGCGGCGAGTACCACCTGTTCCGCACCGACGCTGACCAGTGGATGGTGGTGCGCGCCGACCAGCCGGCCGCGGGCGAGCTGCCACCCGATCCGCCGGCGCTGCTGCCGATGCTCGCGACGGCCTGGCCCCGGCCGTTCGACGACGACGCCTGGCTGTTCGAGGTCAAGTGGGACGGGATGCGGGCGCTGGCCCGCGTCCAGCGGCCGGGGAGGGGCACCGACGGGCGCACGGTGCTGCGCGCCCGTCACGGCAACGACATCAGCCCAGCGTGGCCCGAGCTGGCCGGGCTGTGGGAGCGGGTGCTGGCCCGCAACGCGGTCCTCGACGGGGAGATCGTCGCGCTGGACGACGCGGGCAGGCCGTCGTTCCAGCGGCTGCAGCGGCGCATGCACCTGGACGACGAGCGGGGCGTCGCCCGCGCCGCCAAGCGCGCCCCGGTCACCTACATGGTCTTCGACCTGCTGGCCGTGGACGGGGTCGAGCTGTGGCGCGAGCCGCTGTCGGATCGTCTCGCGCGCCTCGACGAGGTGCTCGTGCCCTCCGGGCGGGTTCAGCGCAGCGCGGTGTTTCCCGGCGATGGCAGCGTGTTGTTCGAGGCCGTCCGCGAGCAGGGCATGGAGGGGGTGATCGGCAAGCGAGCCGCGTCCGCCTACCAGCCCGGCCGGCGCAGCCGCGACTGGCGCAAGGTCAAGGTCCGCCGTGAGGTCTCCTGCGTCATCGGGGGATGGACGACCGGCGAGGGGCGCCGCAGCAACTCGTTCGGCGCTCTGCTGCTGGGGCTGTACGCCGAGGGCGAGCTGCGCTACGTCGGCCGCGCGGGCACCGGCTTCGACGAGGCTGAGCTGACCAGCCTCGCCGCACGGCTCGCGCGGCTCGCTGCGCCCGAGGCGCCGTTCGCCGACCCGCCCCGTGTCCCTGGGGCACGCTGGGTCCGCCCCGAGCTGGTGTGCCGCATCGAGTACTCCGAGGCGACCGAGGGGGGCCTCCTGCGCGTCCCCGTCCACAAGGGCCTGGTCGACGGCGCCGACCCCCGCGCCTGCACCGTCGAGGACTTCGGCTGACACGTGAATAACCCTGAGCGCCTAGGTCGACACCGTGTCGAGATTCCTGCGCTATGCGCGGCTGCTCCGACACAGTGTCGGACCAGCCGCGACAGGCGATCCTCATCATCCGGGGTGGGGCGTCAGCCCCCATGACCTGCTGACACGTGAATACGCCCGAGCGCCCAGCTGCCCTCCCCTACCAGCTCCCCGCCGCCTACCAGCTGCCGCCGCCGCCACCGCCGAAGCCGCCGCCGGAGAAGCCGGCGCCTCCGGAGCCGCTGCTGGCCGGCGCCGTGGACACGGCCGTACCGAGCTGGTGGGAGAAGCTCGACAGGCCGTTGGCCATGGCGCCCAGGTCCGGGTGGGCGCCGTAGCCGACGTACCAGCCGCCGACCGCGGCCGCGCCGGCGGCGCCGAGCCCCGCGAACGCGGCGGCCCACTGATCGACGGCGCCGAACACGATCGCGTAGGGCAGGTAGCGCTCGAAGATCCGCTCCTCCTCGGCGAAGGCCATCCGGTCGGCCTCGGCGGTCCTGATGAACTCGGCGAACCCGAGGGTGTCGTTGAGCAGGCGGCTGCCCTTGGGGGTCCGGTGGGGCATCCAGCCGTGGGCGACGACCAGGACGAGCGCGGCGAGCACCAACGGAACCGCGGCCACCCCCACCTCGCTGAAGCGCACCAGAAGGAAACCCGCCACACACGCGATCGCCAGCGCCCCGACGCCCACCAGCAGCCAGACGGTGCGCGTGCTCTTGGGGCTGCGCGGGAACCACCCGCGCTCGACGCCGTCGGAGTACACCAGCTGCTGCACCTCCGCGTAGCGCTCGGAGAACGTTCCCTTCAGCTTTCCGAGGCGGACGCTGCCCGACGTCTCGAACAGCCCGTCGAGCAGCTTGCGCTCGTAGGGCAGCAACTCGTCGCGCGGCGCGTCCTTCACCTCGTCGAGCCGCCAGTCCTTCTCGTCTGCGACCTCGGCGATCGTCAGGTGCCCGCGCACCGCGAGGTCCACGATCGTGGCGCTGACCTCCACGCCCTCCACCCGCTCGTCGACGATCAGGCCGAGCTGAGCCGGTCGCAGGTCCTCCGGCGGCCGGAAGCCCACCGGCACCTCACGGCGGGCCAGCAGCGACCGGCGTTGGGGCCGCGTGCCGGGGCTGGGCTGGTCGGGGCGTCCGTCGACGGTGACCCCGCCACGGGCCACGCGGTCGCGGCCCTGACGGTAGGCCAGCAGGCCGACCGCGCCGAGGCCGAGCAGCGTGGTGAGCGCCGCCAGAGGCCAGGCCAGCGGGCTGCCGACGAGCGCCCTTTGGAGGCTGTAGCGCTCCTCCAGCAGCGGCGGCGCCACCTCGACCGCGCCGGGGGGCAGAGCCACGGCCACCGTCAGCCCCTGGCCCTCCGACAGCGTCGTCGCGGTGAAGGAGGCCTGGTCGGCTGAGAGCTCGTTGTCAGCGCAGAAGCTGGGCGAGCCCTGCGTCCCGACGTAGCAGGCGGTGTCGGACACCTCCGGGGCGTTCACGATGGCCGTCGCCCGGGAGATCGGCACCGGCCAGTCGTCGCCGGTGGCGTTCCAGTACAGCTCGTCGAAGCCCTGGTAGCTGTTCAGCGCGCCGGTGACCGTGTAGCTGATCCGATAGCTCTGCTCCCCGCTGACTTCGACGTCCTCGTCGCCGATGCGCAGCCGCAGCGCCCGCCCGAGGTCGTTGAGCTCGACCTCGTCGGGCGCCGTCGAGGTGACGGTGACGTCGCCCACCTCGATGACCCTGTCGAAGTCCGTGACCGTCCGGTCAGGGGGCAGCTGGACCTGGGTGTCGTCCTGGCCGAGCGCGTAGTGGGTGGGGATCACGCGGAAGATCCCGCGCCGCTCGAGATCGCCGAAGTCGACCTGGATCTCCTCGACGACCTCCAGCGAGCCGTCGGGGAGGATGTCCACGGTCACGTCGAAACTGTCGATGACCCAGCCGTCGTCCTCGTCAGCGCGTGCGGGGGCGGCGAGCATGGCCAGCAGGACGACGGCGCCGGCGGCGCAGCACAGGGTGAGGGCGAGCGGCGCGCGCGCAGCGCGCCCCCGACGGCGGGGACCCGACGGGATCCTCACCGGTCGAACTCCGCGACGGGCGCCTCCCGGCTGGCGGCGTCGGCCTTGAAGAACTCGCGCGGCGCGAAGCCGAGCGGCCCCGCGAGCAGCAGGACCGGGAACGACTGCACGGTGGTGTTGTAGTCCTCGGTGACGGCGTTGTAGTAGCGGCGGGCGAAGGAGATGTCCTCCTCCAGGTCACTCAGCTCGGTCTGGAGGGCGAGGAAGTTGTCGCTGGCCTTGAGGTCGGGATAGGCCTCGGCCACGGCGAACAGCCGTTGCAGCGCCCCCTCCAGGGCGTCGTCCGCCTCACCCGACTCCCGGGGGCCGCCCGCGGCGATGATGCGGGCCCGCGCGGCGGTCACCGCGCTCAGCAGCTGGTGCTCGTGCACCTGATAGCCCTTGACCGTCTCGACCAGCCTCGGGACGAGGTCCGCTCGACGGGTGAGCTGCACGTCGATGCCCGACCACGCCTGTCGCGCCTTGTTGCGGCGCGCGACCAGACGGTTGTAGACGGCCGCCACCACGACCAGCGCGAGCAGGACCACCCCCGCCACCACATATCCGGTCACACGCCTCGCCCCCCTCATCACGGCCGGCAGCGGCCAAGGCTACTCGCCGCTCGATCACGAGTGGGCCGACGAGGGGTGGGGGTGCGCTGGCGGCGGGGCACGGTGCCCTCGTCCTGTCGCGTCATCCGCAATCGCAGCACCGCGGTCTGCAGCTCAGGGTCGCGCAGGCCACCACACCGGCGTCGTCGTCGCCACCGACGGCGCGTCGGTGCCCTACACGCTGTTCTGGGAGCTGGTCGCCGGCAAGCCGCGACCGCGCGAGGTCGTCCCGTTCGCGGCCGCTCGCACACCCGTCCTGCCACCACTGTGTGACGCCGACCCCGAGGCGATCACTTGGCTGGCGGGCCGCGCGCCCGCACCGCGCCGGATGGACGACGGCGTCCTCGCCCAGCTGTGGCGCGTCGAGCCGGCGGTGGCCGGGCTGCCGGCCACCATCCGCTGCCTCACCGCCTGGCGGCGTGCAAGCCGCCCGGACGACGGCACACCGCCGGAGGTGCTGGCGGCCGAGGTCGCCGAGGAGCTCGGTCAGCCCCTCTCGACCCTGACGCCGAGCGCGTAGGTCAGGTGTCCGCCGAGGTAGCCGCCGACGCCGATCGCCGCCAGGCCGAGGCGCAGGAGCCGGCGGGCGCGCGGTGCGTCACCCCGGCGACGGGTCTGGTAGGAGCGCCAGGCCAGCAGGCCACCCAGGACGTTCGCCAGGGCGTGGACGGCGCCGACCCGCTGCGCCGGTCGGTCAGCCCGCGACCAGTCCGACAGGCCGGTCGCCACGGTCGGCGCCATGCCGAGCAGCCCGACACCGAGCAGCCATTCCGCAGGGCGCTCGCCGTCGCGCCCGCCGACCGCGTCAAGCGTGGCGGCCGCACTGAGGAACCCGATGGGCACGACGATGAGGAGCGGGTGCACGGGATGGCCGAACCATCCTCCGCCCAGGACGTCCCCGGCGTTGCCTCCGCCCATCAGCGGTTGGACAACCCGACGGACAGGGTCGATGGCGGGGTCGAGCAGGTCGAGCGTTTCCAGGCGTTGCGCCGCACGCATCAGGGGATTCACATCCGCTCCTATTCGCGTCACTGGGGCCCTTCCCTTTCCCCAGCCCCGCCGTTTCACGCCCCTCGCCCGCTGGCACGGGCCGTCCAGAACCTTGTGACCTATCCATGACCCCGTGACCCGTTCTCGGCGCGGGCGCCCCGGCTTGAGGGGGTGCGGCGGCCCGTCGCTCCACCGCCAGCGAACCGAGCCGCCCGCCCCTGCGCGAGGACACCATGACAGGCGTCGCAAACGACGATGAAGGTGGCCGGGGAGGCCGCCGCCCGCACCCGGGGGAACACCTCGGCGCGGCACACGGGAGGCCACCGCGCTCTGCCGCCCAGAGGTACGCCGGCCGGAGATGAGCAGACAGCCGCGCACGCTCCGCAGCGATGTCGCCCCAGTGGCCGTCCCGGGTGACATCGCTGAACCCGATGTGCCCAAGGCATCCGGACGCGTCACTTTGCCCCATCACGTCAACTGGAGCGCTCCCCACCGCGTCTACGACCTGTCCGACTGTCGCGACCGAACGCGGGTGTACGAGCAGGTCCTGCGCGAGGGCCTCGCCGACGACGTCCGCCGCTAGATCGACATCGACCAGCTCGTGGAACTGTGGCCTGACCTGGTCCTGCCGCGCCAGGTCGCCCGCGCTTGGCGAGAGTGCCTGCACACCCATCGTGGCGTGGATCGGGCGAGCCGGGCAGGGGCGTCCAGTTCGACGTCTGATGCTCGACCCGCTCCAGCGTCTGGCCGTCATGATCGCGCAGCTGCCCGAGGCGTCCGAGTTTGCGTTGACGGGCGGCGCTCCTGGGGCCCTGATCCCAGGAGAGTGAAACGATGGGCAACGAGTCCCGCAACCCCGCCGGCTGACCCCGGCCGATGCGAGAGCGCAGCAGGCGGAAGGACGAACCTCACCCGCAACGGCACCGATAGCCACCAGGTGGGATCGCACGTGCCGTTCACCAGTAGGTGCGGTGCTCGTCGTCAAGAACTCACGGCTGCCGGCAGGCGCCGGCCCGTGGTCGGATGAGCTGCCATCTCGCAGGATCGTAGGGCAGCGAGCCCGGCTGGAAGCCCGTGAACCCGACCGGGAGAGAAGGTGGGCCCGGACTCGACGACGTTTCGCTCCCGTGTACTTCGAGGCCATGACGCGTCCGGCCAGGCAGCCGGTAGGGTCGAGGGCCATCCGGCCATCGGCGGTTGGGCCGCACGCTCAGCCCTGTGTCACGACCTGATGGAAGGCCGCGACCGCGACGATCGCGTCAGCACGCAGCTCGGCGGCGTCGAGTTCGGGATGATCGAACAGCATCTGCTCGGCGTACGCCTCGGGGCCCTGCGATAGGTGATCGGCGAAGTTGGCGAGAAGGTCGTCGAGCGCTGAGCGGGCGGCACCACTGGCCTGCGAGCCGAACCGGTCGAGCACGGCGCCGGCCGCAGCCTCTGGTCCTCCTGCGTCGTTGTGCAGGAGGACGAACGCCATGTCGTACCAGTCTTTGGGCAGCCGCCGAGCGCGCGCAGCTGCGCACTTCGCCAAGAGGAACCCCGCGAGACCGGCGACGTTGACCTCGACGACGTGGTCGACGCCCCCGATGCGGGCTGACATCTGACGCGTCTCGATGTCCATGGACGCGCAGCCCGTGCCCCGTAGGTTCACCGCGCCGAGTTCATCGCAATCGTTGAACAACACGGTCGCCTCAGTCGGTTGGTCGTCGAGGTCGGCGAGCAGCTCGAACTTCACGACAGTGCCGGCGGCTGACCCGACGGTTCTCCACCGCCACCTCCGCTCGGTGTCGGGCACGAACTCCGCGTTCTTCAGGGCGGTCTCGAGCCGCTTCGTGTTGACCGAGCCGCGCGCGATCTCGAGATTGACCTGGACGTCGATGTCGGTTGTCCCAGCATGCTGGAGAGCGCTGGCTGAGCAGAGGAGCTCGGGCACGAGGCCACCGATCACGACGAACTCCGGGCGCGTGCCGTAGTGACGGACGACTCGCACCAGCGCCTGTTCAGCCGCGGCTCGGGCCGCGCGCGTTCGACGAGTCTCATCGGGCACGGACGACCTCACGAAGGTGTTCTGCCGCTTCCTCGCCTCTGACTCCGGATGACCGGAGATCGACAAATACCCGTGGCCATGGGGCGACTCGTATGCCTTCGATGTTCGTGGCGAGACGAGCCGTCGTGACGGTCGGAAGGGCGCGCAGCGTCAGGCGCCCACCTTCGAGAGCTCGCAGTCCGGACTCGCGCGCGACGGCTGCCAGTGCGGCAATCGTGTCGGCACCGACGTAGACGTCCGCTGACGTCACCGCCGTAAGGTACGGAGCGATCAGTGAGGCTGCGGCGGCCCCGGTCACCATCCAGTCGATCTTCGCCCGAGTCCACTTGCCGCCGAGCTCCGCCAGACCCTCCAGCGGGTCGCGCCAGCTCACGCCGACCCGCAGCTCGGCCGCTTGTGGTTGAGCCTCGGCGGCTGACGCGTAGGCGTTGAGCAGCACGTCGTGATCAGCGATCCTGCGCGCTGACCCCCGTCCCCGCTCGGCGTCAGCGACCAGCAGCCCGAGATCGGTCAGGATCCGCAACGCGTTCGTGCAACTCCCGGTCGACAGTCCCGTGGCCTCTTGGGTCGCGGCAACGGTCGGCCGGATTCCGCACAGCAGCGCCTCGGAAGTGGCCAGTACCGCGGGCGTCCATCGTGTCGGCTTCTCGGCATGGACCACTGCCCGACCCGACCGAGACACAACGATCGAGCCCACCGCGATCTCCGCCGCACCCGACTCATCGACCCAACCGATGCCGGCGTCCGCGAGCGCCGCTCGGGCTCCGGGCGACATTCGCCGTGCGACTACCACGTCGGGCCGACCCCGGCCATCGAGGAGGGTCCGCGCATCGTGAAGGTTGCCCTCGCCTATCCACTTGATCTCCAGATCGTGGCCGCTGACGATCAGGTCTGCCGTCTTGTCGCGATTGCTGACCGTGGCATTGCGCGGCAAGACAGCGAGCACCGCTTGTTCGGCACGTCTGGGGTTCTTCCGGGTCGGTGTCATCATGAATACCTCAGTCGTTCACTATACCTCAGTATCTCAGTGAGGTAAAGCAATCTAGTGAGGATTACGAGAAGGGCCGCCGGACCACCGGGCTAGCGGCACGAGCGCCTCGTCTAGCCCAGCGGCGTGTCGGGTTCACCCGCTGTCAGCATCAGCACTGAACACGCTTGATCGTGACGGGGACGGGCCTCCACACCTTCGCGCAGCGACGCGGCGGCGCCGGACTGCTTGGGCGCCCGAAGCGCGTTCACTGGCCGCCCAAGCGGCGACGCCTCTGAGAGCCTTCGTTGCTCGGTCAGCAGAGAAGCGGCCCAGATCGTCTTCACCTTCGGGTGGCTCCTCGAGGCCTCCGGGGCTCCCGTCGTTCGGCACACCGAGGACCGCCGTCTCGACACAGCGTCCCAGGATGTCACCGATGGTTAGTTAGAGCGCCGACGCTGGGCAGCGACCTCAGCTCTCGCGGAGTGAGTTCGCCGAGATCGCCCCAGGTCTTGACGCCCACGTGAGAGAGCGTTACGCGACCGGTTCTGCCGCATTGCGGTCTCAACCGTGGCCTCCCGCACGACCCGAAGGCCGGAAAGCTGCGCGGTCAGCTTCCTGTCCTCGGTCTCGATGAGGTGGGAAACAAAGGCCTGCAGCACGTTCGAGAGCACGCCGTTGCCTTCGGCACGAGAGCGCAGCTCATGTGAATCGCTGTCGAGCGACAGCCCGAGCTCCGCCGCCTGCGAAGGCAGCTCATCGAGAAGCGGAAACACTTCGCGGAGCCGGGCCATGGTTGGATTATGCCCGTCGGACGGAGGTCGGACGCGTGGCTGAGTGATGGCAGCATGGTCTGGCGTGCACTCGATGGCCTCAGTGAACGACGTCGTGCTGACCGCAAGCGAACCGCGATGGCGCACACCGGTCTCTCCCGCCCCTGCATCGCTCGCGCCCTCGGACGGACTGGCCCAGCTACTTCGACTACGGGGCCGTCTACCGGCGTGCGTCGGGCGGGGTGTTGGAGTGCTTCTCGTCGAAGAGGGTCTCCAGCAGGCGTGACCTCTTGACGAACCAGCGGCGGGAGTTGGGCAGGCGATAGGCGGGGATGTCGCCGCGGCGCACCATCGCTTGCACGGTCTCGACCTTGTAGGACAGGAGCTTGGCGACGTCATCGAGGGTCATGACCTCGCCGAAGTCCTCGGTGCTGCGATCGGCCATCGACCCCTCCTGCGTCGCGATCCTGCCCCTGCGTCTGCGAGTATGCCACCTGACCTCCCCGGGAAACAAGCCATAGGGCCATTCATTCACCTCGGTTCCCGCCGGACTCCTCAGAATCGTTGTAGACACGCGTCCGTTCGCCCGGTATGGTGATCCTGCGTGCGTGGTGCCCACTGGACTCGGGGGGCGCAGTCGGATGACGTCGGTACACGAACCCGACACCGCGACGCCGGTGACGGCGCCGCCGGAGGCCGCCGCGCGCCCACCCCGACGTCGACGCGGCCGCGACACGCTCGTGATCGTGCTGGTCGCGGTGGTCTGCGCCGTCGCGGCGGGGGCCGCGGTGCGCCAGGCGCGCGGACCCGCCCTGCTCGTCGCGACGGCAGCCGCCGACCTGCGGCAGGGCACGCGCCTGGATCCTTCCGACCTGGCCTGGACCGAGGTGCGGGTGAGCGAGGAGGTCGCGACCACGCTGGTGAGCCGCCCCCGGGCCGACGCGCTCGCGGGCTGGGTGCTCGCTGGAAACGTCGCGGCGGGCCAGCTGCTGGCGGCCTCCTCGCTGGTGGAGCCGGCCGCCCGGTCGGAACTGCGGGCGATGAGCGTGCCGCTGCCCGTCGAGCGCGCCGTCGCCGGGGACCTGCGTGTGGGCGACCGCGTCGACGTGCTCGCGGCCACCGCCACCGCCTCGGGCTACATCGCCGCCGACGTGGCGGTCCTGGCCGTGGGCTCCCCAACCACGGGTGGGATCGGCGCGGGCGCATGGAGCGTGACGCTGGCCGTGGACGACGTCACCGCCTTGGCGATCGCTCAAGCCCTGGAGGGAGGCTCCGTGCACGTCACCCGAGCGACCGGCGCGGCGCCCGCCCAAGTGGACCTGCAGTACTGGCCCGGTACGCACCTCGACGGCATTCGTCCGCATGTCCGCGCACCCACTGACGACCACATGCTGATGCTCGGTCCGGAGGCGAGGGAGGGCCTGGGGCCGCCGGTCGATGCTGTGTTGTCGCCCGGGGCAGCGTCGATGCACCACCACCAGGTGGTCCACGCAAGCGAACCGAACCGCTCACCGAACAGTCGACGGGCGATCGTGATCGAGTACAAGCTCCGACGATGAGCAGGATGCCGGCGGACCGTCACCACCACGCATACCACATGGTCCGCAACGTCGTGCTACCGCCCTGCATCGAACGCATCGAGGAACCATCGTGGTCGAGGCCGTCCCAATCGACGAGGATCTCCTGCTGGCTGCGGTCGAGGAGGCGATCTCTGACAGGCTCGATCACGCACCTCAATGGATCGTGGAACCGATCGATGAGGCGCCAGTCGTCTCGGCCACGAAGGGAATCTGGCGCATACGGTCCGTGGCCGATGACTCCGCGCCCCAGTGGTCGTTCGTCCTCAAGGCCCTGCACCACGCGTCGTCGGGACACCGGTTCTGGCGGTCGTCGGACGAATCGGTCGACCCTATGTACTGGCGTCGTGAAGCCCTCTTCTACGAAACCGATCTGCTGGCAGACGCCGATGCGGACGTTCGCGCACCGCATTGCTATTCGGTCGACTGGCGGGACGACGGGACCTGCCACCTCTGGCTCGAGGACGTCACCGGCGAGCCGGCGTCCGAGTGGCCGCTGTCCCGCTTCAACGTGGCGGCCCGACACCTCGGCCGGACGCAGGCGCAGATGCGCCCTGATCCCGACGCGCGGCTACCCGAGTGGTTCAGTCGGCAGTGGTTGCGCTCATACGTCGAACGCCGTGCCGTGGACTTCCTACCGCTACCCCCCGCGTTGTGGCGCCATCCGCTGATCGAGCGCTCGTATCCAGCGGACCTGACGGACTATGTACAAGGGCAGTGGGCCCAACGACGACGCACGCTCGATGTCCTCGAGTCGCTGCCGCAGACGGTGTGCCACCACGATGTCTGGCCGCGCAACCTGTTCGCAGACGACTCGGGTGACGTCGTGCAGACGGTCATGATCGACTGGTCGTTCGTCGGACTCGGCGCCATCGGCGAGGACATCGGCAACTTCATCCCGGATTCGATGCTCGACATGTTCGTCGACAGTCGGGTTCACGGCCGGGAACTGGCTGAGACCATCTTCGATGGGTACGTCGAGGGACTGCGAGACGGTGGGTGGGACCGAGATCCCGCTGAGGTGCGGTACGCGATGACGGCCACCGCGGCGCTGAAGTACGCGTGGGTGGTGCCTCGCATGCTCCTGCAGGCGGGCGACGCCGAGTCGCTGGCGGACATGGAGGAATCGCTCGGCACCCCGATCGAAGACATCTACGCCCGACGGGCGGCGACGGCAATGCTGCTGAGCGAGTTCGCCGAGGAAGCGCGGGAGCTCCGTGCGACGCTGTGGCCTGACCGCTCGTAGCGGGCCGGCGCCGCCCGCTGGTGACGCCCGCATCACGTCGGCGACGGTGGGTGCACGGCGGTGATCGAGAGGATCCTCCCCGCCACGGTGATCGCTGTCGAAGCCTTCTCCGATCCGCCCGTTAGCCTGCTCTTCCCCGAGGCAGAAGCCGTCGTCGCGCGGGCGGTCGAGACCCGCCGACGGGAGTTTTCCACAGCCCGTCACTGCGCACGACAAGCGATGACGCTCTGGGCGTACCGCCCGCACCGATCCTGCCCGGGAGACGGGGAGCGCCTCGATGGCCGGACGGAGTCGTCGGATCGATCACGCACACCACGGGTTACCGGGCCGCGGCCGTCTCCCGGCACGTGTCGACGATCGGCATTGACGCCGAACCGCACCGGGCCCTGCCCGATGGGGTCGTGACTTCCCTCATCAGCGACCACGAGCAGGAGGCGATCGCACGCCTCGGCGGTGACATGCATTGGGGTCGGCTGGCGTTCAGCGCGAAGGAAAGCCTCTTCAAGGCGTGGCTCCCGCTGACCCGACGCTGGCTCGACTTCCAGGACGCGGTCGTCACCTTCGACCGCAACGGAACGTTCCGTGCCGACCTCACGGTTCCACATCGGACCGTCGAAGCACGCCAGCTCACCCACGTGCGCGGCCGGTGGATGGTAGCCGCAGAGCTGGCCTGCACCGCCGTCGTCGTCGACGTCTGACGCTCGAGTCCCGGTTCCCCGGTGTGACGTGCCAGCCCGACAGGCTGGGCGGGCTGCCGGTCGGGAGGGGCCGATGACCCGGGACGCTGCGCATCGGAACCTGTCAAGCCCGGTGAGACAACTTCTCATTCGTTCTGGATGAGTGCTTCTCGGGAGGGCTCGTTGATCCAGGCGGCGGTGGGCAGCTTGGGCGGGTGGGGGCGTCGGTGACGGAATCTGGCGGGGTTGGCGGCGTAGGCGGCGTTCAGGGTCGCGGCGCGTTGAGCACGGACCTCGGCGGCGGTGCCGTAGTGCAAACTCACCCTCTGCGACCCCGCTCGCTCCCGCCCCCTGCCCGGGCGCCACGCCCGCGGCTTCCCATCACCGAGCTCAGCTCGTCGTGCCCGTGGCACTTCCGGTAGCCACCAGTGGGCACGCACTCATCCATGGCCGCCAGTGGGCACTGGCCGCCCATGGGCAGGTCCACATGGCCCTTGGCAAGACGCGTAGGCGAACAGCGCCCGCACGCAGCACCAGGCCCGCGCACAGTGGAGGGCCGATCTGGAGAGGCAGAACTCCTGTCTTGCGGGAATCATGGCGGTCGCGTAGCACGGGTGTGCTACACTTCTGAGAATGAGGGCCCGCCGCACTGGTTGGACGATGCGGAAACTGGCGGCCCGCGGAAGACACATCGCCTATGACGAGATCGACCAGGTGCTGGGGTCCGGCCAGTTTCGCGCCACGCGGATGCGCTTACTTGCACGGGGCAAACCAACGACGGGCGTTGGCTGTTCGTCGTTTTCAGCCCTGATCCAGACGGTGACACAGCCTTCATCATCTCAGCGCGCGACCTGTCGGACCAGGAGAAGAGCGGTTCCGCCGCCGCAGCTAGGAGTCAACGACTATGACGCGCCGCCCCTTTCCCTCAATCGACGAGCTTCTGGAGTCCGCTGAGGCAATGAGCGCCGATGAAGGCGATCCTGTGACCGTGGATGAGGTCCGAGCCGAAGGTCGGCAGCGAAGCATGACGCTGTCGGCGCGGTTCAACCCTGTAGACGTCGCCCGAATCCGTGCTATCGCCCAGCGCGAGGGTGTTGGCGCCACCCAGCTAGTTCGAAGTTGGGTGCTAGAGGCATTGGAGGTAGCTGAGGAAGCTGGAGAAGGCGACGAGTCTGTCGCGAGGCTCATGACTGCACTCAACCAGAGCGTCACCGCGGCGAAGGAGGCCCGGAGGACCGCCCAAGCCGAGTTGCGGCGTATGGTCAAGAGCCAACGCTCCGCGGCCGGCTGACGAGGCGCACTCGGCACCGCGTCGTTCCTCCGACTCGTCTCGATGTGGTCACTTGCTCTGGAGACGTGCCCGCGGCCACGCTGCCCACAGCTCCGACGCCGCTCGGGCTCAAGGGTTAACCTCGCCACTCGTTAGCAACGGAGCTCCCGCATCTCCGGCAGTCAGTGTCGTCCGTCCGCTCGGGGGGACGCAGCAACGGCTCCACATCGATCGGGCCGCGCCCGGTACCGGAGTCTTTCGATCTGGCGCCGTAGAGTCGGGCGATGGGTGTTGCCAGCGGCCGGCCGAGTCCGATCGACCAGGGGGCAGAAACCCTGGTCCCCGCTCGACTCGACGTGCTTACGATGGCCGAACGCTCGCAGGGTTGGCTGACCCGCCGACCGCGCAGCCCGGACTCCGTCAACATGCCAAAGACGCGGCCCGGCGGTTGCTCACGGCCGCGACGGTCGAGGAGGTCGCCACCGATGTGTCGCGGGCTCTTCGCGATCGCCCTCGAGGATCTTCCGAGTTCGGGCCGGTCGGGTCCGGGGACGGGGCCACGTTCACGAGACCGACGCGGCCGGGGAACTGCTGCAGGAGATTGTCGAACCGTCGAACCGTTCCTCGTCGACATGCGTCGCCGAGCTGCGCTCGGTCTGATGGACGCGGCGGTGGTGGTGTCGATCGGGAATGGGCGCCACTGGCCGCACTGGGCCGACCTCGCGTGACGAGCGACGAGGCACGTCGGCGCAGGACGGCCACAACAGAGGGGGACGGCCCGATGAACAGCCACGACAAGGCGACCGCTGATCTGGCCAGCAAGGTGGCGGAGCTGCGGGAGGAGAACGCCCGCCTGCGCGGGCTGCTCGGTCTCGATGCTCGGTCAGGTGACGGCCACGAGACGGCGTGGGCACCGACCCTGCTGGCTGCACCCTCCAGGCAGATGTCGGTCGACAACAAGTCGCCTGTTGCCGAGAGGCTGGCGCTGCTGTGGTCGCTGTTCGGGGCTCGGTCGGACGTGTACGCGACACGCTGGGAAAGCCCCACGACCGGCAAGTCCGGCTGGTCACCGGCAACGCGAGGAGGATGGTCGAAGCGCCGACCGGCCAAGGACTACCTGCCGTTGACCAATGAGGTGCTCCTCGGTCACCTGCTTGGCGAGACGGCTGCGGGCATCTATCCGCTCCTGCGCGGCGACACCTGTGAGCTGCTGGCGTGCGACTTCGACAAGGGCTCCTGGGCGCTCGACGCGCTGGCCTACATCGACGCCTGCCACACCAACGGCGTACCGGCTGCGCTGGAGCGGTCCCGGTCGGGCAACGGCGCGCATGTCTGGGTGTTCTTCGACGGACCGGTGCCGGCATCGCAGGCGCGGGCTATGGGCGCCGCGCTGCTCCGAGACGCGATGACGACCCGGGCCGAGCTCGACCTCGCCAGCTACGACCGGTTCTTCCCGTCGCAGGACTTCCTGCCCAAGGCGGGGTTCGGCAACCTGATCGCCCTTCCGTTGCAGGGGGACTGCGCAAGGCGGTCCACGACGGTCTTCTTGGATCCCACGACGATGGCACCGTGGCCGGACCAGTGGGCGTTCCTGTCGTCGGTCGCCCGCATGGCACCGGACGCGGTGACGGCCCTGGCCGAGTCACTGCGTCCGGTGGACGTCGGCCCGGCGCTCTCGCTGGCAGAGCTGGCCAAAGCCGGCGGCCCACCACCGCCGAAGGTGATCCGGGCCCGGCTCGGGGCGATGCTGTCGATCGAACGAGCCGGGCTCCCGCCCGCGCTGGTGGCAGCGCTGAAGCACCTCGGGTCGATTTCGAACCCCGGAGTTCTACGAGAAGCAGCGCATGCGGTTCTCCACCTGGAACACGCCCCGCTTCATCAGCGCCTACGAGGAAGACCTCGAATGGCTCCACCTGCCCAGGGGATTGACCGAAGGAGTCCAAGAGCTGATCGGCGGGCTCGCCAGCCGGCTGGAGGTCGCCGATGACCGTCCGGAGCTGGCGAGCGTCGGGCTGCGGTTCGTCGGGCAGCTGCGGCCCCAGCAGGGCGCAGCGGTCGTCGATCTCGTCGACCATGACCTCGGCGTGCTCGTCGCTCCTCCCGGAGCCGGCAAGACCGTCATGGCCTGCGCGGCCATAGCCCACCATGACGTGCCGACGCTCGTCGTCGTGGACCGCAAGGAACTGATCGACCAGTGGCGCTCCCGACCCGGGGAGCACCTCAGTGTCGATCCCAGCGTGATCGGCCAGGTCGGTGGGGGCCGCAACAACCCGACCGGTGTGATCGATGTCGCCATGATCCAGAGCCTCGCCCGACGCGACGACGCATCATTGTTCGACGCCTACGGCCTGGTCGTGGTCGACGAATGCCACCACATCCCGGCTGTGTCGTTCTCGACGTGTGTGCAGGCTGCCCGGTCGCGTCGATGGCTGGGGCTGACCGCGACGCCGTACCGGCGCGACAAGCTCGAAGCGCTCATCGGTTTCCACTGCGGCCCGACCCGCCACGAGATCAAACCAGGAGCGACCGAGGGCGCTGAGCTGGTCCGCCGGGAGCTCGTCGTCCACCACACCGTCGTCGAGCTGACCGACGAGGAAGCCGCCCACATCGAGCAGGTGTTCACCGCGCTCGTCGAGCATGAGCAGCGGACCGCGCAGATCTGCGGCGACGCGCACGATGCGGTCGCCGCGGGACGAACGTGTCTGGTCCTCACCCAGCGGACCGACCACATCGACGCGATCGTCGCCGGTCTGGCACAACTGGGCGACGAGGCGCTCGTGCTCCGCGGCGGGCTCGGCAGGAAGGCGCGCGCCGCGGTCGCCGACGCGCTGGCCACACGCGACCCTGACGCCGGCATCGTGCTCGTCGCAACCGGCTCCTACCTCGGCGAGGGCTTCGACTGGCCCGAGCTCGACACGTTGTTCCTCGCGTTCCCGCTGGCATTCAAGGGCCGAGTCGTCCAGTACGTCGGACGACTCCTTCGCACCCACGAAGGCAAGCACCACGTCGAGCTCCACGACTACGTCGACAGTCGCATCCCCGTCCTTCACCGCATGCACACCAAGAGGCTCCCGGCCTACGCCACTCTCGGCTTCGATGTCCCCAAGATCCGACACCGACCCCGGCCACCCGATCCGACTGCTGGCGAGCCGATCGATGCATTCTGACGACGACCTCGACGAGCTCATCGAACGCATCGCCGTCGACGCCTACGGCGACGAGGGCTACTGGTGCTTCCTCCAAGCCATCGAGAACGAGACAACCTCCCCGATCCCGGCCACGCTCGTCGGCGTTCCGGTGCACCTCACCGGTATCGACTTCGACGGCGACGAACGACGAGGCCTCGTCGCCAATGTCGAACGAGACGGCCACGCCACCACCATCTCGATTCTCGACATCGCACTACCCGACCCCCAGCAGACAACGGCGCATGTGATCGCGGCCTACCAGCGCTGGCTCGGCCTCACTTGAGGGTCTGCCCGGTCCGCCGGCTGGCCGCCCGGTCCTCAGCCGGCTGGTTCGATGCGTTCGGTGAAGCCAGTCGGTGACGGCGCTCTCGTCCAGGTCACCGCGGCGATACCCAGCATCACCTCGACGCCAGCACCGGCGTCCACATCGAGTCGATAGGTCGTTGAGCGCCAGAAACAAGGTGAGCGACCGCCACGCGAGCCGGTGTTCCCTCGGGTAGCGCGTGGGTGGGCGACGACACGGACCTGGACGCGGCTGACCTGGCCCACGCGACGGCGTGCGGAAGCCGGTCAGGAACGTGCCATTCCCCACACCCGGCACCGAGTGCTCTGCCGCGCACGCTGTGACCGATCTGTTGACCGATTTCGCGTTCAGCGGTACCCCGAAGAAAACGAAAACCCCTGTGACCAGGGGTTTCGCGTGGTTGCGAGGGCAGGATTTGAACCTGCGACCTCCGGGTTATGAGCCCGCTCGCGCCCGTGGCAGGACTCGACGTCCGCCTGGGTAGGTACCGGAACGCCCAGTAGCAGGCCCCGGTCCCTGGGAGAGATCCTTGGGGCTGAGCGGGGTGTCAAGAGCCTCTGGGGTGTAATCAGACGGGTGAGGGGCAGCGGGGAATTGACCCCGTGGCCAGGCCGGCCTCGGGGGTGGGGGAACGTGGAGGTCAGCGGCTCAGCTGGTGGCGGGTTCGAGTGTGACGGTGTGGCCGAGGCGTTCGAGCTGGCGGATCAGCCGTTGGGCTTGCTTCTCGGGGCTGTAGCGTCGCTGGTGCCAGTCCGGGCCGAGGTCGGCGTAGGGCTCGAGCTTGGTGACGATGTGCCAGAACGCGATGAGGATGTCGTGGCGCACCGCGCCGATTGGCCTGTGTCTGAGACTTCCGCAGAGATGGCTGAACCGCCCCGCCGTCCTCGACACCGAGCTGGCCCGCGTGCAGGTCGAACACAACACCGTTAGGTTGCATGCAGGCATCGGCTACGTCACCCCCGACGACGAGCACCACGGACGAGGCCCCGCCATCCGGCGAGCACGCGCAGCCGGCCTCAAACGAGCACACCAGCAACGACTCGAGCACAACCGAAAGCACCGCCCCGGGAGCACCCCATGACTTGGGTAGTTATCCCGGCCATCTCTGCGGAAGTCTCAGACACAGGCCACCGAGACCATATGGCGACGGTTCATCTCCACCCGCGGCCGGCTGATGATCACCCCCGACGGGATCACCGCCCGGCTCAACAACCGCACCTACTCCCCGGTGCTGCGCAGCGCCCACCTGCCCACCAGCACCATCCCCTGGTGGGGCGGACGCACCCTACAGTCCAGATCGGCCAACCCGACCCACGATAGGGC
>JACDBB010000129.1 GCA_013695145.1 Euzebyales bacterium
CGGCTGTGGGACCAGCCGCTGGACGAGATCACCCTCGCCGCGCTGGCCATCCGCTCCCCCGAACCGCTGCGCACCGTGTTTCGGGACCACCAGCGGGCGTTCGGCCGCATGGCGTCGGAGATCGAGAAGACCGCGGCGGCCAACCGCCTGCTCGCGGGGGCCGCGATCAGCCATGTCCACCGCACCCTGGACGCGCTCACCGGCCCCACGGTCGGCGGCACCTACACCGCGGACGGCCACCATGACGTGACCCTGACCGGCCCCGTCCGCCTCGACGAGATGTCATGACATGAGCAACGTCGTCGGTCTGAACACCGCGCTGACGGGCGACCCCCTGCCCGACAGCCAGCTGCGGGCGGGGATGGAGCGGCTGCGCCGCGCCCGGGACTTGGCGGTGGAGGGCTCCAGCTCGCTCAGCGCCGCCGAGCGCGCCGCCATCGCCGAGGAGATTCGCAGCGTCCAGGACGAACTCGTCGGGATCGCCAACACCCGCCATCGTGGCCGCCCGCTGTTCTCCGGCTACGGAGCCGGCGACGCGGTCGGTCGCGACGGCGCGGGCGACACCGACGCGCTGAACGACGCGATCAACGGCGCGATCACCCGCCTCGACGACGCTCAGCGGGTCATGGGCACCACCCTGGCCCGCGTGGGCGCCAACCACAACCGGGTCGAGTCGTTGCTGGCCCGCACCCAGGACGCGCGGCTCTCCCTGAGGGGCGAGCTCGCCGAGGTCGAGGACCCCGACATCGCAGAGGCCATCCTCGAGCTGCAGACGCAGGAGGTCGCCTACACCGCGACCCTCCAGGCCCTCGGGCGAGCGCTGCCGCCGTCGCTGGCCGCGTTCCTGCGATAGTCCGGCGGGCTCAGCCCGTGACTGCCGCCAACGCGACCGCGCTGGACTTCCCCGACGGCCTCCCCGGCTTCTGCGGCGCCAAGACGTTGTCTTTGAGGGTGGCCCCGTCCAGCTCCCGCAGCCGCGGCGCCACCGTGCCGACATCTGGCTGCAGGACGGCGAGCTGCGCGTGGCCCACGACCTCGTCGACACCGTGCCAGGCCGCACCCTTGAGTCGCTCTACCTCGACCCGCTGCTGGCCATCACCCGAGCGAACCGGGGTCAGGTGTACCCGGACCGCACCGCCCCGGTGCAGCTGCTGGTCGACATCAAGTCCGACGCGGAGGCCACCTACACGGCGCTGGACAAGGCTCTGCGAACCTACCGGCCGATGCTGACCCGGTACGGCCCGGACGGCACCCACGCGCGCGCGGTCGAGGTCGTCGTCTCGGGCAACCGCCCTCGTGACCTGATGGCGTCGCAGGTGGTGCGATGGTCGGCGTACGACGGCAGGCTGCCCGACCTCGACGGCGACGACCCCGCCAGCTTCATCCCGCTGATCAGCGACCGCTGGACCACCACCTTCACGTGGCTCGGCGTCGGTCCGATGCCTCCACAGGAGCGGCGGCGGCTGGACCACATCGTGACGACCGCGCACGCCGACGGCCGTCGCGTCCGCTTCTGGGCCACCCCCGACCAGCCGGGCCAGGCGCGCGAGAACATCTGGCGCACGCTCACCGACGCCGGCGTCGACCACATCAACACGGACGACCTCGCCGGCCTGCGGGCCTTCCTGCTGGCCGCTGACTCATGACACCCCGCCCGCTGCGCCGACCGACACCCGGTCGCGCGCAGCGGGCCCCCGGCGACCCGGCGCAGCTCTGCGATAGCCCCGGTCAGAGCCGGCGGACGGGCACACAAGGGGCCGGGAGGGCAGACTCCCCGCCGTAGGCGTCCGCGGCATCGTCCCGGCCGAGGAGTCCTTCGAGGTGCGTGACCGTGCGCGCATGAGCGCGACCGGCATCATGTCGAGCGACGCGCCGCAGCTGCTCGAACTCACGCGCGGTGGCGCGCAACCGCTCCCCGCGGGCACGCAGCGTCGCCGCCGTCGGCTCGTCGACCACCTCGGCGATCGTCGCCAACGTCGTGTCCGCGTCCCCAGTGACCTCCGCCACAGCGGTGGCGCGAGCGAGCTCCGCGCAGGCCAACCTGTCGAGCGCCGCCTCCAGCTCCTCGGTGGCATGAGAGGCGAAGCGGTCCTCGCCGGTGGCGCACAGCAGGCGCAGCACCGTCAGGCGCTGCATGACGCGCTCGGCCGCTGCGAGCTGGGCGTCCAGGGCTTCCAGGATCGCCTGCACGACTATCCCACCCCA
>JACDBB010000164.1 GCA_013695145.1 Euzebyales bacterium
GCCTGGGGGTCGGCAACCGCCGCGGCTGGCGTCGGCGCCTGCGGGCCTCGGCGGCGCGGGCGCAGGACGTCGCGCTGAACCTGGTGGGCCGCGTGCTCTGGCTGGCGTCGTGCGGCGTGGGCGCCGCGGCCGGCTTCCTGGGCGGCGCTGGCGCGGCCCGGCTCCTCGACGCGGAGTCGGTCCTCGTGCCGCTGGTCGGCATGCTCGCCGGCCTGGGGGTCGGCAACCGCCGCGGCTGGCGTCGACGCCTGCGCCTGTCCCGGCCCGAGCTGGTCGGCGACACCCGCCTGGTCACCGCAATGGAGCTCGCCGCCTGGCTTGCCGCTGTGATCCTCGCCAGCGCGCTCACCCTGCTGTCGGGCTAAGCGGCCGACTCGTCGCGTGTCCCGTCTCGCCGCTGTGGCCGGCGTGGGGCGCGTCGACGGCTACAGCACCCGGTGCCGCGTCAGCGTTCCATGGCCATCGCTGCGCGACCGCCACAACCGGGCTTGTGAGCATCGCCTCCGCAGGCTGGTCCGACACTGTGTCGGACCAGCCGCGCATAGCGCAGGAATCTCGACACGGTGTCGACTCCCGGGCGCTCGGGCGCGCCAGCCCCGACGAGGACGTCGAGGGCACCGCGTGGCCGCCCTGAGGCGGCCGTCGCCGACCGCGCCATCTCATCACCGACGGCGGCGCCCGGTACCGCGTCGACCCGCTCGTCTGCGCTCCTCATCACCCCAGCATCTCATGACCATCGCTGCGCGATGGCCACCGCCGGCGTCTTCAGGTCTGGCAGTTGATGCAGTGGTAGGAGGAGCGCTTGCGGTCGATCTTGACCAGGCTGATGGGCTGGCGGCAGCGCGCGCAGGGCAGGCCCGCCCGGCCGTAGACGTTGATGTAGTCACCGAAGTCGCCGGAGTCCCCTTCGTCCTGCGCGCCCTCGGCATCGGCGGTGCCGCCCTGCTTCACCGCCTCGTACAGCACCTCCAGCACGGCCCGGTACAGGCGGCGGACCTCCTGCGCGCTCAGGGTGTTGGACACCCGGGCGCCGTCGAGGCCGGCCGTCCACAGGATCTCGTCGGAGTACAGATCGCCGAGCCCGATGATGAACGTCTCGTCGACCAGCAACGACTTGAGCTTCATCTTGCGCCGCACCAGCTCCCGGCTGAAGGCGGGCCACGTGAACTGGTCGGCCAGCGGGTCGATGCCCGCAGGCGTGAGCTCGTCCATGCCGGCCAGGTCCGACGTCGGCACGACGGCCACCTCGCCGTCCTTGTCCGGATCGACGTAGTGCAACGCCCCACCTGTGGTGAACACCGCGACGAGCTGGGTGTCCTTGCCCCCCTCGCGGTTGGCGGTCTCCCTGGTCATCGTCGCCTGCGAGCCCAGCCGCACGATCAGGGTGTGCGCATCGTCCAGGCTCAGCAGGAGGCGTGTCCCGCGGCGCATGATCGCGTCGATCTTGCGACCCTCCAGCGCATTGTAGAACTCGGGCCGGTTGCGCTGGTGGCCGACCAGGCTGGCGCTGCGGACCGTGACGTCCTTGATTCGCTTGCCCACGATCTCACGCTCGAGGTCCTTGCGAATCACCTCGACCTCGGGCAGCTGCGTCACCCATGTCCTCCGTCGTCCGGTACCGCGTTCACCGCGACGCGGCGTGCGCTCACTCGCCCTCCGACACTACCGCTTCACGGGTGCCGGACGGCTCATCCGCCCCCATTTCGCCACCCTGGGCATGCCCCGCCCGGGCGAGAAGGACCTGGTACGCCGTGCGGGCGGCCACCTGCTCGGCCTCCTTCTTGCTGCGCCCCTCGCCCGACCCCAGCGGCTCGGCGGCGACCTCGACCGTGGCCGTGAACCACTTCTCGTGGTCGGGGCCCTGCTCGGTGAGGTGGTAGATGGGCAGCGTCGACAGGCGCGCGGCGGTCAGCTCCTGCAGCGACGTCTTGTAGTCCAGCGACTCCCTTCGGGTCGCCAGCTCGTCGAGGAGGTCGGCGAACAGCCGCCTGACCAGGCCTGCCGCGACGTCCATGCCCCGCTCGACGTACACGGAGCCGAGGACCGCCTCCAGGGTGTCGGCGAGGATCGAGTCCTTGTCGCGGCCACCCGACTGCTCCTCGCCGCGCCCGAGCAGGACCGCGTCGCCGAGGCCGAGGCTGCGGGCCACCTCGGCCAGGCTGTGGGCGTTCACGGCCGCGGCCCGCACCTTGGCCAGCCGCCCCTCAGGCTCCTCGGGGTAGCGGCGGAAGATGAAGTCGGTGACGACGACACCCAGGACGGCGTCGCCGAGGAACTCCAGGCGCTCGTTGGTCGGCAGTCCACCGGCCTCGAACGCATAGGAGCGGTGCGTGAGCGCGAGCTCCAGCGCGCCCGCGTCGGTGAAGTCGACGCCGAGCGCCTCCTGGAGGCGGCCGAGGACGTCGGCGGCCGATTCGTGAACGCGCCCGAGCTTGCGAGGGTGATGCTCGCCATCCCGGTTGCGGCGGTCCGCAGCGCCGCCATCAGATGCGGCAACGCTCACCGGACACCGCCGCCGCGGACCTTGTTCGTCCGAGCGTGCGCGAGGACGGCGTCGGCGGCGTCACCGAGGGTGCGAACGGCCAGGAGCGTGTCGTCGGGCAGGTCGAGGTCGACCCCGCGTGCGTTGAGGTCGCGCTCCACCCCCTCGATGATCTCGACCAGGTCGAGCGAGTCGGCGCGCAGGTCCTCTTCGAACCGCGTCGAGGCGTCGAGCGCGCCCTCACGCACCAGCACCGAGCGGGCGTGACCGGTGAGCAGCCCCAGCACGACGTCGTGGTCGAGGTGACTGGCCACGCCACCCTCCCGGGGCCGACCTCTAGCCACGGTCTGCCTCGTGGGCGGCGTCGGCTGTGCGGTCCTGGAGGGCTGCCAGCCGGTCGGCGACCCGCTCGGACAGACCGGCCAGCGCGACGTCGCGTGCGGTGCGCAGCGCGGCGGTGATCTCCCCGGCCGACGCCGCGCCGTGGGCGACCAGCACCTCGCCGGCCACGCCCACCATGACCGCGGCGGTGTCTGACGCAGGACGACGCGACCGTCCCAGCGCCTCGACCGTCTTCAGGAAGACATTCCCGGTGAAGCCGTCCGCGACGACGACGTCGACCTCGCCGCGCAGGACGGCTGCCGGCTCGACGTTGCCGGCGAACTCGGCCTCGGCGGACAGCAGGGCGTGTGCCGCCCGGTAGAGCGCGCTGCCCTTCCCGGGCTCGGCGCCGACATTGAGCAGCCCCACGCGAGGCTCGTCGACGCCCCTGGCCTGGGCCAGCGCCACGCCCATCTCGGCGTAGGCGGACAGCGCCTCGGGCTGCACGTCCGCGTTGCCGCCCGCGTCGACCAGGACGACGCCTGCGTCGGTGACCGGGATGACGGCCGCGAGGGCCGGGCGGCGGACACCGTCGATGCGCCCGATCTCCAGCAGTGCGGCAGCCAGGGTCGCGCCGGTCGAACCGGCCGACACGACCGCGCTGACCTCTCCGTTCGCGACCAGGCGCGCCGCGACCCGCACGCTGGCGTCCTTGCGTCCGCGGACCGCGACCGCCGGCTCCTCCGCCATGTCGACCGCCGTCGCGGCGTGGATCACGGCCAGCCCCCCGGGTGCGCCGGCGTCGGCGAGGGCCCCGGCGAGGACTCGAGCATCCCCGACGAGAACCACGTCGACGCCCTCGTCACGCGCGGCGAGCGCGCCGCGGACGCAGGCGCCGGGGGCATGGTCGCCGCCCATCGCGTCGAGCGCGACCCGGCCGGGCACGGGCTCGGCTTGATGCCCATCGCGACCGCGGACAGCCGACGTCGCGCTGGGCCGGGCCCCCACTCCGCTGGCGGCCTCCACCTGCGCCTAGTCCTCGATCTCGACGACCTGACGGCCGGCGTAGAAGCCGCACGAGCCGCACACCGTGTGCGGTCGCATGGCGTCCTTGCACCGCGGGCAGGTGCTCACCGTCGGCGGTGTGGTGCGCATCCACTGCGCCTTGCGGTGCCGGGTACGCGCCCGGGACTTCTTGCGCTTCGGGACAGCCACAGGTCTGCTCTCTTGTCGTCTGCGTTCTCGCGGGCGGCTTCACGTCTCGGCACGGGCAGTGTCGTCGGGACCGGCGGGCAGCCGCAAGCCTCGCAGCGCCGCCCAGCGGGTGTCGGTGGGATCGTCGGAGCAGTCGCAGTCGACCTCGTTGCGGTTGGCGCCGCACTGCGGGCACAGTCCGGCGCAGTCGGGTCGACAGCGCGGCTGGGCCGGGATCGCCGCGGCGATGGCATCACGCACGAGCGGGTCGAGGTCGATGCGGCCGTCGCGCAGCTCGAAGCCCTCGTCGGGCGGCTCCGCGTCGTCAGGCACGCGGGACGGGTCGGCGTAGAGCTCGGTGACCGGCTCGTCGAGTCCCACCCCGACCGGCTCCAGGCAGCGGGAGCAGGCGAGCCCGACGTCCATGGCGACGTGGCCGCGCACCAGGATCCCCTCGACGACGCTCTCGAGCACGCCGCCCAACCGCACGGGTGCGGAGAGGTCCGCCAGTGGCAGGGCCAGGTCCCCAGGCGCGGCCACGGCGAGGTCGACCCGGCGTGATGCGCCGGGCTGGTCGACGAGCTCGTGGACGTCGAGGACGTGATCGTGCAGCGTGGAGGTCATGGTGTGGGTCCGGATGGCTGCCGCCGGAGCGGGTTCGGCACAGGCGTGCGCCGGAGGCGTGAGCATCCGGCGAAAACCGGGCACAATGACAGCTCCCCGGCGCGGGGAGCGAACGACCAGGCTAGCACACGCCCTGGAGGGCGGGGAGCGAGAGGGTGAGGGTGAGCGGAGCTTGCGGAGCGAGCCCTGGAGGGCGGAGGCGCTCCTGGGTGGCCAGGATCCCGGGATCGTCGGCCTCCACCCCTCGTTGCATGAGATCCCACGCCCTGCTCACGTCATCGGCGTCCATGAAGCGGTGCACCATGTAGGTGGTGGCCAGCACGGGTGGCCCACCGCGCGGGCCGGCCGTCCGGGGCGTCGCACCAGCTGCCGCCCGGCTGAGGAAGCGGAGCGCCCAGCGGCCGAGGGTGGGCGGCGTCGGCTGGATGAACGGCCAGCAGCCATCCCCACACCGGCAGCGGTTCCTCCGGTTGCGACTCCACCCTCATCCCGTCGAGCCGCGGCGCTGCTGACAATGTCGGAGGTACACCACACCGACGGCCAGCACCGCGGCCAGCACGCCGGCGGCCGCCAGCGGGTTGTCTCCGAGCAAGCCGGTCAGCGCCGCAGACCATCGGTCCAGCAGCTGGACGGGCCCGCTGGCGCTGAGCGGATCGCGCAGGCTGGTGCCCCAGAACCAGACGATGTACCCACCGGCAAGCACCAGCACCGCCCCCGACACCCGCGTCGCGACCGCCGACCCCCGGCGGAGGGCCCGGACGACGCCGTCGCGGCCGGCGCCGACCGCGACGGCCAGGGCGAGCAGAACCAGGGCAATGCCCGCCCCGTAGGCCAGGAAGATGCCGACGCCGCCCAGCGGGCTGGCCTGGGCGGTCGCGCTGCCGATGACCGACAGGAACACCGGCAGGGTGCAGGACAGGGACCCGGTGGCGTAGGCGCTGCCGAACGCGAACGTCGACACCGGTCCTCGACCTTCGACCGCTCGGGATGGACCCGGTAGCCGAAGGGTGGGCGCCCGGCCGATGAACACCACGGCGCCGTACAGCACCAGCAGGGCACCGACGACGATCGCCGCCCAGGGCAGCGCCAGCACGACCGTGCGGAGCGCGACGGTGGCGATCCCTCCGACCACGCCGAACACGACCAGGAACCCCGCGGCGACCAGCCCGCCCGTGCGCAGCGCCGCCGGCATGGCTGCGCTGGGAGGTGCCTCGTCGTCCTCTGACAGGAAGTAGGCGAGGTAGGCGGGCAGCATCGCGAAGCCGCACGGGTTGACGGTCGCGACGAGGCCGGCGGTGAAGGCTAGGACGAGGGCGCCGTCGGTCACGAGGGGACCTCCACGCCGAGCCAGCGCTCGATCTCTGCGGCCAGGGCGTCACGGGTGAGGAAGCCGGTGTGGGTGCGCTGCACGGTGCCGTCGGCGGAGACGAACGCCGTCGTCGGCATCCCGAACCCGCCGAACGCCTGGAAGGCCCGGCCGTCGGGGTCGCGGAGCAGGTCGTAGGTCACGCCGGTCCGCTGCGCCAGGTCGTCGGCCAGGTCCGCGGCGTCGGAGGTGTTGACGCCGACGAACCGCACGGCGTCGCCCAGCTGCTGGCTGACCGCTTGGAAGTCGGGCATCTCGGCGGCGCACGGGGGGCACCACGACGCCCAGAAGTTCACCACCAGCGGTGTGCCGACGAAGCTGTGCAGGTCCGTGGCGTCGCCCTCGAAGGTGGTCAGCGCCACGTCGGGGATGTCGGGACCCTCTGCGGCGTCGACTGCGGGAGGGCCGACGTCCTGCGACGACACTTCGTCGTCGGCGCCAGGTCCGGCGCATGCGGCGGCGACGATCGCGATCGTCATGGCCAGCGCCACGGCCCCCGGCCGTACCGGGCGGCGGTCGGCCGTCGAGGAGCGGCGGTCAGGCGAGGAAGCGATGCGCATGTCCCCGCAACCCTCCCGACGGCAAACCCCTTCCACCGCGGTGGGGCACCCGGACCATGGACGAGGCCCCGGGCCCGCGGCCGAGGGGTAGGCCGGGGCGAACGGGGCCTCGTGGCTCACCAAACCCGGGTCGCCTCAGCCGGATTCCACCGCGTCATCGCTCTGGTGCGCTGCTGGACCGGTTGAAGACGACCCAGCAGGGGATGGCGACCAGCGTAGCCGCGCCGACGATGTTGCCAAGGCCCGCGGGCAGGATGTTCCACAGCAACGCGAGGCCCTCGATCAGCCGCTGCGCACCTGCGGGTTCGATGCCGGTGCCGAGCAGGACGCTGAACAGCCCACCGGCGGTGATGAAGCTGCCCGCGAGCACCGCGAGCACCGCCTTGATGATCGGCGCCCCCAGCCGCTCGGCGACGGCCACGAGCTCCGGACAGCGCCCCGGGCGCCGATGCCGGCCAGGATCAGTGGCTTGGCAGAAGCTCGTCGACATCGGACCGGCGATCTTCGGCCAGTCGATGATCGCCGACCTCGGCCTGCCGGTCCCGGAGCTGCTCGGCTGGGCCGTCACCCTGACCGAGCTCGTCGGCGGGGTGCTGCTGGTCCTCGGGCTCATCACCCGCGTGTCAGCGACCCTGCTGGCATCGGTACTGATCGGCGCCGCCATCCTGGTCAAGCCCGACCTCGGCGTCATCGCCCCGATCGGATCGATGCTCCCCGGCGCCGAGCTGGACCTGGCGCTCATCGCCGGCGCCGTCGGCGCCATGCTGCTCGGACCCGGCAAGCCATCGCTGGACCACGTCATGGGCATCGAAAGGACGGTGCCGGCGCTCGAGGCCGCCGACCACCCCAAGGTGGAGCGAACGGTCGCGGCCTGACGGGCGTCGTCTCAACAGCCCCCGGCCCGATGGAATCAACCCGCCGGGCCGGGGGTTGCGGCACCACATACGGGAAACCTGAGGAGGCCCGCCATGGAGTTCTCGATCGGCGCCGCGCTCGTCGCGGGCCTGGCCGCCACAGCGGTGATGTCGGTGATGATGAAGATGGCCGGTGCCGCCGGCATGACCGACATGCCACCCATGGAGCTGGTCACCGGCTCGATGATGTCCGGTGATCCGGACACGGCCAAGCGGGTCGGCATCATGGTCCACTGGGTCGTCATGGGCACCCTGGTGTTCGGCGTCAGCTACGCCCTGCTGTTCACCCTGCTCGGCAGCGCCAGCGTTGGCCTCGGCGGCCTCATCGGCGCCGCCCACGGCGCGGTGGTTGGCATGGTCTTCATGCCGATGATGCCGGCCATGCACCCGCGAATGACCACCGAGACCCTCCCTGACGGGACGGTGAGCACAGCCGGCGGCGCGATCAGCCTGACCGCCCCGGGCGTCCTGGGGGCCCGGTGGGGCAGCATGACGCCCGTCGGGCTGCTGATGGGCCACGTCGTGTACGGCATCATCGCCGCGCTGGTCTACCAGGCCCTGGTCTGAGTCGCGGCGATGGTCCCGCACCGACCGGCCGCCAGCGCTGATGACCGTCAGGGACGCAGACGTCTGCGCTGGCTCGGTGCGGCCCTGCTCCTGGTCGCGGCCGCGTGCGCCGAGACCTCCGGCGACGCGGTGACCGGGTCGGAACCGGCCGCGCAGGACGCCACCGCCACCCACACGACCGCTGCGCGAGACGCCTGCACCCCGCTGGCGGACCTGCCCGGTGGCGACGTCGCCAACGCCCCCGAGCAGAATCGGGAGTTCCCGTGGGACCGCGCCGATCCGGCGGTGCTCGACGGGTTCGACTTCACCCAGGTCATCAGCGGCGGCCCGCCACCCGACGGTATCCGTCCCATCGACACCCCCTGCTTCGACGACGTCGGGACCGCCGGGGAGTGGCTGGAGCCCCAGAGCCCCGTCATGGTCGTCGAGGTCGAGGGTGATCGGCGGGCCTACCCGCTGGCCATCATGACCCAGCACGAGATCGTCAACGACGTCATCGGCGGCACGCCGGTCGTCGTCACCTACTGCCCGCTGTGCAACTCGGGCCTCGCGTTCGAGCGCACGGTCGTCCCGGAGGGACGCGGTGTCGCCGACGGCCAGGTGCTGGACTTCGGGACCTCCGGACGGCTGTTCCAGTCCAACCTCGTGATGTACGACCGGCAGACCAAGACCCTGTGGACCCAGTTCACCGGTGAGGCGGTCGTCGGCGAGGACTTCCTCGGCACCGAGCTGGTCCGCATCGCCACCTCGCTGGTCGGCTGGGCCGACTTCGCCGAGGCCACGCCGGAGGGGCTGGTGCTGTCCCGCGACAGCGTCTCCGGGCGCGACTACGGCCGCAACCCCTACCCCGGCTATGAGGGCGCCGGCGACGGCTTCCTCTTCGACGGCCCGCGTGACGACCGGCTGCCACCCAACACCAGGGTCGTCGGCCTGGGCACCGACATCGACCCCGTCGCGGTGGTGCTCGAGCAGCTGCGCACCGAACGCGTGGTCGACGTCGAGGTCGACGGCGAACCGGTCACGCTGTGGTGGGCACCCGGTCAGGCCAGCGCGCTGGACCGCGCCCAGGTCGACGACGGTGCCGACGTCGGGTCCACGGGTGCGTTCGTGTCGATCCTCGCCGACGGCGAGGTCGGCACCTTCACGCAGGCCGACGGCGAGGAGGGCCTGTTCACCGACGAGGAGACGGGCTCGACCTGGAACCTGCTCGGCGAGGCCGTCGGCGGCGAGCTGACGGGCAGCCGCCTGCAGCCGGTCCCGCTGGACGACACCTTCTGGTTCGTCTGGTTCGCGTTCCAGCCCGACACCGCTGTCATCGGCGCTGACGCACTCGATGGCTGACACGACCGGCTGACCCCACGATGCCCTGATCCCGAGCTCAGCTGTCGACCACCTGGCCATCCACCTCGGTGACGACGTCGTCGCCGGAGAAGCACAGGTGACCGGCAGTCTGCGCCGCGTCGGTGAACGGCTCCTCGTAGCTCCACGCCACGTCGGCCGTGCCGTCCCGCAACGACCAGTAGGTGGCCCAGCCCTTGTAGGGGCAGTGGCTCTGGCTGGTCGAGGAGGTCAGCAGGTCGGTGCGGACGTCGGCGACCGGCAGGTAGAAGCGGTTGGGCAGTCCGGTCTCGGACACCACGATCGGTCGGGACGACTCCGCCAGCACCTCGTCGCCGCGTCGCACCACGACCCGACGGCTCGACCGTCGGGTGTCGATCCGGTGGTAGGGGTCGCGCAGGTGCCCGTGGACCTGCTCGTCCTCGTCGAACCACGCATCCATGCGATCCCAGTAGAACGCCATGTAGCCCGCCAGCCAGCCGGCATCACCGTTCGGTTCGGGGTAGCCCCACACGGCGTCGTCCGCCGTCCGGTCACCGACGACGACCGACCAGTACGAGGCATCGCCCTTGAAGGGGCAGTGGGTGGAGTGGTCGGTGGCCTGCAGCAGGGCCTGCCGCACGTCCTCGGTCGGCACGTACAGCACCGGCAGCAGGTTGCTCTCGTGCAGCAGCCGGCCACGGGTGGTGTCCAGCACGACCTCGTCGGCGAACGTCGCCCGCACGCGCCGCGGGAAGTTGGCGAACAGGATCTTGTGGGCCGGTCCATCCACCGTGTAGTTGACGGACGCCGGCGGGTCGGCAGCCAGGGGACCGTCGCTGAGCGTGAGGGTCATGCGCCGGAGCTTCCCACGACCCGCACCGCCTCAACCGGACGGGGGGGTTCCAGGTCACCGTTCTTCGCAACCGCCCGGTAGCTGCCGCGGCGTATCGAGTCGACCAGCAGGTCCTTGCGGTCCACGACCTCGGCGAGGTCGACTCGCAGTCCATCGCTGTGGACGCCGAACTCGGCGGCCCGGCGGATCTGCTGGGCGACCTTGGCGGAGGCGATCATCGTCTTGGTCGGGATGCACCCGCGGTTCAGGCACGTCCCGCCGAGCAGCTCCCGCTCCACGAACGCCGTGCGGTCATGCCGGGCGGCGCGAAGGGCCATCGGCAGGCCGGACATGCCACCACCGATGACCAAGGTGTCGTACCGGGTCGTCATATGTGCTCCGCTACGCTGCTGAACAGCCGTGCGAGGTGCAGCTGGCTACCTGGAGGACCGGCCTCCACGCCGGTCTGTTCCACCGAGCACGCCACGAGCGCCGGGCGCGGTCAGGTGTCGCAGGTGGAAGGGCTCGAGGGTGTGCGGGGTTAGCGACAGGGGAGGCGCCGTCCGCCCCGGTCCCGCCAACGTCAGGATCCCGTGTGCACACGCCATTGCACGAGCTGCAGGACGTGGGCTGCATCCGCACCAAGTCCGAGGCGTTGTGACCACCACCAGACCCAGCAATGGCAAAGACATGAGGATCGCGATGATCGGGCTCGGCAAGATGGGCGCCAACATGACCGAACGGCTGCGGCGTGCCGGTCATGACGTCGTCGGCTACGACCGTGACCCACAGCACGCCGACGTCGGGTCGCTGGCCGAGGCGGTCGCCGCGCTAGACGGCGAGCCACGGCGGGTCGTGTGGGTGATGCTGCCTGCCGGCGGGCCGACGAACTCGACCGTCGACGAACTGGCGGACCTGCTGTCCAAGGGGGACCTGGTCGTGGACGGCGGCAACTCCAACTACCACGACTCGATCCGCCACGGCCAGGTCCTCGCCGAGCACGGCGTAGGCTTCGTCGACGCCGGCGTGTCCGGCGGCGTCTGGGGCGTGGACGACGGCTACTGCATCATGGCCGGCGGCCGGGACGACGACATCGCCGACCTGCGCCCGATCATGGAGGCGCTGGTCACCGATGAGGGGTTCGCCCACGTCGGCCCGGTGGGCACAGGCCACTTCGTCAAGATGGTCCACAACGGTGTGGAGTACGCCCTGATGGAGGCCTACGCCGAGGGCTACGAGCTGCTCACCGCCGTCGACCTCGACATCGACGTGCCCGCCTCGATGGAGGTGTGGCGGCACGGCAGCGTCGTCCGGTCCTGGCTGCTGGACCTGCTGGCCGACGGCCTGCGCACGGACCCTGGGCTGACGCAGGTGCGCGGCTACGCCGAGGATTCCGGTGAAGGGCGGTGGACCATCGATGAGGCGATCGACCACGCCGTCCCGGTGCCGGCGATCAGCGCGGCGCTGTTTGCGCGGTTCGCCTCCCGGCAGGACGACTCACCGGCCATGCGGGTCATCGCGACGCTGCGCAACCAGTTCGGCGGCCACGAGGTGCGGTCGTCATGACCCACCGCAGCGACGCGCTGGTGCTGTTCGGCGCCACCGGCGACCTGGCCAAGAAGATGCTGTACCCGGCGCTGCAGCAGCTGGCGCTCGCCGACGCGCTGCCCGACACCGTGGTCGGCGTGGCGGTCTCGGAGTGGTCGACCGACGACCTTGTGGAGTACGCCCGCAGCGCCATCGAGGAGCACGGCGGCGGAGTCGACCCAGGTGCGTTCGACCGGTACGCCGGGGCCCTGTCCTACGTCGCCGGCGACTACCGCGAGGCCGACACCTACCAGCGGCTCACCGCCGCGCTGGGGTCGTGCCACCGCCCGCTGCTGTACCTGGCGATCCCGCCCAGCCTGTTTGAGACGGTGGTCGAGGGGTTGGCCGGCGCGGGCCTCAACCAGCGCGGCCGGGTGGTGCTGGAGAAGCCGTTCGGCCGCGATCTCGCCTCCGCCCGTGAACTCAACCGGTGCGTGCTCGAGCGGTTCCCCGAGGAGGCGGTGTTCCGCATCGACCACTTCCTCGGCAAGGAGCAGGTGCTGGACCTGCTGATGTTCCGCTTCGCCAACGTGCTGCTGGAGCCGGCGTGGAACCGCCACCACGTCGACAGCGTGCAGATCACCATGGCCGAGGACTTCGGCGTGGAGGGCCGGGGCACGTTCTACGAGGAGGTCGGAGCGCTGCGCGACGTCGTGCAGAACCACCTGCTGCAGGTCCTCGCCCTGGCGGCGATGGATGCGCCGGTGGACACCACCGCCAAGGCTCTGCGGAACGAGAAGGTCAAGGTGCTGTCCGCGATGCCGCCGCTTGATCCTGCGGCGATCGTGCGTGGCCAGTACGACGGCTACCCCGACGAGGACGGCGTCGACCCGAGCTCGGACACCGAGACCTACATCGCCCTGCGGGCCGAGATCGACTCGTGGCGCTGGGCCGGCGTGCCCTTCTACATCCGCGCCGGCAAACGCCTGGCGACCACCGCAACCGAGGTGCTGGTGGAGTTCAAGCAGCCGCCACGGCTGTTCTTCGCCCGGTCCGACACCGAGCTGCCCCACCCCAACCACCTGCTGTTCCGCCTCAAGCCGGGTGAGCGGGTGTCGGTGTCGGTGCAGATCAAGCAGCCGGGCGAGGCGCTGCACAGCCGGCCGGTCGATCTGGTCTATGACTACGACGAGCACCGCGACGGCCCGCGTGACGAGGCGTATGCGCGGCTGCTGGACAGCGCGCTGGACGGCGACCAGCGGCTGTTCGCCCGAGCGGACGGGGTCGAGGAGGCCTGGCGCGTCGTCGCCCCCGCCCTGGAGGACCGCAGCCCGGTCATCACCTACCCGTCCGGGTCCTGGGGGCCGGCTGAGGCTGACGACCTGATCGCCGCCGACGGCGGCTGGCACTGCCCCGACCTCGGCCCATCACATGAAGGTCTGGCATCGGATCACCACCCTGACCGCCCACTCCCACGACAAGGAGACAGGCCGTGAAGATCGAGCTGCTGTACTTCGATGGCTGCCCCAACTGTACGGTCGCCGACGAGCGCCTGCGTGCCCTCGCCGACGACCTCGGCATCACCGTCGCCCACCACAAGGTCGAGACGCCCGAGGAGGCCGAGGAGATGGGCTTCCGCGGGTCACCGACGATCCTGGTCGACGGTCGGGACCCCTTCGCGCGAGGCGACGAGCCCGTCGGTCTGTCGTGCCGGATCTACCAGACCCCCGACGGCCTCGCTGGTTCGCCGACGACCGAGCAGCTGCAGACCGCCCTGGCGCCCGGCGTGGGACCGTGAAGGAATCCGCTGGGACGGTGGGGGTGTTGACCGGACAATGCCAGTCCGCGCAGTTCGTCGTGCCCTGATGTTCGCCGGCGTCCTCACGCGGTTCACCACCGCCTGTGCGAACGGCCTTCGCCGCCGGCAACGCCATCGACGGCGACCTGTCAACGGAGTGGGTGATCGCCCGCGGCGGGCGGATCGTCTACAAGTCGGACTGGACCAGCGCCGCCAACGTCGAGGGGTTCTTGCAGCGCTACCGCGGCGCACGGGCCGCCCGCACGCCGGGGGTCGGGATGTCGCCCCTACAGCACCGAGCAGATCGAGTACCGCGATCAGGACCGTGAGGCCTTCTACGAGCGTCTGCAGCGCAACGGCCCGCGGGCAATGACCGAGCTCAAGGCCGCCGAGCGGATCTGGGCGGCCCGGTAGCGGGCGTCAGCTAATGCCGCGGTCGGCTTCGAGCAGGCGAAGCCACACCTCGCTCATCGTCGGGAAGGCCGGCACGGCATGCCACAGGTCGTCCAGCGTGATCTGGCTCACCACGGCGATGGTGGCGGCGTGGATCATCTCACCGACGCCGGGACCCGTGAACGTGGCACCGAGGATGGTGCGGCGGGCGGAGTCCACGACCAGCTTGGCCGTGCCGGACACGCCTTTGCCGAGCAGTGAGCCGCCAGCGACGTCGCCGATGCCGCAGGACAGCGCGTCGACCTCGAGGCCCTGCTCGCGCGCTGCCGCCTCGGTCAGCCCGACGGCGGCGACCTGCGGGTCGGTGAACACGACCCGGACGACGGCGTCGTGGTCGGCGCGGGCCCGCACGTCCTTGCCGGCCAGGTGGTCACCGACCAGGCGGGCCTGGTACTTGCCGTGGTGGGTGAGCAGGGCCCTGCCGTTGACGTCGCCGATGGCGTACAGCCAGCCGCCGTCCACGCCGACGGCACGCAGCTGGTCGTCGGTCTGGATCGGCCGACCGGGCTCCAGCCCCACCGTGTCGAGCCCCATATCAGCGGTGTTTGGGCGCCGTCCGGTGGCGACCAGCAGCTCGTCGCCCTCGAGCTCGGTGCCGTCCGCCAGCTTCAAAGTGACCGGTCCGTCGTCGCCGTCACGACGGGCTCGCACCGCCTTGGCAGCGACACGGACGTCGATGCCCGCCTCGGCGAACGCACCGCGCAGGTCCTCGTCGACGAACGGCTCCTCGGCCGTCAGCAGCCGATCCGCCATCTCCACGACGGTGACCTGCTCGGCACCCAGCCACCGGAAGGCCTGGGCCATCTCCACCCCGACGACGCCACCGCCGAGGATGAGCAGCCGCGCCGGCACCTCCTTGGCGGTCGTGACGTCCCGGCTGTCCCAGGTCCTGATGTCCCGCAGCCCCTCGATCGGCGGGATCGCGGCCGCGGACCCGGTGGCGACGACCACCCCCCGCCGGGCGGTCAGCGTCCGGGTCGAGCCGTCCTCGGCCTCGACGGAGACGGTCCGCTCGCCGGTCAGCCGGCCGTGGCCGCGGATCAGCGTGGCGCCGGTGCTCTCGACCCACTGGACCTGGTACTTGTCGTCCCAGTGCGAGGAAAACGCGTCCCGGCTGCCCAGGGTCGCCTCGACGTCAACCCCACCGGTGACCGCCGCGGCAGCCCCCGGAACCCGGCGGGTCGACGCGAGGGCCTCGCCGGGGCGCAGCAGCGCTTTGGACGGCATGCACGCCCAGTACGAGCACTCACCGCCGACCAGCTCGCGTTCGACCAGCGCGACGTCGAGGCCGTTGTCCCGGGCGTACCAGGCCGCGTTCTCCCCTGCCGGCCCGCCGCCGACCACGATCACGTCGTACTCCTCAACCATCGCTGTGCCTCCTCATCGTGGTGCCAACGGAAACGGTGTCACCCATACCGTCAACCCGGTCGACGCCGATCTGCATCCATCGCATCATGCCGTCAAGTCGATCGGGGCGACGCGCCCAACCCGATGGAAGGACGCGCGGCGCCGACGGGTTTGCACGAGCACGTCCGCGACAGGCGACAGGACAGCTGCCATGCCCGACCACTCGTCAACCCACCCGATCACCGTGTTCTGGCGACCTGGCTGCGGGTTCTGCGCCGCCCTGCTGCGTGGCCTGGACAAGTCGGGTCTGGCCAACGAGCGGGCCAACATCTGGGACGACAAGGACGCGGCGGCCTACGTCCGCAGCGTCGCCCGCGGCAACGAGACCGTGCCGACCGTGCGGATCGGCGACACCGCACTGGTCAACCCCTCGGCCCAGCAGGTACTGGCCACCGTCGCGACCGAAGCACCCGAGCAGCTCCCGGCCGGCTACGTCCCGCCGCAACCGGGCCGGTTGGGGCAGATGGTCAGCAAGCTGCTGGGCGGGTAGCCACTCCGATGAGCGTCCGCCCCATCGCCGATCATGCCCTGCTGTCGGACTGCCATTCGGCCGCGCTGGTGGCGTCCGACGGATCGGTGGAGTGGCAGACGTTCCCGCGCTTCGACTCGCCGAGCGTCTTCGGACGACTGCTCGACGAGCAGGGTGGCCACTTCCGTGTCGGGGTCCAGGGCGAGGCCACGGTCTCCCGGCGCTATGTCGACGGCAGCCTGGTGCTGGAGACCACGACGACCACTGCCGAGGGGACGCTGCAGGTGACCGACGCGCTGGTCGTCGGTGTGGGGGAACGGGGGCACCAGCTGGGCCGTGATGCCCCGCATGCCCTGCTGCGACACGCCGCGTGCACCCGCGGCCGTGTCCGGTTGGTTGTGGAGTTCGCGCCCCGCCTGGAGTACGGGCTGAACCGACCCCTGCTCGTGGCCACGGATGCAGGGGTGATCACCGACGGCGGGCCTGACACGTTGGCCCTGTCCACCGATGTCGACCTGCAGGTCGACACATCGGTGGCCACCGCCACCGTCCAGCTGGAGGCCGGCCGATCCGCCAGCTTCGCCCTGCAATGGGCACGGGCCTGGGAGCGGCCGCCGCAGACGTGGGATCGCTCGAGCGTCCGCGATCGGCTGGACGACACCCTGGCTGCCTGGTCGTCATGGTCCGCCCAGCACCAGCGCTACGACGGCCCGTGGCGGGACCTGGTCCGGTTCAGCGGCGCGGTGCTGCAGGGCCTGACGTTCCAGCCGACCGGTGCGATCGTGGCCGCGCCGACCACGTCGCTGCCTGAGGTCATCGGCGGCAGCCGCAACTGGGACTACCGCTACTCGTGGCTGCGGGACGCCGCCATGACGCTCGATGCCCTGTGGGTCGCGGCGTGTCCCGACGAGGCGCAGTCGTTCGTGGAGTGGTTGATCGGCGCCGCCGCGCCGGACCTGCGCACCGGTGAACCGATCCGGATCATGTACGGCGTCGCCGGCGAGCACGACCTGGCCGAGCGGACGCTGACGCACCTGTCGGGGTGGCGAGACAGCGCACCGGTGCGGGTGGGCAACGAAGCGGCCGGCCAGGGGCAGCTGGACGTGTATGGCGAGGTGATCGACGCGGTGTTCCGGCTGCGGGAGCAGCTGCTGCCGTTCGACGAGCGGACCCGCCGGTTCCTCATCACGCTGACCGACGTGGCCGCCGGTAGCTGGCAGGAGGCGGACCAGGGGATTTGGGAAGTCCGAGGCCGCCCCCGACACTACCTGCACTCCAAGCTGTTGTGCTGGGTCGCGCTGGACCGAGCGGTCGCCATGGCCGATGACCTCGGCGCCAGGGCGGAGGTGGTGCAGCGCTGGACGACCGCACGCGAGGAGATCCGCACCGCGATCCTGACCCGTGGATATGACGAGGAGGTCGGCGCGTTCACACAGTCGTTCGGATCGGCAACGCTGGACGCCAGCGCCCTGCAGATCCCCCTGGTCGGCTTCCTGCCGGGTGACGACGACCGGGTGCGGCGGACCGTGGCCGCCATCGAGCACGACCTGACCGACGACCGCGGCTTCGTCCGCCGCTACACCGGCGATGACGGTCTGACCGGGGAGGAGGGTGCGTTCCTGCTGTGCACGTTCTGGCTGGCACAGGCCCACGCGGTGAGCGGGGACGTGGCGCGGGCCCGCACGGTGTTCGAGGCCGCCATCGTCGTCCGCAACGACGTGGACCTGCTGGCCGAGGAGTACGGCAGCGGCCAGCTGCTCGGCAACTTCCCGCAGGCGTTCAGCCACGTCGGCTTGGTCAACGCGGCATGGGCCATCGCCAAAGCCGAGCGCGGCGGCACTGATCACGACGCCCACCAGCGGGAGCAGGGCGTCGACGCCCATCCCTGATCCCTGAGCGTGCACAGGTCGTCGGACCCGATCAGGCGGTCAGCGAAAGGGCGGCCTCACCGAGGCGGGCCCCACCGGCCACACCAACGTGTTCGGCAACGGCATCCCCGGCCCGGGGCCGATGGGCTTCCAGCCGTCTGCGGTCGACCTCGACGCGGGCGAGTCCGGGTGGAGCCGTATGGGACTACTTCACCGACATGTGGGCCGAGGGCGGCACGCCGCGCCTGCTCACCTCCGAATCGGAGGCCCACACAGCCCGCGATGCAAGTGAGCTGGAGGAGCCATCAGCCGTGGCGAGCGCTCCACCCCCACCATCGGCTGACCCGTTCGGCCGCTGTCCCGCCCGTGCAGAGGCAGGGGCGGCTCCGAACCAGATCGCCGGACCGCAGCCGGATCCCGCCAAGAGGTATCCGGCTGTGCGGCGTCTCGACCACCGTGGACACGGCCACCGCTGCGGTCATGAGGGGACGAACCCCTGGATGGTTGCGGGCTGGGCGGCCTCCACCAGCAGCCGCAGCGCCGCCTCGACGACCTGCCGTTGACGCACATGATCACCCACCGGTCCGATGGTCCGGCCCATCAGGTGCGGTGTCACCAGCACGCGCGGCACCTGCAGCTGCACAGCGGTGTGGCGGAACGCCCGGACGAACACGCTGACGGTGGGTATGCCGACGGCCTCCAACGCCCTGGCGACGAGTCCGACCGACCCGTGGCACACCGGTCAGGTGGCGACGAGGAAGGCCGCGTCGACCTCGCGTGCCGCCATGTGCTCAGCCCACCGCGGCGCGACGTCCTTGCGCAGCCGCACGTGTGACGTGGCACCCGTGAACGCGTAGTGCTCCGTGGCCAGCCGCACCCGGCCCTCCGCGGCCAGCGACCGGAGGTGCGCGAGGGGGAAGACGGTGGCGACGTCGCGCTGGGCGGTCCTGGCGTCGTAGCCAGGGTGGCGGGCGGTGAGCCGTTGGGCCGGGGTGTCGACGGGGATCCTCGACAGCGTCGGGGCGCCCCGCAGGAACTCCTTGATCAGCGACAGCGACTCCTGCTGGGTAGGACCATCAGGGCCCATGGGATCGTCGTCGACGCAGAACACGCCACCGGCGGAGATCAAGGTCAGCCGCCGATCGGCGAGGTCGCCGGCGAGCGGCGCGAACGGGGCGCCGTCGACCTCCACCTCCGGTGGCTCCGGGGGGCTGTACGCGCGAACCTGTGCCTCGACCGCAACCCGTCGCACGGCCTCGAGGTCGCCGGTGTCGAACGCCGCGCCGAGCTGCTGCAGGAGCGCAGCCATGGTGTCAGCGGCCACCTCGTCGGACATCCGCGCGAGGTACTTGAACTGCATGTCCGCGTGGTCCCCGTAGTAGAAGGACCGCCGGAACTCCCCGAACGTCATCATGACCTATCCGCTGTCGCTGCCGTGCGCCGGTTCAGGATCGGACGTTGACGCCGTTCCAGAAGGCGTAGTACCCGGGAAGTAGTGGTCGCCCTCGACCACGATGGTGTCGTCCGATTCGGCGATCACCGCGCCGTTCCACATCGCTTTGGCCATGGTCACTCCCCTCATCGGTGGTGTGGTCAGGTGCAACCGCGTCAGGCACGTGCTGATTCCCACCTCACCTGGTCTGCGCGGTCTCTGCCACCAGGTGCGCATGGCAAGCGCGCCGACGACGGGGCCTGCTACGAGCACCAGGAACGCCCACCGCCAGACCACGACCTCCACCAGACGGGGATGACCCATATCGTGACGACGGTGAGGATGTAGCCGAACGCCAGCTGGAGCGTCATCGCCGTGCCGACGTAGCGCTGATCGGCGACCTCGCTGACGATCGTGGCACCGTGAGCACCACACCCGCCACCGCCCGGCAGGGCCGCCCCCGCGGGCTTCGACACCGGCGAGGTCTTGGACCGGGCGTTGGAGCTGTTCTGGCGCAACGGCTACGCCCCAACGTCCACCCGGGACCTCGCGACCGCGCTCGGGATCAGCCAGTCGAGCCTGTGCAACGCCGTCGGGTCCAAGGCCGAGCTGCTGCGCACCGCGATGGACCGGTACGAGGCCGCGGTGGACGCACAGGTCGTGACCCCGCTGCTGGAGGCCGACGAGGGCGTGGGCGTCCTGTGGATGCTCTTCGATGCGCTGCGTCGATGGGTGGCCGACGATGGCCGACGTGGCTGCACGGAGGCGGGGATGACCTGGTCAGGCTCGGGGTGGGCAATGCCCCAGGCGCAGGCGGGGACCTAGGGACGCTGGTCGAGCTGCTCGTAGTCGTAGAACTGGCTGCTCGGGTCACGGTCAGCGGCTGTCTGACCCGCGGCCGGCGGCTGCTCGGGCGGCGCCAGGTCATCGGTCGCCAGCCGTCCCCGCAGACGCTCGCGGCCCTTCTCGACGGCCGCCAGCGTCTTCTGCAGCACGATCTCGAAGTTGGCGAGCTTGCCGTCGACGTAGTCCTCGGCCTCCAGGCGCAGCACGCGCGCGTGCTCGCGCGCGTCGGTGAGGATCCGTTCGGCCTCGCGGTTGGCTGCCCGGACCACCTCGGTCTCCGAGAGCATGCGCTCGCGCTCGACACGGGTGTCGGCCATCAGCTGCTCCGACTCGCGCGCCGCCTGGGCCAGCAGGTCGTCGCGCTCCTTGATGACCCAGCGGGACTGCCGCAGCTCGTCGGGCAGCCGGGTGCGCATGTCGGTGAGCACCGCCTCGACCTCGGCCCGGTTCACCATGACCGACGAGGACAGCGGGACGGGTCGGCCCTCGGCGATCAACTGCTCGAGCTGCTGGATGGCGGACTCGACGTCCAAGGCGCGTCCTTACTGGAGGTCGACGGGATCGGTGGCGGTCAGTTCGGCGATTCGGACGGTTGGGGTGTGCCTAGCAGATACCCGTCACCCCAGCCGCTCACGCAGCCGGTCGGCGACCACGGGCGGCACGAAGTCGGCGACGTCACCGCCGAAGCGCGCAACCTCCTTCACCAGCGATGACGAGAGGAAGGAGTATACGGGGCTCGTCGTCATGAACAGCGTCTCCACGTTCCCGAGCCGGCCGTTCATCTGCGCCATCTGCAGCTCGTACTCGAAGTCGCTGACCGCCCGCAGTCCCTTGACGACGAGCTCGATGCCGCGAGCGCGGCAGAAGTCCACGAGCAGCCCTTCGAAGTCCGCGACCTCGACGTTGTCGAGGTGGCCGGTGACATCCTCGAGCAGCGCGATGCGCTCGGCCAGGGGAAACGTCGGCTCCTTGCCCCGGTTGTGCAGGCAGGCCACGACCAGCCGGTCGAAGCGCGCCGCGGCCCGTTCGATCACATCGACGTGGCCGTAGGTGACCGGGTCGAAGCTGCCGGGGCACACCGCCGAGACGCTCATCGCGGGCAAGCCCCTCTCTCGGCGCATCTACGCGACGGTCGCGTACAGCAGGACGGTGTCACCGTAGGGGCGCCGGCGGTCCGGCGCCAGGAACGGCGGCAGGGGCTGAGCGAGACCGGGGTCGCGGCGGTCGCGCTCGACGACCACCACGCAGCCCGATGCCAGGCCGCCGGCGGCATGCAGCCTCGCCAGGCACTCCCAGACCGCCGCGAGCGGCTCTCCGTAGGGAGGATCGGCGAGGACCAGGCTGAACGGCCGGGCCGGCGGGTCAGAGCAGACGCGCGCCGCGGGCTCCCGGCGCACGGTCGCCCGGTCGTCGACGCCCGCCCGTCGCAGGTTGGCGCGGATGACGCTCACGGCGGCGGCGTCGATCTCGGCGAGCACCGCGTTACAGGCGCCGCGTGACAGCGCCTCGATCGCCAGCGCCCCCGATCCCGCGTACAGATCGAGCACTTGGGCACCCGACACCACGGGCGCGAGGCTCGAGAACAGCGCCTCGCGGACCCGGTCGCTGGTCGGACGCGTCGCGGTCCCGGCGGGAGCGCGCAGCGGACGCCCGCGCGCTGTACCGGCGATGACCCGCATCACCCGGTCTCCATGGCAGCGAGGCGCTCGTCGCCGTAGCGGCGGGCGACCTCGGCGCGCAGCGCCGGATGCGCGGCCAGCTCGGGGTCACGGTCGACGAGCTCCCGCGCGTCGTCGCGGGAGCGCTGCACCCACCGCTGGTCACGGATGAGGCGCGCGAGCTTCAGGTCGGGCAGCCCGGACTGGCGGGTGTCGAACAGGCTGCCTTCGCCGCGCAGCTCGAGGTCGGTCTCGGCCAGTCGGAACCCGTCCGTGGTCGCGGCCAGCGCCTCCAGCCGAGCGTTTCCTTCCGGTTCGCCCGCGAACAGCACGCAGAAGCTCTTGGCGGTCCCGCGCCCGACCCGGCCGCGCAGCTGGTGCAGCTGGCTGATGCCGAAGCGATCGGCGTCCTCGATCACCATGACCGTGGCCTCGGCCACGTCCACACCCACCTCGATCACGGTCGTGGATACCAGCACCTGGATCTCGCCGCCGCGGAAGGCGTCCATGACCTGGTCACGCTCGCCGCTGGACAGGCGTCCGTGGACGAGGCCGACGCCGAGGTCGGCGAACACCTCCTGCGACAGGTGCCGGTGCACGTCCACGGCCGCCGCGACGTCCTCCAGGGCGTCGGACGCCTCGATCAAGGGGCAGACCACGTAGGCCCGCTCCCCCGCCCGCGCGCGCTCGCGGACGAAGGCGTACAACCGCTCGCGGCGCGCCGAGTCCCGCTCGATCACCTGGGTCACGATCTCCTGCCGGCCGGGGGGCAGCTCGTCGAGGGTCGTGACGTCGAGGTCGCCGTACAGCGTCAGCGCCAGCGACCGCGGGATGGGCGTGGCCGTCATGACCAGCACGTCTGGGGTGCGGCCGTCGGTGCGCTTGTCCTTCAGCCGCGTGCGGTGCTCGACACCGAAGCGGTGCTGCTCGTCGATGACAACGACACCGAGGTCGTGGAACGCGACGCGCTGCTCGAGGAGCGCGTGCGTACCGATCAGCAGCTGCACGTCGCCGACCATGACCGCGGCGAGGAGGCCCCGCAGCTTGCTGGCCTTGGTGGAGCCCGTGAGCAGCTCGACACGTGGACGACCGAACAGGTCCCCACCAACCAGCGGTAGCACCGGACCGGCGTCACTGTGCGCGTCGACCCCCAGTGGTGCCAGCAGCATGAGGAAGGTGCGCAGATGCTGCTCCGCGAGCACCTCGGTCGGCGCCATGAGGACGGCCTGGCGGCCGTGGTCCAGGGCGGTGAGCATCGCCCACGCCGCGACCAGCGTCTTGCCCGCGCCGACGTCACCCTGGAGCAACCGGTGCATCGGCTTGCTGCGGCCGAGGTCAGCTCCCAGCTCCGCGAACGCCCTGTGCTGCGCGGCGGTTGGACGGAACGGCAGCCGGTCGAGGAAGCGCTGCGCCAGCCCCCCTTCGGGTGGCGCCTGCGGGATGCCGATATCCTCGGACTCCAGCCGGTGCCTGCGCTGCTGCAACCCGACCTGAAGGCACAAGAGCTCGTCGTAGACCAGGCGCTCCCGCGCGGGCTTGACCTCGACCAGGTCGCGGGGATGGTGGATGCGGCGGAGCGCGGTGTCCAGGTCCACGAGGGCGTGCCTGGCAAGGAGCAGGTCCGGCATGAAGTCGCCGACGGCCGGCAGCACCTCGAGGGCGGCCCGCGCGTAGCGCGCGATCCGCGGCGAGGGCACCTTCTCGGTCGCGGGGTAGGTCGGCTGGATCCGCGCGTCCGGGTCGATGCCGCCGCCGGCGTCGTCGAGGGTGACGAGCTTGCCGTTCTTGAGCTGCAGGTCGCCGCGAAACCGCTCCAGCACACCACTGACGGCGGCGCGCGTGCCCTCGGGCAGCTGCTTTGCGCGCCACTCCTGGTTGAAGAACGGGACCTCTACCCTGCCGCCGTCGTCGTCGACGAGCAGCGCCTTGGCGATCGTCATGCGGCGCCCGCGTGGCCGGATGACCTTCCACGCCGCGATCGTTCCGACCAGGGTGACGGGCTCGCCGAGCGGCGCGTGGGCCAGGGGCAGCTGGGCGCCGATGTCGCGGTACTTGCCGTGGTCCTGGGACGGGTAGTGCGTGAGCAGGTCGCGGACGGTGCGAATCTCGAACGCGCTCTGCAGCACACCGGCCGCACGAGGACTCACCCCTTCGACGGCGGTGACGGGAGACTCGAGCCAGGCTGCGGCGTCCACCCCGCGAGTGTAGGAGCGCGCAGCGACAGCAGCGGGGGAGGACCATCGTCGCGCTCGGGCGTGTTCACCTGCGGGACCGGGTTGCCGCGACCGGTGGTGGAACGCTACGCTGCTCCTCTCGCCCGCCGTCAGGTGGGCCGTTTCGTGCCGCCGCAACGGTGGCCACCACCCCCGAGACCTGTTGAGGACCCGATGGCCGCCGTATGCGAGTTCTGCGGGAAGAAGCCGTACTTCAGCTACCAGGTCAGCTTCTCCCACAAGCGGAGCAAGCGGCGCTGGAATCCCAACGTGCAGCGCATCCGCATCTTCTCCAACGGGGGCGTCCGTCGGGCCTCGGTGTGCACCTCGTGCATGAAGAAGGGCGTCGTGCAGCGTCCCCCGCAGCGCGCCTAGCCGCACCGGGAAGAGATCCGGGGCACCGCTGTCAGGGTGAGTGGCGGCGCCAGCCGTGATCGACAGGGCCGATGCCACCCCCCAGGGCCAAGCCGTGGCGGATGGCACCGGTGACGTACTCCTTGGCCGCGCGGACCGCGTCGACGACGTCGAGGCCCAGGGCGCGATGAGCGGCGATCGCGGCGGCGAGCGTGCAGCCCGTACCGTGCGTGTGCGCCGCGGCGCTGCGCTCGCCGCGCACCTCCACCGTGGTCGAACCGTCGGTGAGCAGATCGACCGCGTCGACGACGTCGGGCAGATGCCCGCCCTTGACCAGCACCCAGCGAGGGCCCAGCGCGAGCACCGCCTCGGCCGCGGCCGGCAGGTCGTCCGCGCCGCGCACCTGCACGCCTGTCAGGGCGGCGACCTCGCCGAGGTTGGGGGTCGCGACCTCGGCCAACGGCAGGATGCGGCGCTTCAGGGCGTCGATGGCGTCGGGGCGGACCAGCGCGTCGCCGTGCTTTGACGCGCACACCGGGTCGACGACGAGCCGCGCGATGCCGTGCCGCGCGACGCCGTCCGCCACGACGTCGATCAGCGCCGCGCTGGCCAGCATCCCGGTCTTGGCCGCGTCCACGCCGATGTCGCCGGCCACCGCGTCCAGCTGTGCGGTGACGAACTCGGGCGGCACCTCATGGACCCCGTGGACCCCCAGCGTGTTCTGCGCGGTCAGCGCCACGATCACGCTCATGCCGAACGTGTCCAGCTCGGTGAACGTCTTCAGATCCGCCTGGATCCCCGCACCCCCTCCCGAGTCCGAGCCGGCGATGGTGAGCGCGCGCGGCAGGACGGCGCTCACGTGACGGGTCCCTGCGCGTAGTGGTCGTAGCCCATGCCGGCCAGATCGCGTCGGGTCCCGTCCGCAAGCTCCAGGGTGGCGTCCTCACCCTCGACGACTCGCCCGACCACCGCCGCGGCGACCCCCTCGGCCGCACCCGCCGCGCGCGCGGCCTCCTCCGCCGCGTCAGCTGGCAGCGCCGCGAGCAGCGCGAAGTCCTCGCCGCCGCCGCACACGATGTCGAGCACATCGACGCCGAGGGCGACCGCCGCAGCGGCCACGCCATCGGCGACCGGCAGGTCGATGGCGCGGACGATCGCTCCAACCTCCGAGGAGCGGCAGATGTGGCCGAGGTCTGAACCAAGCCCGTCGGACAGGTCGATCATCGCGGTGGCGCCGTGCTCGGCGAGGACGCGACCCGCGGCGACCAGCGCTTGCGGGCGCCGGTGCGCGGCCGCCAGCGCCGGGTCGGGTTCGGCCCCGGCTTGCAGCTGCGCCACGGCTGCCGCGGCGGCCCCCAGGCTGCCGACGACCACCAGCGCGTGGCCGGGCTTCGCGCCGGCACGCGTGACGGCCCTGCCTGGCTCGACCTCGCCCAGCGCGGTGACCGATAGGGCCAGCGCGCCTGCTTTGACCGTGTCGCCGCCCACGAGCCGCAGCCCCCACCGCTGGCACGCCGCTCGCATCCCGGCGTAGAGCGCTTCGATCTCGTCGGTCCCGACGTCGGCGGGCCTGCACAGGCCGACCACCGCGGCGGTGGGGCGCGCCCCCATCGCCGCGAGGTCAGAGGCGTTGACGGCGACGGCCTTCCAGCCGACGTCCGCGGGGCTCGAGACGTCGCGGCGGAAGTGCACGCCCTCGACGACCACATCGACCGCCACGCAGACCCAGCGCTCACCGAAGTCCAGGACGGCGGCGTCGTCGCCATGGCCGACGGCGATGCCCTCCTCAGCGCCGGTCAGGAACGGAGCGAGCTGCGCGATGAGTTCGAATTCGCCGGTCATCTGTGGCCGAGTATCGCGCACGCGCGGCCGGGCGCAGCGCGCCCGGTACAGTTCCGGCGCAGACCTGCGTCGTGAATGCGCCCGAGCTTGCGCGGGCGATCCTCACAATCGGAGGTTGTGGGCATCGCGCAGCGATGGCCATGACATCCGGCGATGAAAGGACCCCGCGTGGCAGTCCTCAACTCAATCGAGCTCCAAGGCGTGTCTGAGACCGGCTGGCGGGAGGCCGCCAACGAGGCGTTGAGCGAGGCGGGACGCACGCTGCGTCACATCCGTCGCATGGATGTCCTGGGAACCAGCGCCGCGGTCGGTTCCGACGGAGCCGTCACCGAGTACCGCGCGCAGGTGCGACTGACGTTCGAGGTGGAGACCGCCCACGAGCGCGAGGGGCGCGCGGGCGCTACGCCGCAGGGCCGGCCGCCACGCGCAGGGCGGTGACGGCGTCGGTGTCCGACAGCTGCGCGAAATCGGCGTAGGCCTGCCCGACCGACAGGAACTCCGCGGGCGTGGACAGCACGAGCACGGCGTCCGCCGCGTCGGCCATCCGCTCCGTGACCCCTGCCGGCCCCACGGGCGCGGCCAGCAGGACGCGCCGCGCGCCGTTGCGACGCGCGTACGCGCAGGCCAGCCGCGCGGTCCCGCCGGTGGCGATGCCGTCGTCCACCACGATCGCGACGGCGCCTTCCAGGTCCGCGGGGGCGGCGGCCTCCCGGTACAGCGCCACGCGACGCCCCACGGCGTCGCGGCGGTCAGCGATCTCCTGCTCGATCTCGGCGGTCGACAGGCCCAACCGCGCCACGAGGTCGTCGTTGACCTCGACGTGCCCGTCCGCGCCGATGGCACCGAACCCCAGCTCCTGGTTGTGCGGGCTGCGGAGCTTGCGGACCACGACGACGTCGAACGGCGCCCGCAGCGCGCGGGCGACCTCAGCGCCGACGGGCAGCCCGCCCCGCGGGACGCCGAGGACGACGATCCGCTCGGCCCCCTCCACCTCGGGATGCGTGGACAGGGCGGTGGCCAGGCGGCGTCCCGCGTCCTGCCGGTCCTCGAACACCTGCATGCGTGTGGCCATTCGTCGCCGATTCGACGTGGCGGGTTCGCCGCGCCTCTAGGATGCCCCTCTCACGCCGCAACGAGGCATCGAAAGGGCCTGCCCATGGTCTCCGCGTACATCCTCATCCTGACAGAGGTCGGCAAAGCGGCCCAGGTCGCCGCTGCCGTGTCGGACATCGACGGCGTCGACGCCGCCGAGGACGTCACCGGCCCCTACGACGTGATCGTGCGGGCGAAGGCCGAGACCGTCGACGAGCTCGGCAAGATGGTGGTCGCCAAGATCCAGGCCATCGACGGCATCGACCGCACGCTCACCTGCCCGGTGGTGCACCTGTAGGCGGGTCACGGCGGGAACCGGGCGCCGCGCCGGCCGGCGTCGAGCGCCAGGTCGAGCAGGCGGTCCACGATCTGCGGGCGTTCCATCCCCTCCGCCTCCCAGACCGCCCAGAACATCGACTGCGAGGTCAAGCCGGGGATCGTGTTGATCTCGTTGACCAGGACCTGCCCCGTCGCCTCCACGTAGAACATGTCGACCCGTGACATCCCGCGCGCCCCGATCGCCAGGTAGGCGTCTCGGGCGTACTCCATGCAGGCGCGGGACACCTCGTCGGGGATGTCAGCCGGGCAGCGCAGCTCGACCGGCGCGATGTACTTCGCGTCGAAGTCGTAGAAGATGCCCGTGTGGACCGTCTCGCCGGGTCGGGTGACGACCGGCTCGGCGTTGCCCATGACGCCGCACTCGATCTCGCGGATGCCCTCCATGCCCTCCTCGACGATGGCGACGCGGTCGAAGCCGAACGCCTCCTCGATACCGGCGGTGAGCGCCAGCCGATCGTCGCACCGGCAGATGCCGATCGACGAGCCCTGGCGGGCGGGTTTGGTGAACATCGGGTAGGCGAGCGCGGCCTCCACCTCATCCATGACCGCGTGGCGATCCGCCTCCCACGCCCCCCGACGGACTGTCCTATGGGGCACCTGCGGCAGGCCTCTCGCGGTGAACACATGCTTCATCTGGCGCTTGTCGATGCCGATGGCGCTGGCCGCGACGTCCGGACCGACGTAGGGCACGCCGAAGCTGGCGAGCAGCCCCTGCACGGTGCCGTCCTCGCCGTAGGGGCCGTGCATGACCGGAAAGCAGACATCGACAGGGCCGAGTCCGGTGAACCCGCCGCCAGCCTCGCCGCCGTCGTCGAAGCGCACCAGGACCGGGCCTTTGCGGGACGACACCAGCGCCACGGTCTGGCCGTCGGCCGGGACGGCCGGGAGCGTCCCCTCTGCGGCTTCTGCGACGCCGTCGACGAGCGTCCAGCGGCCCTCGCGGGTGATGCCGACGGTGGTCACGTCGTATCTGCCGCGGTCGATGGCGGCGAGCACGTTGCGGGCGGACAAGCACGACACCTCGTGCTCGCTCGAGCGTCCACCGAACAGCACGAGGACGCGGATGCGCTCGATCGTCATGACTGCTTCCTCAATCCGGTGATGGCAGCCCGTGGAACTCGGCCTTGCGCTCTCTGCCCATCAACGAGCCAAGCACCTGGTGCGGCGAGCGACCGCCGTGGACCACCTGCACGACTCCCTCGATGAGCGGCATCTCCACCCCGTGCGCCTCCGCGATCGCCACGATCGCTTTGGAGGATCTCACGCCTTCGGCGACCATGTTCATCTCTGCGATGATCTCGTCAAGCGACCGTCCGCGGCCGAGCTGCTCGCCGACGTGCCGGTTGCGCGACTGGTGGCTCATGCACGTGGCGACCAGGTCGCCCATCCCGGCCAGGCCCGAGAACGTGAGCGGGTTGCCGCCCAGCGCCACGCCGAGCCGCGTCATCTCGGCCAGGCCACGGGTCACGAGCATGGCCTTCGAGTTGTCGCCGAACCCCATGCCGTCGGCCATGCCGGCGGCCAGGGCGATGCCGTTCTTGACGGCGCCGCCGATCTCGACCCCGACCACGTCGGGATTCGTGTACACGCGGAAGTACGGGTTGTGGCAGGCGGCCTGGACCCTTGCGGCGATCACGGTCTCCGGCCCCGCGACCACGGTGCCGCCCGGCATGCGTTGGGCGCACTCCCTGGCGAGGTTGGGCCCGCTGACGACCACGACATGGCTGTAGGGGGCCCCCGTCAGCTCGCGAATCACCTGACTGGCCCGCTTGCGCGTGTCGAGCTCGATGCCCTTGATGAGGCTCACGAACGTCGCCGCGCGCGGGAGCGCGGCCGACCAGTCGGTGAGGCTGTCGCGCAGCGCGTGACTCGGCACGGCCAGCACGACGATCTCCGCGCCTGCGAGGGCCTGCTCGGGGTCGCTGGTGGCGCGCAGGGAGTCCGGCAGCTCGATGTCGCCGAGGTAGTCGGGATTGCGGTGCTCGGCGCGCACCTGCGCGGCGACCGTGTCGCGGCGTGCCCACAGCACCACGTCCTCGCCGGCGTCGGCGCACAGCATCGCGAAGGCCGTACCCCACGATCCTGCGCCCATCACCGCGACCGTTCCCACTTGGGGGTCTCCCTCCGCCGCCGCGCGCCGGTCATGCCCCAGACGCCGAGTCGTGAATGCGCCCGAGCTTGCGAGGGCGATTCTCCCAGTGCCGGTCGTGGCGGTCGCGCAGCGACCGCCATGAGATGCCGAGTGTAGAAGGCGGTTGGCCAGGCACCGCCCACCGGCCCGTAGCATGGTGGCCATGCCTGCCGACGTCACCGCGATCGTCCCGCTGAAGGCGCTGCGCCGCGCCAAGGGACGGCTCGCGCCCGGTTTGGACGCGCCGTCGCGGCGAGAGCTCGCCGCCTGGATGTTCCTCCGTGTGCTCGACGCCTGCCTGGCGGCGCCACCCGTGGCGCGCGTGCTGGTCGTGGCCGGCGACCAGGCCGCGGCGCGGCTTGCGGACGGCCGCCCCGTCGATGTCGTGGTCGAGCCCGCGCAGGGCCTGGCGACCGCGCTGGCCGCCGCCGACCGCATGACCGCCGCCGCCGCCGCGACGCTGGTCGTCGCCGCGGACCTGCCCCTGGCCGAGGCCGCAGACATCGAGGCCGTGTGCGCTGCCGGGCGATCGACCCGGACCGTGGTGGTCGTCCGCACCTGTGACGGCGGCACCGGGGCGCTGCTGCGGCGTCCCGCCACGGTGGTGGGCACCGCGTTCGGACCCGCGTCCGCGGACGCCCACGTCGCTCTGGCGCGCGCCGCCGATGTACCGGTCACGCTGCTCGACGTGCCCAACCTCGCCCTTGACGTCGACAACGCCGGCGCGCTCGCGGCGGCCCGCGCGCACGATCCGCGGCTCGAGCGCTGGGCGCGTCACGTCTCGTGATGCTGACCGGGCTGGCACCGCGGTGATGCGACCGCGTACCCTGCCGGTCCGCACGACGACTCCAGGAGCACCACATGCCGCAGGGCACGGTGAAGCACTTCGACCCGGAGACCTGCACCGGGACCGTTCTCCTCGACACGCAGGAGGAGCTCCCCGTGGACGCCGAGACGTTCGTCGCATCGGGTCTGCTCGAGCTGCGGCTCGGTCAGCGGGTCCGGTTCGCGATCACCGACGCTGACGAGGGCAAGCGGGTCACCGACCTGGCCATGGTCAGTCTGTAGTCCCCGCCAGCGGCGCTACCGCCGACCCCGTTGCCGAAGGATGCCGCTCGTGTCCCAGACGACCTGGAAGCGCCGACCGACGACCGCGCGCCCGCCGGCAGCCACCGCGGTCGGCGTGCTGGCCGCGCTGGGTGTCATCGGTGCGATCTTCATGGCGCTGGCGCACAGCGGCCTCGACCTGCCGTTGGTCTCGGCGCTCGGAGCGCCGCGTATCGTCCCGGTCGCCTTGGGCTTCGCGGTCGGCGCCGTGCTGTTCGGTGCCGTCGCCTGGGCGGCTCTCACCCAGGCCTCGTGGGCGTGGCCGTTCGCCGTGGCCACAAACGGCATCGCGTTCGCCTCGTCGGTGATGCCGTGGCGGGGCATCGACCGCAGCGGGCTCCCGGCGCTGGTCACGCTCGTGGCGCTGGCGCTGCTGGCCTCCCGCAACGGCCGGGAGGCGCTGCCCTACCGGCGCCGCGACCGCGGCGCTGGCTGACGGGCCGACCGACGCGACCCTCGCGGGGCTGCTCGAACACCGTGTCGATACTCCTGCCCTATCCGCAGTCATTCCGACACGGTGTCGGAAGGGCGCGCGGTCGGGACGGCGACCCGCACCGGCGCGTGCCACTGTCAGAACGCTAGGCTTTGTGCAACCGTTCGATTGCGCAAAGGAGCGACCGTGCGAGTCCTCGTCCTGGGCGGCACCCGGTTCGTCGGCCGGGGGATCGTCGCGCGGCTCGCCGCGGCGGGCCATGAGGTGCGCTGCGTGCACCGGGGCACGCGCAGCCATGACGACCTGCCGGCCACGCATCTGCTGGTCCGCGACCGGCGCGAGCTGCCCGTGCACCGCGACGCGATCGCGGCGTTCGCGCCCGACGCGGTCGTCGACGTGTCGAACAGCGGCGGCGAGGACGCTGAGACCGCACTCGAGGCCATCCCCGATGCCGCCCGGCTGGTTGCGATCTCCTCATGCGACACCTACCGTGCGTTCGCGTCGCTGCATGGCGGGCGGCAGACCGACGCGCTGCCCCTGACCGAGACGTCCCCGGTGCGGGAGCCTGGGGATGGCCCGCAGTGGGGCAACCTCGACGTGGAGGCGCGCTACCTGGCGCGCGGGGGGACGGTGCTGCGCCTGGGAGCCGTGTACGGCCAGGGTGACTACCAGCGGCGCTTCGACTTCGTGCTGCGCCGCGTGCGCGCGGGCCGGGCACGGATCCCGGTCGGCTCCGGCACGTTCCTGTTCAGCCACGTCGACGTCGCCGACGTGGCCGAGGCCGTCCGGTTGGTGATCACCGATCGCGGCGCCGGGGTGGAAGGAGGGGAGTGGTCGGCCCGGGTGGAGGGTCAGGTGTTCAACGTGGCCGAGTCCGCCACGTGGCCGTACCGGGCGCGGGCAGAGCGGGTCCTGGCCGCGGCGGGCAGCGCCGCAGCGCTGGTGCAGGTCGACGACGAGCGGCTGCCGGCCGACCTCGCGATCACGGGAACGCTGTCCCAGCATCTGCTGGTCAGCTCAGCCAAGCTGCGCGAGGTCGTTGGCTGGCGCGACGGCGACGCCGAGGCGGCGCTGGCGAAGGCAGTGGAGTGGTACCAGCAGCACCCGCCCGAGCCGGAGGATGCCGACTTCTCAGCCGACGATGCCGCGCTCGCCTGACACGTGAATGGCCCTGAGTGCCCAGGGGCGAGCGCCCAGGGGTCGACACCCTGTCGAGACTCCTGCGCTATGCGTGGCTGTTCCGACACAGTGTCGGACCAGCCGCGACAGGCGATTCTCATCATCCGGGGTGGGGGCGCCAGCCCCCATGAGATGCTGACATGTGAATGCGCCCGAGCCTGCGAGGGCGATTCTCACAATCTTGGTGGTGGCGGTCGCGCGGCGGCCGTCATGGGATCCTGGCGGCGCCTGCTGGGCTTGCCGGCCGCCAGGAACCCCGCGTACATGATCGACACACCCGCGGTG
>JACDBB010000165.1 GCA_013695145.1 Euzebyales bacterium
CGCATAGCGCAGGAATCTCGACACGGTGTCGACCCCGGGGGGCTCGCCCCTGGGCGCTCAGGGCCATTCACATGTCAGTATCTCATGGCCATCGCTTCGCGATGGCCACAACCTCCGACTGTGAGAATCGCCCTCGCGGGCTCGGGCGCATTCACATGTCAGTGACCGCTTCCGCGTCCCCGTCCTCGTGACCAGCGACCTGCCGCTGATCACGGTCTACACACGAGCCGGCTGCGGGTTGTGCCGGACCGCCGAGGCGGTCGTGGACGAGGTCGCGGACGGGCGCGCCAGGGTCGAGCGCGTCGACATCGACACCGCCCCCGAGCTCCGGGCGCGCTACACGTTCCGCGTCCCGGTCGTCGCGGTCGACGGCGTCGAGCTCTTCGACTTCCACGTCGACCGCGAGCAGCTCGCCGCAGCCCTCGCCCGCGCTCGAGTCCCACGGCGGGGAGAGACGAGCGGTTGACGACACCCCCGACCTCGCGCCGCGGCGGCCGTGGCGGGCAGCACACGGCGCGTGTCGTCGCGTGTACCACTTGCGAACGGAGAACGCCACCCAGCGGCTCAACATCACACTGGACCGCGAGCGCGCGTCGAAGTTGTCGCAGCTGGCCGCCCGCGTGCACGTCACCGAGGGCCCCCGCGGCGGTTCGGATCGCCGTGGACCGCTCCGGTCGACATGGGTAGTGTTACGGGACCGTAGGTAACCGCGAGGTCGACGCGACGCGCTCGTCCCCGGCATACAGGAGATCCCGCGTTGGCCCCTACCTCCGCCCCGTTCGGCCGCGTCGTCGTCAGCGGTCTCGCCCACCTCGACGCGCCCGTGGTCGTCAGCTCACGCGACATCGATGGGCGGCTGGCCGCCCCGATGGAGCGTTTCGGCATGCAGCCCGGTGTCCTCGAAGAGCTCGCCGGCATCGTCGAGCGGCGCTACTGGGAGGAGGGCACCCAGCCCAGCGCGGTCGCCGCTCGGGCGGCCGAGCGGCTGCTCGAGCGCGGCGCGGTCGGGCGCAGCGAGATCGGCGCGCTGGTCAACACCTCGGTCTGCCGCGACTACGTCGAGCCGTCGACCGCGTGCATCGTCCACGCCAAGCTCGGGCTGTCCCCCGAGGCCGTCAACTTCGACGTGGCCAACGCCTGCCTGGGGTTCCTGAACGGCATGGACCTCGTCGCGACGATGATCGAGGCGGGCCAGATCGACCATGGACTGGTCGTCGACGGCGAGGGCAGCCGGTTCACCGTCGAGACGACGATCGCCCGTCTGAACGACCCCGCCTGCGACCGCGAGACCTTCCGCGACTCGTTCGCCTCGCTGACCCTCGGGTCCGGCGCGGCGGCGATGCTGCTGTCGCGCGCCGACCTCGTCGAGGACGGCCACCTTTACCGGGGTGCCGCCTACCGGGCGGCCACCGAGCACAACCACCTGTGCATCGGGCAGTACGACGACATGCGCACCGACACCAAGGGCCTGCTCACCGCGGGACTGTCGCTGGCCAAGGAGCTGTACCCGGAGGCCGCCGAGACCTTCGACCTGGGCGACGACGAGGCGCACCGCTACATCGTCCACCAGATCAGCCAGGTGCACACGACGATGCTGTGCGACCTGCTGGACCTCGACGCCGGGAAGATGCCGCTGATCTATCCCCGCTTCGGCAACATCGGGCCCGCGGGTGTCCCCATCACGCTCTCCAAGGAGCAGGACGCCGGCAACCTCTCCTCCGGCGACCGAGTGGTCCTGCTCGGCGTCGGCTCCGGTCTCAACGCCGCGGTGGGCGAGATCGTCTGGTGACCCCGCGCGGCGCGCCGCCCGACCGCTTCCCATGGGCCGCGCGCTTCCTCGACGTCGGCGGGGCCATGATGGCCTACCTCGACGAGGGGTCCGGACCGCCCGTCGTCATGGTGCACGGCAACCCCACGTGGTCCTTCGCGTGGCGCGAGCTGATCACCGAGCTGTGCGTCGACCACCGCTGCGTCGTCGCCGACCACGTCGGCATGGGCCGCTCCGACAAGCCGCGCGGGTACCCGTACACGCTGGCCCGGCGTGTCGCGGACTTCGGTCGGCTCATGGACGAGGTGGTGGGCTCCGAGCCCGCCACGCTGTGCGTCCACGACTGGGGCGGAGCGATCGCGCTCGGGTGGGCGGTCGCGCACCCCCATCGGGTCGCGCGGCTGGTGATCCTCAACACGGCGGCGTTCCGTCCGCTGCCAGGCAGGCGGCTGCCTCTGGCGTTGGCCGCTGTGCGCAGCCGTCCGTTCGGTGACGTCGTGGAGCGCTGTCTCGGCCTGTTCACCATGGGCGCGGCGCTGCGGGGCGTGACGCGCCCGCTGTCACGCGCTGTCCGTCGCGGCTACCTCGCCCCGTATCGACGTCCCTCCGACCGCGTCGCGACCCGCGCCTTCGTCAGGGATATCCCGGTCGCGCCCACTGACGCCGCGTACGCCACGCTTGCCGCCACCGAGGACCGGCTCCACCTGCTGGCCGACCGGCCGGCGCTGGTGTGCTGGGGCGGGCGTGACCCGGTGTTCGACGGCGGCTACCTCGCGGCGTGGCGCCTGCACCTGCCCGACGCCGAGGTGCACACCTTCGAGCGTGCCGGTCACTTCGTCCTCGAGGACGCCCGCGACGAGGTGGCCGCGCTGGTGCGCGGCTTCCTCGACCGCACCGCCCCGGTTCCCTCGTGACCGGTTCCCCCGTGGACGGGCGACCGCCGCCGACGATCCTCGACCTGTTCGACGAGATCGCCGGCGCGGCGCCCGACCGGCCGGCGCTGCTGACCGGAGACCGGCAGCGTCGCGGGGCATGGCTGCGGCTCAGCTTCGGCCGGCTGGGGGCGCGGAGCCACGCGCTGGCCGCGGGTCTGGGCGCCCGCGGCGTCCGGCGTGGCGCGCGCGCCGCCCTGCTGGTGCCGCCGGGCGAGGAGCTGGTTGTCTGCGCCCTCGCGCTGCTGCGCGCGGGGGCGGTGCCGATCCTCGTCGACCCGGGAATCGGCCCCAGGCGCATGCGCGCCTGCCTCGCCGAGGCGCGCCCGGAGGCCTTCATCGGGGTCCCGCGGGCGCACCTCGCGCGGCGTGCGCTGCGCTGGGCGCCGACCGTCCGCCAGGCGTTCAGCGTCGGCGCCAGATTGCCGGGGACGGATGCCCTCGCCGACCTCGAGCGCGCCGGCGCGGGTGTCGGCACCGCAGCGTCCGCCCTCCTCCCGCAGCCACCCGACGCAGCCGCGGCGATCCTGTTCACCTCCGGGACGACCGGCCCGCCCAAGGGCGTGGTCTACCGGCACCCGGAGCTCGCGGCGCAGGTGCGGCTGCTCAAGGGCCTGTACGGGTTCGCGCCCGGTGACGTCAACGTCGCCACGTTCGCCCCCTTCGCCTTGTTCGGCCCTGCGCTCGGCCTCACCACCGTGCTGGTCGACATGGACCCCACCCGTCCGGCCGACGTCGATCCCGCCAAACTGATCGCGGCCTGCGCGGCCGGATCGGCGACCAGCCTGTTCGGCTCGCCGGCGCTGCTGCGGGCCGTCGCCCGCCACGGGGCCGGGACCGGCGACCGCTTCCCGTCGAGCCTGCGCACGGTGCTGTCCGCCGGCGCGCCCGTCCCCCGCGCGGTCGTCGAGGACACCCTGGCGATGCTGCCGGCGGGCGCGCGGGTGGCGACCCCCTATGGCATGACCGAGGCACTGCCGGTCGCTTCGGTCGACTCCGACGAGCTGCTCGCCGTCGACCCGGCGAACGACGGCTGGGCCACGCTCGTCGGCCGGGCGGCCCCCGAGACCGACGTCGCGGTCATCGCCGTGCACGACGGTCCCCTCGACATCCTCACCGCCACGCTGCCTCAGGGCGAGGTGGGGGAGGTCATCGTCCGCGGCCCGCAGGTGACCCACGCCTACGACGCCCGTCCGGACGCCACCCGCGCGGCGAAGCTCCGCTGGGACGGGCGGCTCGCCCACCGCACCGGAGACCTCGGCCACCTCGACGCGCGCGGACGGCTGTGGTTCTGCGGCCGCGTGGTCGACCGCGTCGTGACCGCAGACGGACCGTGCTGGCCAGTGCCGTGCGAGGCGGTGGTCACGGCCCACCCCCACGTGCGGCGGGCCGCGCTGGTCGGGCTCGGCGCGCGGGGCTCGCAGCGGCCGGTCATGGTGGTCGAGTGCGAGCCCAGCGTGGTTCCCGACGCCGCGCTCACCCGGGATCTGCTGGGCCGCCTGGCGGACCAACAGCACACCCGCGGCATTCGCGCGCTGCGCTACCACCCCGGATTCCCGGTCGACATCCGCCACAACGCCAAGGTGGACTACAGCCGGCTGCGGGCATGGCTCGAGGGGCCAGGACGATGAGCACCGCGCTGGTGACCGGCGCGGGCGGGTTCATCGGCGGCGCGGTGGCCCGGCTGCTCGTCGAGCGAGGCTGGACCGTCCGCAGCCTCGCCCGCGGGTCCTACCCCCAGCTCGCGGCGGCGGGCATCGAGACCCGCCGCGGCGACCTGGCCGACCCCCGCGCCGTCGACGATGCCGTCGCCGGCTGCGACGCGGTCTTCCACGTGGCGGCGCGCGCCGGGGTTGGTGGCCCGCGCAGCGCGTACGCGACGGCGAACATCGACGGGACACGGCATGTGCTGGCGGCCTGCAGCCGGCACGGGGTGGCCCGGCTGGTGCACACCAGCACGCCGAGCGTCGTCCACGCCGGCCGCGACCTGCACGGGGTGGACGAGTCGGTCCCCGTCCCGGCGCGCCACCGCGCCGCGTACCCGGCGACCAAGGCCGTGGCCGAGCGGCTCGTGCTCGCGGCCGACGGCGGTGACCTCGCCACGGTCGCGCTGCGCCCGCACCTGGTGTGGGGGCCCGGCGACAACCATCTGGTCCCCGGCATCGTCGCGCGCGCGCGGTCGGGCCGTCTCCGGCTGGTCGGTGACGGCGCGGCGCTGGTCGATGCCACCTACATCGACAACGCCGCGCTGGCGCACGTCCTGGCGGCCGAGGCGCTGACCGCCCCGGACGCGCCCGCACGCGGCAGGGCCTACTTCATCGCCAACGGGGAGCCCACCCCCGTCGGCCAGCTCGTCGACGGCATCCTCGCGGCGGCGGGCCTGCCGCCGGCCAAGCGGGGCGTGCCGCTGCCGCTGGCCCTGGCCGCCGGCGCCGTCGCCGAGGCCGCATGGCGCCTGGCCGGCCGCGACGACGACCCGCCGGTGACGCGCTTCCTCGCGCGGCAGCTCGCCACCGCCCACTGGTTCGATCTCCGCGCCGCCCGCCGTGACCTCGGCTACGTCCCCCAGGTCAGCACCGCCGAGGGCCTGCGCCGCCTCGCCGAGCACCTGCGCGCGGCGGACCGCTGACGTGCCCGGCCCGACCCGGCCGGCCCGACACCGTGTCGATATTCCCGCGCATGGCGCAGTCAAGTCGACAAGGTGTCGACGCGACCGGCGTGACGTGGCTTTGTCCGCGCCGCGCGGCGCACGTACCATTGTGAAACCGCTGGTCCGTGGTGAACGGACGCACCGTCGAAATGGTGCGAGGAAGGGGCGGTGTGGCCGCCAGGCAGATCCCGGAGGCGAGCGTCGCACGGCTGCCCGTGTACCTGCGGGCGCTGGTCGACACGGCGGAACGCGGCACCCACACCGTGTCCAGTGAGGCGCTCGCGACGGCGGCGGGCGTCAACTCGGCCAAGATCCGCAAGGACCTGTCCTACCTCGGCTCCTACGGCACACGTGGGGTGGGGTATGACGTCGAGTACCTGATCCACCAGATCAGCCGCGAGCTCGGCCTCACCCAGGACTGGGCGACCTGCATCGTCGGGATCGGCAACCTCGGGCACGCGCTCGCCAACTACGGCGGCTTCGCCGAGCGCGGCTTCCGCATCGCCGCGCTGCTCGACACCGACACCTCCAAGGTCGGGCAGATGGTCGCGGGGCTGGACGTCCTGCACTTCGACGACGTCGAGCGGATCGTCAAGGAGGAGGAGATCTCCATCGGCATCATCGCGGTGCCCGGCCCCCACGCGCAGGAGGTCGGTGACCGCCTCTGCGCCGCCGGCATCACCTCGATCCTCAACTTCGCGCCCGCGGTGCTGCAGGTCGCCGAAGGGGTCAGCCTGCGCAAGGTCGACCTGTCGATCGAGCTGCAGATCCTGTCCTTCTACGAGCAGCGCCGCGTCGCCGAGGAGTCGGTGCGCCACGGCACCGCCCGCCGCCGCCTGGAAGAGGCCGCGCTCCCGCACGCCGAGGCGTGAGCGAGCGCGGAATCTCCTGGCTGCCGCTGAGCGTGCGGCTCGACGGCCTCGCGGTCGTCGGGATCGGCGCGGGGGACGTCGGCTGGTCGAAGTACGCGTCGGTGCTCCACGCGGGCGCCGTCCTGACGGTCGTCGCCGAAGAGGCCTGCGCCGACGTCCGTGAGGCGGCGGACGACGGCCGCCTCGTCTGGTGGCGGCGCGCGTACGCGACCGGGGACATCGAGGGCGCGGTGCTGGCGATCGCCGCTACGGCGGACGATGCGGTCAACGACCGTGTCGCCGCCGACGCGGCAGCGGCCGCGACCCTGTGCCTGCGCATAGACGGCGGCGGGACCGCAGCGCTGATGAGCGTGGTGCGTCGCGGCCCGCTGGCGATCACCGTGTCGACCGGCGGCGCGGCGCCGGCGTTGGCGCGCCGGATCCGCTCTGAGCTCGGCGAGCGCTACGGTCCTGAGCATGGCGAGCTCGCGGCGCTGCTCGGCGACCTGCGCGCCGATCCCGCCGTGCGGGACGAGCTGGGGAGGTTGCCAGCGTCCCAACGCGCGGCCCGTTGGCGGGCGGTACTCGACACCGATATCCTAAGAATCCTTCGCACTGGCCATCCCGATCTTGCGAAAGAAGCTGCGCTCGCGTGTCTGTTCTCGCCTGCGGACTGAACTACCGGACCGCTCCGATCGGCCTGCTCGAGCGGCTGGCCGTCCCCGCCGAGCAGCTGCCGAAGGCGCTGCGCTCGCTGACGAGCCGTCCCTACATCAGCGAGGCCGTCGTCCTGTCGACCTGCAACCGGGTCGAGGTGTACGCCCATGTGGGCCGCTACCACGGCGCCATGGCCGACATCCGCAACCACTTCGCCGAGTGGTCGGGCGGCGCGCCTGACGACATCACCGACCTCGTCTACGACTACTACGACGAGGGCGCGGCGCGGCACCTGTTCGCGGTGGCCAGCGGCCTGGACTCGATGGTCGTGGGCGAGCGGCAGATCCAGCTCCAGGTGAAGCAGGCGTTCGCCGAGGCCGAGGCCGAGGGCGCGGCAGCCCACATGCTGCACACGCTGTTCCGCCAGGCGCTGCGGGTGGGCAAGCGGACGCGCGCCGAGACCGGCATCTCGGCTGGCGCGTCTTCCATGGTGGACGTCGGGCTGCAAGCCGCGGAGCGGGTCGTCGGCGATCTCAGCGGCCGCACAATCCTCATCGTGGGCGCCGGGAAGATGGGCGGCATGGCGGCGACACGGCTGGCCGACCGCGCCGGGCGCATCATGGTCGCGAACCGCGGGGCGCCCAAGCGCGAGCGACTGGCCGCCCGCGTGGGCGCCGAGCAGTTGGACCTGGGCGCGCTGCGACGCGGGCTGGCGGACGCCGACCTGGTGCTGTCCTCGACGGGCGCGGCGCAGCCCGTCATCGACCGCGACACGCTCGCCGGGGTCATGGCGCAGCGCGGGCAGCGCCCGCTTGCCCTGCTGGACCTGGCCGTCCCCCGTGACGTGGACCCCGGCTGCGGCGACCTGCCCGGCGTCACCGTCCTCGACGTGGACGCGGTCCGCGCGCTGGCCGACACCGGCCGCACCGGCGAGGAGGTCGCGAAAGCCCGCGAGCTGGTCCAGGCCGAGGCCGCCCGCTTCGCCTCCTGGACCCGCGGGATGCGCGTCGAGCCGACCATCAGCGCCCTGCGCGGGCGCGCCGAGCAGGTGCGGCAGGCCGAGATCGCGCGCCTTGGCCCCCGCTTCGCCGACCTGGACGACCGCGAGCGCGCCGCCCTGGACGCACTGACCAAAGGCATCGTCAACACCCTGCTGCATGACCCGACCGTGCGGCTCAAGGCGATCGCCGACGCCCGCGGCGGCGAGGACCACGCCACGATGCTCCGGGAGCTGTTCGACCTCCCGGAGCACGACTGAGCCCCTTGCTGCGGCTCGCCTGCCGCAGGTCGGCGCTCGCGCGGGCCCAGGCGCACCAGGTCGGGCAGCTGATCGCCGAGCGGACGGGCTCGGAGTTCGAGCTCGTGCCGCTGGCGACCACCGGCGACCAGCAGCCCGACAAGGCCGTCGCGGCGTTCGACACCAAGGGCCTGTTCGTCGACACCGTGCGCCAGGCGGTCCTCGACACCGACGCCGACATGGTCGTCCACTCCTACAAGGACCTGCCCAGCGAGGAGGTGCCCGGCCTGGTCATCGCGGCGGTGCCGGTCCGGGCGGACCCCCGCGACCTGCTGGTCTCAAGGGACGGCTACGCGCTGGCGAACCTGCCAGCGACGGCCACCGTCGGCACGTCCTCCGAGCGCCGCCGACTGCAGCTGCTCAACGTCAAGCCGGGACTGCAGGTGCTCGCGGTGCGCGGCAACCTCGACACCCGCCTGCGCAAGGTGGCCGAGGGCGAGCTCGACGCGATCGTCATCGCCGCGGCGGGGATGCAGCGGCTGTACAGCCCGCCCGAGCAGGGCGGCGTCGGTGCGTTCACGCTGCCGCTCAAGGCCTACCTCCTCGAGCCGGGCGAGTGCCTGCCCGCCCCCGCCCAGGGCGCCCTGGCCGTCGAGTGCCGGGTGGACGACGACGACAGCCGCTCCGCCTGCGAGGCGGTCCACGACCCGCGCTCCCATGTGCAGGTCACCGCGGAGCGCGCGTTCGCCGCGACCCTCGGTGGGGGGTGCCTGGCCGCGATCGGCGCGCTCGGGACGCTGATCGGTGGCGGCCGGCTGGAGCTGATCGGGATGCTGGGAGACCCCGGTCGACGGCGGGTCGTGCGGCTGTCCTCGCGCGGGTCCGACCGCGAGCCCGAACGGCTCGGCGCCGAGCTGGCGCGTGACGTCGCCGCAGCCCTCGGCACCAGGTCGTGAGCGACATCCCCTTCGGCGGCCCGGCCGCCGAGCGCGGGACGGTGCACCTCGTTGGCGGCGGTCCGGGCGACCCAGGGCTGGTCGGCCTGCGGGCCGCCCGCCTGCTGTCCACCGCGACCTTCGTCGCCTACGACCGGCTGGCGCCCGCCGAGCCGCTGGCGCTGTGCGGTGACGCTTGCGAGCAGGTCTACGTCGGCAAGCTGCCCGACCGCCACGCGCTGCCGCAGGAGGAGATCGACGCGCTCCTGGTGGCCAAGGCGCAGGCTGGCCACGCGGTGGTGCGCTGGAAGGGCGGCGACCCGTTCGTGCTAGCGCGCGGCTCGGAGGAGGCGCAGGCCTGCGTCGCCGGCGGCGTGCCGTTCGAGGTGGTGCCGGCGGTGACCAGCGGCGTCGCCGCACCCGCTTACGCGGGCATCCCGGTCACCCACAGGGGCATCTCGCCGGCGTTCGCCGTCGTCACCGGCCACGAGGACCCCGCCAAGCCCGGCGCGCAGGTCGACTACGCGGCGGTGGCCCGCTTCCCCGGGACCCTCCTGCTCTACATGGGGGTGGGCCGGCTGCGTGAGATCGCCGCGGCGCTGGTCGCCGGTGGCCGCCCGTCGGGGGAGCCGGTCGCGCTGGTGCGCTGGGGGACGACACCGCGGCAGGAGACGCTGGTGGCCACGCTCGGCGACGCGGCGGACCAGGCAGAGGCGGTCGGCTTCGCCAACCCCGCGATCATCGTCGTGGGTCAGGTCGCCGCGCTGCGCGACGAGCTGCGCTGGTTCGACACCCGCCCGCTGCACGGCGTGTCCGTCCTGGTGCCGCGGACCCGTCACCAGGCCAGCGCCCTGTCCGGGCGGCTGCGGGCGCTTGGCGCGCAACCGGTCGAGGCACCGACGATCGCGATCGAGCCGAGCCGTGATCCCGACGGGCTGCGCGGGGCGCTGGCCCGGGTGTCCGACGGCGCATACGCGTGGACCGCGTTAACTTCGGCCAACGGCGTGGACGGGGCGTTCGCCGCCGTCGCGGCGCTGGGCGCCGACGCCCGGCTGTTCGCGGCGACGCGGCTGGCCGCGGTGGGGCCGGGCACCGGCGAGGCGCTGGCCGCC
>JACDBB010000202.1 GCA_013695145.1 Euzebyales bacterium
CCGCGAGGCGGTCCCAGTCGTGGTCGAGGCCGCGCAGGCGCCAGTGCGCGGTGATCGCCGTCGCGAGGATCCGGTCGTCGGTCTCCGGCAGCGTCGTGAGCTCGTCGCTGAGGAAGCCGGCGAATCCCGAGCCCGCGGTCTTGGCGACGTACAGGTCCTCCACACCCGCCAGCACGTCCGCGTCGCCGCCCGAGGTCGCCTGGACGACCGCGGTGCGCCTCCCTCCCGCCGCCTTGGTGAAGGCGTGGGGGTGGGGCGAGGCGTCGACGTCGATGCGGGTCCACGGCTGCTCCGCCAGGGACACGATGGCGGCGGACACCGGCTCGACCGTGTCGACGAAGTGGCGCGCCAGCCGGAGGCCGAAGGACTCGACGCTGCCGACCGGCTCCCGCTTGGCCAACGCGTACACCGTGCCGCGCATGGTGTCGGTCGGCAGGATGCGGGCGTTGTCGCCCGCGACGTGCGCGGCGGCGAAATCGCCCTCGACCGCGACGTCGACCGTCAGATCGGTGAAGTCGTGGCGCTCGCCGCGCCGCAGCACGGTCGCCAGCCTGATGCCCGACTTGCCGTAGCGGTTTTCCCCGAGCCGCATCACGTCCCCCGGTAGGTCGAGTAGCCGTACGGGCTGAGCAGCAGCGGCACGTGGTGGTGCTCGCTGGCGTCCCGGACGGAGAAGACGATCGCCACCTCGGGGTAGAACCCCTCGCCGCCGAGGTAGGCGCCGGTGTCGAACCGCAGCCGGTGGACGCCAGCCGCGAGAACATGGCCGTCTGCGAGCAGCTCGGCGACGCGGCCGTCGTCGTCGGTCCGTGCCTCGGCCAGCAGCTCCCACCCGTCACCGTCACGGCGGTGCAATGTGACGTGGACGTCGCTGGCGGGCCGGCCGCGGGCGGTGTCCAGGACGTGGGTTGAGATCATCGGGCGCCAGGCTGGGCTCGGGCGGCCTGAGTGGAGGCCTGTGCGGGTCGGAGGAGCTTCTCCAGACGCAGCCGGGTGATCTGTCGCTGCTCCTCGACCGCGACTCGCAGCTCCGCGTCGGGGGAGTTGCCCAGCCGCGCGCGCAGCGCAGCGAGGATCTCGGGTGCGGTCCTGCCGGTCGCGCGGATCAGGAACACCCGGCCGAAGCGCTCCTCGTAGGCCCGGTTGGCCTCCGCCAGCGCCGTGCGCGTGGCGGTGTCGGCGCCGGCGGCGCCGGCCTGCTCCTGCCGCGACCACGACGATCCCTCGCGGTCGCCGATGGGCGGGTGGGCGGCGAACGCCTCGTCCCAGTCCTCGGGCTGGGCCTCCAGCCACACCGCGTCCGCGTCCGCCAGCAGCGCGTCGGCGTCGGCCCACGGGCGCCGGGCCAGCATGCCGTCGACCCAGCGGCGCGCGGCGCAGCAGGCGCGCAGCTCGGCGGCTGCGTTCTCGGGGTCGAGCGCGCCCAGCCAGCGGGTCCCCCACGCCCGCCAGCCCTGGTCGGTGACGGCGCCGACCAGGCGCAGCCGCGCGACGCCGCCGTCAGGGTGGATCGACAGGCGCGCCTCGGTCGCGGGCGGCGCGTCCACGACGTCGAAGGCGTGCCGCGCATGCGGAGCGAGCGGGCTGCGTTCCAGCAGCGGGAGCCAGTCGCCGGTGTCGGCGCGCACGTCGAGGGTGCAGGTGTCAGGGTGGTTGCCCTTGAAGTGCGTCGTGTCGATCTCGACGCGGGCGACCGTGCCCTCAGCGGCCAATCGGAGGACGACCCAGTCGTGTCCTGGTCCGCGCCGCCGTTTCGTCTCCCAGCCGTCGCTCATGTCGCGGCTGTCGCCGATCGCGATGAGATTCTCCGGGGAGGAGAAGAACTTGTCGCTGCAGTCGAGCACGGCGCCGCCGTTGGCGGAGGCGACAAGGTCGAGCGGCAGCCGGCCGACGCGGCGCAGATCGGGCAGCGCCTCACCACGAAGGCGCAGCCGGGCGACGCCGCCGTCGGGGAAGATGCGCAGGCGCACGTGGGTGGCACGGATCCCCGCACCGGCCGGGAAGACCTGCTCGGCGTCGCCCTCCAGCGGCGTCCGCTCCACGATCGGGAACCAGGCAGCCGCTTGCACCTCTGCGACGCCGGGGTGGCCGTCGACGGCGCAGCCCTCCAGGCTGAAACCCGACGCGAAGTTGCCGCGGAAGTGGCTGGTGTCGACGACGACCTCGCGCACGACACCCGCGACACCGAGGCGCACCAGCACCCAGTCGTGGCCGGCGTCGCGGCGCCGTCGGGACTCCCAGCCGTCCATCACCTTGCCGCGGTCGCTGTAGCCGTGCGGGTCGAAGACCGGCGGCTCAGGCGCGAGCAGCTGTCCGGCGGGCGCGAAGAACTCGTCGCTGGCCGCGAGCACCATGCCGCCAAGGCGCCGTGCTGACAGGTCGATCATCGGGCTGCCTCCAGCATCCGACCGCGCGGAGCGCCGTCCACGGCCTCGCCGCGGAGCCACGTCCGACGGACACGGCCGCGCAGGCGGCGGCCCGCGTAGGGGCTGACCGGGTGGCGGTGGTGCAGCGCCGCGGGGTCGACGGTCCACTCCGCGTCCGGGTCGAACGCGACCAGATCGGCGTCGACGCCGGCGCGGATCGCCCCCTTGCTGGCCAGACCCGCGAGGCGTGCCGGCCCCGCGGCCATCCACCCGACGACGTCAGCCAGGCCGAGGCCACGCTGACGGGCGGCGGTCCAGGTGACCGCAAGCGCCAGCTGCACCGACGCGATGCCGCCCCACGCGGTGGCGAAGTCGCCGGCCTTCAGCTCAGGCGGGGCGGGCGAGTGGTCGCTGACGACCAGGCCGATCGTCCCGTCGACCAGGCCGTCCCACAGCGCGTCGGTGTTGGCTCGCTCGCGGATCGGCGGCGCGCACTTGAACAGAGTCGCGCCGTCGGGGATGTCCTCGGCGCACAGAGCGAGATAGTGGGGGCAGGTCTCGGCGGACACGCGCACCCCCTCCGCCTGCGCTCGGCGCAGCAGACTCACGGCGGCGCCGCTCGACAGGTGGACGACATGCGCCCGGCAGCCGGTCGCGCGGCTGGCGTCGATCACCGCCGCGACCGCTTCGTCCTCCGCCTCGGCGGGCCTGGACGCCAGCCAGGTCGCGAAACGAGCGCCGTCGCCGATGCAGCCGGCGACGCGGTCGGGATGCTCGGCGTGGACCAGCAGGAGGCCGTCGAACCCGGCGATGGCGGCCATGACGTCGGGCAGCTCGTCTCCTCGCAGCGCGGGGAACTCCGCCACGCCCGAGTCCGTCAGGAACGCCTTGAAGCCGAACACGCCGGCGTCGTGCAGCGCCTTGAGGTCTCTGAGGTTGCCCGGCACCGCCCCGCCCCAGAAGCCGACGTCGGTGTGGCACTGACCTTGGGCGGACGCGCGCTTGACGTCCAGCGCGGCGACGGTCGTCGTCGGCGGGATCGCGTTGAGCGGCATGTCCACCAGGGTGGTGATCCCGCCGGCCGCGGCCGCGCGGGTGGCGGTCGCGAACCCCTCCCACTCGGTCCGACCGGGCTCGTTGCAGTGCACGTGCGTGTCAACCAGGCCGGGGATCAGCACGCCGTCCACGACCTCGGCGTCGGCGGGCGCCTCGTCAGGGTCTGTCACGGCCACGATGCGGCCGTCGTCGGTGTGCACCGCGGCGCTACGCACGCCCTGCGGCGTGACGGCCTGCTCCGCGACCAGCACAAGTCCCATGGAGCCGACAATCGCGCGGCGGTCACCGCCTGTCAACGCCAGCGGCTCAAGCGGTGAAGATCGTGTCCACGGGCAGCGTGAAGCCGGACAGCAGCGGGGAGGTGAGCAGGTGGGGCGCAGCCACCTCGAGCGCGACGTCGAAACCGGGGTGCGAAGCCTCCGAGCGACGGTAGACCAGCACGCTGGGAGCCGCCGTGTCGACCAGCCACAGCTCGGACACGCCCGCCTGCTCGTAGGTCGCCCGCTTCGGACCGACGTCGAAGCGCCATGTCGAGGGCGAGCGCACCTCGACCACGAGGTCCGGCACGCCGTCGAGCCGGTCCGCGCCCGGAGGAGGGCGGTGACCCTCGTTCATCCACCACACGTCCGGCGCGTAGAGCTCGTCGCCGATCCGCACATCGATGGGCATGCCGGCCTCGCCACGGCCGGCGCCGGCCAGGACCCATCCCCGAAGGGCTTCGAGAATCCGCAGGAGGGCCCGCTGGTGGACCAACCCCGGCTGGTTCACGACGACCTCCCCGCGCACGAGCTGGGTCCCCCGCGGCCAGTCGCGGGCGAGGAACTCCTTCACGGTCATGCGGGTGGCCACCGGCATGACCCCAGCGTAGACCGCCGCGGTCGCGGCTGCGCCGAGTTGTCCACAACCGCGCCCCGTCCGCCAGAGCGCGGCGTTCCACGTGGCCGCCAGCGCCGGTCGTTGACTGCGCGGCCGCCAGGCCCCACGCTGCCTGATACGTGAATGCGCCCGAGCTTGCGAGGGCGATTCTCACAATCTCGGTTGTGGCCATCGCGAAGCGATGGCCATGAGATGCTGACATGTGAATGCGCCCGGGCTTGCGAGGGCGATTCTCACAACCCTGGTGGTGGCGGTGCCAAGCACCGCCCTTGGAGATGCAGACGTGACCATCGCCCGCCCACGCACCGTCGCCGACGCGCTCGACGCGCTCGGCGCGCTGCCCGGCGCGCAGCTGCTCGCCGGGGGCACCGATCTCATGGTCGAGATCAACTTCGGCCGCAGGAGCCCGGACGACATCGTCGCGCTGCGGCGGGTCGCCGAGCTGGGCGCGTTCGAGGTCGGCGAGGAGGTCGTCCTCGGCGCCGGCGTGACCTACTCGGTCCTGGAGCACGACCTCGCCGACGAGCTGCCGGCGCTGGCCGCGGCGGCCAGGACGGTCGGCTCGCCGCAGATCCGCAACGCGGGGACGGTCGGCGGCAACGTGGGGACCGCGAGCCCCGCGGGGGACACGCTCCCGGTGCTCGCGGCGCTGGACGCCGCTGTCACGCTCGCGGGACCCGAAGGGGACCGGACCCTGCCGCTCGACGCCTTCATCACCGGGCCCAAGCGCACCGCGATCCGTCCCGGGGAGCTCATCCGCGACGTCCGGTTTCGCCGGCCGCGCGGTCCGCAGCTCTTCCTCAAGGTCGGGCCCCGCAACGCGATGGTGATCTCCGTGGCGTGCTGCGCCGTCGTCGTGGACGCCGACCGGCGCAGGGTCGGCATCGGCCTCGGCTCGGTCGGTCCGCGCCCGCTGCGTGCGACCGCCGCCGAGGACGCGCTGGCCCCGCTCGTCGACTGGGACGCGCTGCGCGCCGACCGCGACGCCATCCAGCGAGCCGCAGCCCTGTCCGCGGAGGCCGCCGAGCCGATCACCGACCACCGCGCCACCGCCGACTACCGGCGGCACTGCGTCGGCGTGCTCGTCGAGCGCGCCCTCACCAGGGGTCTGGAACCATGAACGAGACCTACGGGCTGCGCATCAACGGCCGGGACGAGCAGGTGCGCGAGGCGTGGCTCGGCGAGAGCCTCCTGTACGTCCTGCGCGAGCGGCTCGGCCTGCCAGGGTCCAAGAACGCGTGCGAGCAGGGCGAGTGCGGCTCGTGCTCGGTGTTCTGCGACGGGGTGCTCGTCAACGCCTGCTGCCTGCTCGCGGCAGACGCGGTCGACGCGGAGGTGACCACCGTCGAGGGGCTCGGCGCGGGGAGCACACCGGTCCAGCGGGCGTTCCTTGACGAGGGCGCGGTGCAGTGCGGCTTCTGCACGCCGGGGCTCGTGATGGCCGTCACGGACCTCCTCCAGCGCACGTCTGACCCGAGCGAGACCGAGCTGCGCGAGGCCATCTCCGGCAACCTGTGCCGCTGCACCGGCTACGGCCGGATCTTCGCCGCGGTCCGCGCCGCCCAACAGGGCGACGCGCAATGACTGACACCAGCACCCGTGAGCGCGCGGACCGTGTCGTCGGCCACGGGCTCGGCACCAGCGCGCCGCGTCCGGACGGCACGCCCAAGGTGCGCGGCCAGTTCGCGTTCTCCTCCGACCTGTGGGCGGATGAGATGCTGTGGGGCCGGACGGTGCGCAGCCCGCACCCCTCGGCACGCATCGTGCGTGTCGACACCACCGTTGCCGAGGCGATGGCAGGGGTCCACGCGGTGCTCACCGCCGCGGACGTCCCCGGTCGCGCGACGTACGGCCTCGAGCACACCGACCAGCCGGTGTTCGCCAGCGACGTGGTCCGCTACCACGGCGAGGCGGTCGCGGTCGTCGCCGCCGACCACCCGGAGACCGCGCGCCGCGCCGCGGCTGCAGTGGTCGTCGACTACGACGTCGCCGACCCGCTCGTCGACCCCGAGGCCGCGATCGACGCGATCCCGATCCATCCCGACGGCAACGTCTTCCGCCACGTCCGGATCGTCCATGGCGACCCCGACGCGGCCGGCGACGTGGTGGTGGAGGGCGCCTACGAGGTCGGGATGCAGGACCAGGCGTTCCTCGGCCCCGAGTCCGGTCTGGCCATCCCCGCCGAGGACGGCGGCGTCGACCTCTACATCTCAACGCAGTGGCTGCACGTCGACCGCGACCAGGTCGCCGCCTGCCTGAACCTCGAGCCCGAGCGGGTCCGTCTCACCCTGTCGGGGGTCGGCGGCGCGTTCGGCGCCCGGGAGGACGTCAGCCTCCAGGTGCACCTGTGCCTGCTCGCGCTGGCGACCGGCCGGCCCGTCAAGATGCTGTACTCGCGCGAGGAGTCCTTCTTCGGGCACGTCCACCGGCATCCCGCGCGGATGACCTACCGGCACCATGCGACCCGGACCGGTGACCTGGTCAAGGTCGAGGCGCGGCTGGTGCTCGACGGTGGCGCCTACGCATCCTCGTCCACGGCGGTCATCGCGAATGCCTCCTGCTTCGCCGCCGGTCCCTACCGGGTGCCCAACGCGGTCATCGACGGCTGGGCCGTGCGGACCAACAACCCGCCGTGCGGGGCGATGCGCGGGTTCGGGGCCGTGCAGGCCTGCTTCGGCCACGAGTCGCAGATGGACCGGCTGGCGGCCGCGCTCGGCATGGACCCCGTCGACCTGCGGCTGCGCAACGCGCTGCGGACCGGTGACGTGCTCCCCACCGGGCAGCGCATCACCGGGGTCGCGCCCGTCCGCGAGTGCATCGAGGCCGCGGTCGCCCACCCCCTGCCACCGCCCGCCGCCGACGACCCCCTCGAGCGGCCGGGCGGCGCCGGGTTGACCGTGGACTCCGCGGACGTCCGGCGCGGCGTCGGGTTCGCGGTGGGGTTCAAGAACCTGCTGTACTCCGAGGGCTTCGACGACTACTCGACCGCGGCGGTGCGCCTGGAGCTCGCCGCGGACGGTGAGCCGGTCGCGACCGTCCACTGCGCCGCGGCCGAGGTCGGGCAGGGGTTCGTCACGCTCGCCCAGCAGGTCGTCCGCTCCGAGCTGGGCGTCGAGCGGGTGGTGCTGCGTACAGCCGACACGGGCGTCGGTTCGGCGGGCTCGACCAGCGCGTCCCGCCAGACATGGATGTCAGGCGGCGCGGTGCAGGCCGCGTGCGAGGCCGTGAAGATCGCGCTGGCGGCTCGCGGCGGGGACCTGTCCGCGGGGCCGATCGAGGAGCTCCGTGAGCATCACCACCGGCCGACCTCCCCGCTCGACGAACGCGGCCAGGGTGACGCGCACGTGTCGTACGCGTTCGCGGCGCACCGCGCTGTCGTCGATGTCGACCCCGGGCTCGGGCTGGTCCGCGTGGTGCAGATCGCCACCGGCCAGGACATCGGACGCGCGCTCAACCCGCTGGCGGTCATCGGCCAGATCGAGGGCGGCATCGCGCAGGGCGTCGGCCTGGCCGTCATGGAGGAGGTGCTGGTCGCCGACGGCTGCATCCAGAACCCGTCGTTCACCGACTACCTGATCCCGACGGCGCTGGACATGCCGGCGGTGGCGGCCACGCTCATCGAGCAGCCCGAGCCGGGTGCGCCGTTCGGCGCCAAGGGCGTCGGCGAGGCGCCCACGATCTCCTCGACCCCGGCCGTCGTCGCCGCGATCCGCGCCGCGACCGGCGTCGAGCTCGCCCGCGTCCCGGTCCGCGCCGCAGACATCGCCATGCCCCAAGCGGCCTCCAGGGGCGCAGCTCAGACGTAGCAGGGCACCCCTGCGGCGGCTGCGCGGAGAGCGTCGACGGCGGCGCGGATGGCCGGACGGCGGGCGGCGTCCGCCCGCCAGATCACGTAGATGTGCCGGCTCAAGGTCTGCCGGACCCCGACCACGCAGACACCGTCGGGGACCGGGTCACGACCGAGCCGGGGCATGATCGCCGCCCCGAGCCCCGCCGCGACCAGCGCGAGCTGGGTGGCGTGCTCCTCGGCGGTGTGGGCGATGACCGGCTCGATGTCGCGCGTCCGCAGGGTGTGGACCAGCCAGTCGTGGCACATCGAACCAGGCGTCCAGGCGACCCACGGCTCGCCGGCCAGGTCATCCAGATCCACGACGTCCCTGTCGGCCAGCGGGTGACCGGCAGGAAGCGCGACGTCGGCGAGGTCGTCAAGCAGCGAGGCCTTCTCGATGCCGTCGGGCAGCGCGAGCGGCGCGTTGAACCAGTCGTTGACGACCGCCAGATCGAGATCCCCGCGCGCGACCAGGGGCAGCGTCTCCCACGGCTCCCGCTCGGCCAGTTGGACGCGCAGCTGTGGGTGCTGATCCCGCAGCGCCCGCAGGGCAGCCGGCGCGAGGCCGCGCGCGGCGGTGGGGAACGCGGCGATCGACAGCTGTCCGACGACGCTGCCGCGATGGGCCTCCAGGTCGGCCTCGGCCGCCTCCACGCTCGAGAAGATCTGTTCCGCGTGCTGGACCAGCAGCTCCGCCGCATCGGTCAGCCGCACACCCCGGCCGTTGCGTTCGAGCAGCGGCTGACCGACCTCCCGCTCGAGCTTGGCGAGCTGCTGGGAGGCGGCCGATGTGGTGACGTGCAGGGCACGGGCGGCGGCGCTCACCGAGCCGTACGTGGCGACGGCGTGCAGGGCGCGCAGGCGCTCCAGGTTGAGCATGAAGCAACGCTACACCAATCTGCTAAACAATTCTCGTTTGAACTTAACCGTCGCAGCGGGCAGGCTAGGCGTATGGGTGCGACCCCCACACAACGTCGGAGGCTTCTGGAAACGGGGGCCGGCACGAGACTCGACGCCTTCGGGTCGGCGGAGTGGGGTCTGCTCGCAGCCGTCGCGCTGATCTGGGGATCATCCTTCCTGTTCATGGACATCGGGCTGGAGTCGTTGCGGCCGGGGGTCGTCACGATGGCCCGCGTGGGGTTGGGGGCGGCGGCGCTGGGGTTGGTCCCGCGGGCGCGGGCCGCGGTGGCGCGCGAGGACATGCCCCGGGTGGCCTTCTTGGGGCTCATCTGGATCGCCGTGCCGCTGATGCTGTTCCCCATCGCGCAGCAGTGGATCGATTCGTCCGTGGCCGGCATGCTCAACGGGGCCGTGCCACTGACGACCGCGGCGTGGTCCGTGGCGCTGCTGCGGCGCGCGCCTGGACGGACGCAGCTGCTGGGCATCGCGGTGGGCTTCGCCGGGGTCGTGGCGATCTCGTGGCCCGAGCTGCAGGGCTCGCGCTCGACCGCCTTGGGCGCCGCGTTGGTGGTGCTGGCCGTCGCCCTCTACGGCCTGTCCGCCAACCTCGCTGTGCCCCTGCAACAGCGCTACGGGGCCCTACCGGTCCTGCTGCGCGCCCAACTGGCCGCGCTGCTGATCGTGGTGCCCTTCGGTCTCGCCAGCCTGCCCGGGTCGCGGTGGACGTGGGACGCGGCGGTCGCGATGATCCCGCTCGGCGTGCTCGGCACGGGCTTGGCGTTCGTGCTGATGTTCACGCTCGTGGGACGCGTCGGTGGCCCGCGCGGGTCGGTGGCGATCTACTTCGTGCCCGTGGTCGCGATCATCCTCGGCGTCGTCTTCCTCAGCGAGGAGATCGCGCCTCTGGCCGCCTTCGGCACCGCGCTGGTGCTCGCGGGAGCATGGCTCACCTCCCGCCGTGAGGCGCCACCGCCGCTGAGCGCGCCCGCGGTCGGGGACTGAGATCCCCGAGCCCGGCGGTTGCGGGCGGTTGCGGGCGAGCCGCGAGCCATCCCAGCGCTCTGCAGGCTGCAGTTCGGACACTTCGTACGACATCTTCGTACGTTCTGTCCCGCGTTGGCGCCCGGGGACCGGCAGGGCTAGAACGTGGTCGGCGCCAGCGACGCCGCGGCGTTGCGGATGCGGGCCGACAGCGCACGTCGGTCGTCCTCGTCCAGCCAGGTCGCCTCGACGCCGTCGAGCGCGATCTCGACCATGTCCTCCCAGGTGTAGCCGTAGGCGGCGCGGACCGAGCGGTACTCGTAGCCCAGGTCGAGGTCGGTGAGCGCGGGGTCGTCGGTGTTGAGCGTCGCGAGCAGGCCGGCCTCGCGCATCCGCCGGAACGGGTGGTCCTCCAGGCGCTGCACGCGGTTGGCGATGCGGATGTTGGAGTTCGGGCAGACCGTCAGGGGGACCCGCTCCTGCGCCAGTCGCTTGGTCAGCTCCGGGTCGTCGAGGATCGACAGGCCGTGGTCGATCCGCTCGCAGCCGAGCACGTCGACGCCAGCGGCGATGTGCGTCGGCGGTGTCTCCTCGCCCTGGTGCGACGTCCGCCGGAGCCCTGCCCGTCCCGCGACCGCGAACGCCTCGGCGAACGTCGTGGGGTCGACGCCGAGCTCGGTGGAGTCGAGGCCGACGCCGAGCACGCGCTCGGTCCCCGGCGCGCCCGCCGTGCGCAGCTCGACGAGGCGCTCGACCATCCGCAGGCCGGCCGCAGGCCCGTACGCGCGGTCGATGTCGGCCACCAGCAGCACGCGCGCGCCGGTCTCCGCCTCGCCAGCGGCGAGCCCGTCGGCCAGCCCGGCGACGATGTCGCCGAGATCCTGGCCCATGTCGAGGTGCCGCGCCGGCGTGAAGAACGTCTCCCGGTAGGCCAGGCCGTGGGCGGCGCCGTCGACGACGCTCTCGTGGGCCAGCCGCGCCCAGTCGTCGCGGTCGCGCAGCAGGGCCTGCACCAGCCAGAACACCTCGAGGAACGTGTCGAGGTTGGAGTAGGAGTACAGCCGGGTCACGTCCTGGGTTGGCAGCGTCACGCCGTGCTTGCGCGCGAGCTCCACGACGGTCTGCGGCCGCATCGTGCCCTCGACGTGGCAGTGCAGCTCGACCTTCGGCAGCTGTTCGAGTGCGGTGTCGATGTCCATGCCGCAGCCTACGGCACTCCGGATTCTGAGCAGCCGCCACCGATCGGAACGCAGCGATTGCGGCGCACGCTGCGCGCTACGATGCTATTCGAGGCTCGGCCCAAGGAGGGTGGCGTCAGCACCGCGCTCGCGCGTGAACCGCACCCAGCGGATGCCGGTTGCGCTTCCCCTGAGCTGAGTGAGCCTTGAGGCCTTGAGGAAGGCCCTCGGTCTGGACAGAGTCCACTTTGCGGTCGGGTACTATATCGGTTGCATGGGCAATGTCAAGCCACGGAGCGATAGTGAGCTGGCAGCGCAAGCGGCACGAAGCGGTCCTGTCCGGGCCGGAAGGGTGGGGGGCGTAGATGGCGACCACGGGGCGGCTGGTGCTGCGCGGCGCGCGCTGGCCGGGGGATGTCGCCGTCCGCGACGGGCTCATCGAGGCGGTCGGGACCGTCGGAGCCGAGCCTGGCGACACCGTGCTGCGCTGCGACGGCGACATCGTGACCGCCGGCCTGGTCAACACCCACCACCACCTCTACCAGTGGATGACCCGCGGCCGCGCGGTCGGCTGCGACCTCTTCGCCTGGCTTCAGACGCTGTACCCGGTCTGGGCCAGGCTGGGGACCGAGGACGTCGCCGTGGCCGCGCGCGTCGGCCTCGGCGAGCTGGCGCTGACCGGCTGCACGACCGCGGCCGACCACCACTACCTGGTGCCGCACGGCGACGACGCCGTGTTCGACGCGATCGCCGAGGCGGCCAGCGCGATCGGCGTGCGCCTGCACCTGGCCAGGGGCTCGATGGACCTCGGCGAGTCCGACGGCGGCCTGCCGCCTGACCACGTCGTCGAGGACATCGACTCGATCCTCGCCTCGACGGAGCGGGTGATCGCCACCCACCACGACGGCGAGCGCGTCGTCGTGACCGTGGCGCCGTGCAGCCCGTTCAGCGCGACGCCCGAGCTGATGCGCGAGTCCGCCGCGCTGGCCAGGCGGCACGGCCTGCGCTTGCACACCCACCTCGCCGAGACGGTCGAGGAGACCGACGACAGCCTCGCCAGGTTCGGCAAGCGTCCCGTCGCGCTCCTCGATGACCTCGGCTGGATCGCGCACGACGTGTGGGTCGCGCACGGCGTGCACTTCCAGGACGCCGAGATCAGGCGGCTGGCCGACGCGGGAACCGGTGTCGCGCACTGCCCGTCGAGCAACGCGCGGCTGGGCGCCGGCGCGTGCCGGGTGACCGACCTCATCGCGCGGGGTGTGCCGGTCGGGCTGGGCGTGGACGGTGTCGCGTCGAACGAGGCGGGAGGGCTGTTCGCCGAGCTGCGTCAGAGCCTGTACACCGCTCGCCAGCTGGCCCGCGATCCTGGTGTGTTCTCCCCGGCAGACGCCCTGGCGCTGGCGACCGAGGGCGGCGCGACGTGCCTGGGCCGCACCGACATCGGGCGCCTGGTGCCCGGCTGCCGCGCCGACATCGCCGTGTGGCCGGGCGACGACCTCGCCGACATCGCCGATCCCATGGCCGCCCTGGTGCTCGGTCGCGACCGCCGCGCGCGCCACGTGCTGGTCGACGGTCGGGCGATCGTCGCCGACGGCACCCTCGTGCGCGGCGACCATGAGCGGGCGCACGCCGCCCTCGCCCGCCGCGCCCGCCGCCTCTGGGACCCGTGAGGCCCCGGCTACAGCCCGCTTGGCTGGTTCTCCGGCAGGTACCGGTGGAAGAACTCCTCCGTGTCGGTCGTGCCGTCGGTGAAGGTCCGGACGCGGGTGACGGTGACGTCGAAGCCGTCACGGAGCTCGCCCGGAACCCGGTTGGTCGGCTCGGACGTCGCGTGCTCCACCGTCGCGAACGGCTCGCCGAGGACCGTCACCGTAACCGAGTCGTCCAACGTGCGTGTGGCGATCACGAACGCCTGGTCTGAGGGGTTGGCGATGCGCAGATCCACGGTCGGGTAGTTGATCGTCGCCTCGCGCCCGACCGGGTAGCGGCTGATGTAGTACGAGTGCGGCTTGTGCTCGAGCAGGTCCGCGCCGGCGAAGAAGGCCGCGTTGAAGAACGTCGTGGCGAACTGGCTTACCCCGCCGCCGACCTGCTCGACGAACTCGCCCTCGAGGATCGCCCCACCCGGCGCGAACCCCTTCTCGACCGTACGGTCGCCGACAAGGTCGTTGAGCTCGAGCTCCTCGCCGGGGCCGACCACGGTCCCGTTGACGAGCTCGGCGAACCGCCGGATGTTGATGACCCGGGACTGCCCTGGCGTGAAGAAGGTCGTGAACGAGCCGAGCGGCTGCGGTGCGGCCAGCGCGGCGACCTCCGCCGTCGGCACGTCCGGCGCTACGGGCTCCACCGGGATGGTCCGCACGCGCTCGTCGGCCGGCGGCGCCGCCTCGAGATCGGCCACCAGCCCGTCGATGTCCGCCGTCCACCCCTCACGGGCGCCCACCACCTCGCCACGCGCGGCGATCCCCTCGACCGACTCCGGCCGCTCCCGCGACGGTGGGACCGCCCAGTCCACGGCGACCGTCGCGCTGGCGTTCACCGGGTCGCCGGCCCATCGCTCGACGGGGTCGCCGCCAGCCGCGGTCTCAGCCCAGTCCGCCACCGCGGCGGGGTCGATGCGGACCGGGTCGTCGGCGGACACCCGGATGACGACCATCTCCGCGAGGCGGCGGGGAATCAGGGTCCCCAGCACCGCGACACCCTCGGGAGCGACGTCGCCGGCGCGCGGCGCGGCCAGGCTGCCGTCGGCCGCGTCGAGCTCCGGGGCGAGGAAGCGGTACTGCCCCGCCCACACCGCCTCGGCCTCGGCGGCGATCGCCGCGGCGCGCCCGGTCGTGACCTCCTCGGCCACAGGGTCCGCGCCGACCGTGATGGGAGCGATCCGGGCGGCGGCGGCGTCGGCGGCCCGGTCGCCGTCGCGTTCGGCGGTCCACGTGGCGCGCCACGTGTCCATCGCCTGCGTCACCGTGTCGGCCAGGCGGTCCCGCAACGCCGCGGCGTCGACCAGCCCGCCAGGGTACGACTCGCTCACACGCGCCGTGGGCACCGCCGTGTCGACGGTGACCTCGGCGTCCTGCGCCGCCCACGACAGGTCGTCGGCCAGAGCGCGAGCCGCCTCGGCGGTCCGGGCCTCGTCGACCAGCACGGGCAAGCCGATGATCAGCGGCTGGCCGGTGAAGCTGCGCACCCGGGCGCGCAGGTCGGCGAGGGGATCGCCTGAGCGGCCCACCTGCCAGGCTCTGGCGATCGCGGCGTCCACATCGACGTCGACCCCGAGCTCCGCCAGCCGGGGTGCGAACTCGAGGACGTGGCCCGCGGCGAGGGCCGGCGCGGGGACCTCGGCGTCGAGCCGGATCACGACCTCCTCCGCCTCGACGCCGTCGACCTCGCCTGCGACCTCCGCTCGGGCCGCGTCCCGGTCCTGGCCGGCCACGTCGACGGTGCCGATCCGGACGCCGAGGGCGATCGCGTCGCGCGGGCCGGTCGCCCACCACATCGCGGCCAGCGTCGCGACGGCGACCAGCCCGCCGGCGAGGCCTGCGAGGAGCCGGGCCCAGATCGGCGCACGACGATCACGCCGGCCGCCGTGGCGGCCGGCCCGCGCCCTCGGTGGAGCGGATGTGGCGTTCATCCGGATGTGCCCCCAGGGGAAGCGGGGCGCGACCGCCGGCCGGGCCCCGAGTGTTCGCTGCCGCAGCAAAGGCTGCCACGTCAGCGGCGGCCATGTCGACCGCCAGGGTGAACACGGCAGCGATGGCCACGACCGGGCGGAGCCGGTTCTGTCGTATACCGCCTCTGCTACGGTCGCTGCCCCGACCGGAGGGTTGGTCGATGACCGCCGAACCGCTGGGCCTCGGCGAGCGAGCCCCCGACTTCGTCGCCGCCGTGGCCGACGGCACCCCGACGCGTTTCTACGCCCGCGCCGGGGGACGTCCAGCCGTCGTCGCGTTCCCCGGCCCGGCCGACCTTCAGCGAGTCGCCACCCTCACCGACGCCCTGCCGCCGAGCATCGACCGGTTCGTCGTCGCCCCGCCCGACACCCCGGGCGCACCGGGGATCGAGGGCGGCGACGGGGTCATGGTCGACGCCGACGGCCGGATCGCCGAGGCGTGGCGCACCAAGGACACCGCGACCGCCTATGCGCTCGACGCGAACCTCCGCGTCCTCGGGTCCGCACCGCTGGTCGACCCGGCCGCCTGCGCGGAGCGGCTCACAAGCTTCCTCCGCGAGCTGCCGGACCGGCAGGCGCGCGAGGTGCGCTCCCAGGCGCCGGTCCTGTTCGTGCCGAACGCGCTGGACCCGGACTGGTGCGCGCGGCTGCTTCAGGCGTTCCAGGACGGTGACACCGCTTTGTCGGGCGTCGAGCAGACGGTCGACGGCCGCCGCATGGACGAGTTGCAGGACAAGCTCAAGCGACGCCGGGACCTGGTGGTCACCGACCAGGCACTGTCCGGCGAGCTCGCGCCCGCACTGGGCCGGCGGGTCATGCCGGAGCTCCGCAGGGCGTTCGCCTACCAGGCGAACCGGTTCGAGGGGTTCAAGATCGGCTGCTACACCGCGGACGACGGCGGGTTCTTCAACGCCCACCGCGACAACCTCAGCGCCCCGACGGCTCACCGCCGCTTCGCCCTGACGCTCAACCTCAACGACGACTACGAGGGCGGAACGCTGCGCTTCCCGGAGTTCGGGCCCGAGACCTACCGTCCCGACGCGGGGGCGGCGCTGCTGTTCAGCTGCAGCCACCTGCACGAGGTCCTGCCCGTGACCCGCGGCCGGCGCTTCGTGCTGCTGTCATTCCTGTTCGGCGAGGCCGAGGCGCGACCGTCAAGAGCTTGAGGGCGGCTAGGGTGGCCGCAGGGGTGCGCCCGCAATCACGTTCCGGCGGTCAGCACCCCGATCCCTCCAGGAGTCGCCCATGGCCCGCAGCCGCTGGACCGTCGAGTGCGTCGGTGACCTGAGCGCCAAGACGGCGCTGGTCACCGGTGGGAACAGCGGCATCGGCCTGGAGACCGCGCGCGTGCTGGCGGGACACGGCGCCCACGTGCTCCTCGGCTGCCGCGACGCCGACCGCGCCGAGCGGGCCGCGGCCAGCATCCGCTCGGTCCACCATGCCGCCTCGGTGGAGGTGCTGCCGCTCGACCTCGCCGATCTCGACGCCGTCGAGCGCGCGGCCGAGACGTTCCTCGAGCGTCACGAGCGGCTGGACATCCTGTGCAACAACGCCGGCGTCATGGCGGTGCCCTACCGGGCGACGGTGGATGGCTTCGAGCTGCAGTTCGGCGTCAACCACCTGGGCCACTTCGCGCTCACCGGCCGCCTGCTCGGCGCGCTGCTGTCGGCTCCCGCCGCGCGCGTCGTGACGGTGTCCAGCGCCGCCCACCGGATGGGCGGCATCGACTTCGACAACCTCGACGCCGGCCGCGGGTACCGGAAGTGGCGCGCGTACGGGCAGTCCAAGCTCGCCAACCTGCTGTTCACCCTCGAGTTGGGGCGCCGCGCGGACGCGGTCTCCTCCTCGCTGATCGCAGCCGCCGCCCACCCGGGCTACGCCGCCACGGACCTGCACGCGCGTGGTCCCCGGATGAGCGGCTCCGTCCTGGGCGAGCTGGTCGCCAGGGCCGGCAGCGCGCTGCTCGGTCAGGGCGCGGCCGCCGGCGCGCTGCCGACGCTGTGCGCCGCCACGACGCCGGACGTGGTCGGCGGCGACTACTTCGGTCCCGACGGCCTCGCTAAGAGCCGCGGACGGCCCACCAGGGTCCGCATGAGCGCGGCCGCCCGCGACGAGGCCACCGCGGCGCGGTTGTGGGCGGTCTCCGAGCGGCTCACCGGCGTCGACTACGAGGCGCTGCGGCTCGCGGCCTGACGAGGACCGGCGTCTGGCTGGGCGTGCGACCGGGGTTATCCCCAGGCGCTCCCCTCGATCTCGGCGCCGAGGTGCGCGCACCCGTCATCGTGCGAGGCGTTCGGCGGTGGACAAGCGCCACCGACGCCAACATGACAGGGGGACGAAAGATGCGCGCCGAACGCCTGCGCGCCGCCGCCGGGGGCGGCCGCTGGCTCGTGTGGGCTGGCCGGCTGGCGCTGTGGACGGCGCTCGTCGTCGTCGGCCTCACCGGCCTGCGCAGCTTGCTGCTAGGGCCGCCGGCACACGACGGCATCGCAGCGGCGACCGATCCCGCCGCGGCGTTCCCGACACAGGCGGGCATGGCGGCCGCAGCCCTGTTCGCCAGCGACTACCTGACCTGGGAGCCGTCCCACCGCGACGCCAGGGCAGAGCGGATGTCCGCGAGCCTCGGCGAGGCCGCGCGCGGCGCGGACCCGTCCGGTGAGGCCGAGCAGGAGGTGGAGCAGGTCGTCCCGGTCGACATCGAGGTCTTTGACCCGGGCGTCGCGGTGGCGACGATCGCCGCGCGCGTGCTGCGCATCGACGCCGAGGAGACGGCCCGCGAGTGGCTGCACCTCGACGTGCCATTGGTGGCCGACGGCGGGGGCGCGGTGCGGGTGACCGGCGTGCCGGTGCTGGTGCCGGCGCCCCCCCGGTCAGGGATGGAGGTCACCCATCCGCCGGCGGGTTCCGACAGCTCCGCGGCGCAGGAGCTGGCGGAACCGCTCGCCGCCTTCTTCCGGGCGTACGCCGAGGGGGACGCCACCGAGGTGCGCTACCTCGTGACCGACGATTCGGCGGTCGGCGGCCTCAACGGCCTGGCGTCCTTCGAGCGGCTCGAGCGGGTCACGGTGGCCCCGGGTCAAGGACCCGAGCGGGTCGCCACGGCGACCGTCCGCTGGCGCACGGGTTCCGCGACCCTCACGCAGACCTACCTGCTCACCGTCCGCCGTGTCGGTGACCGCTGGTACGTGGCGGACGTCGGCGTCCCGCTGGCTTCACCGGCCCGGCCAGGCGCTGAGCCCCCGACCGGCGCACCTGCGACCACCTGGACCGACCCAACCGACGAACGAGAGGAGTGACCCGTGGACGGCGAAGATCTGCGCACGTTCATCACCACCTTCTTCGGCAACATCTTCATGGCGATCATGGGGGTGGCGGCGATCCGCTTCATGGTGAAGCGGGAGTTCGTCGCCTTCTCATCATTCACCGTCGTCGCCGTCGGCGTCGGCGTGTTCCTGTACCGCCCCGAGGTCATCGAGGCGATGGCGCGCGCCATCGCCGACACCCTCGGCGGCTGATCCGCGTGCAGCTGCCCACGTACACGGCCATCTGGCACGTCGAGCGCCGCCTGTACAAGATCGAGGACTGGGTCCTGCCGGTCCCGGTGTCGTTGCTGCAGGTCGGGGTGTTCGCGGCCTGCGCGGCCTGCTGGTGGGTGCTGCTGCGGTTGGCGGGTGTCGGGTTCGGGGCGGACACCGGCTGGCTGTACGTCGTCCCTCCCGCGTGCGCGGCCTGGGCCGCGGGCAGGCCGGTCGCGGAGCACAAGCGCCCGCACGAGCTCCTGGTGTCCCAGCTGCGCTACTTGTTGGCACCGAAGACGCTGGCCCGACTCGTGACCGTCACACCGCCCGCAGCGAGCCTGGTCGGCGCGCGGGTGTGGCGGCCGGACCATCCGTCGGTGTGGCTGGGAGCGCCTGCGCGCGACGACTCGCTCCGGGC
>JACDBB010000055.1 GCA_013695145.1 Euzebyales bacterium
GCCGCGGCCCACGCCCGGTTCGCCGCCGCGGTGGGCGACGGGCTGGCCACCGACGCCGACGTCGAGCTGACCGGAGGGCTCGACGGCGTCACGGCGGTCCTGGCCGCCGCCCGCGGGGTGCGCGACGCCCTCGCGGAGGTCGCGACGGCCACCGACGCCGTCGCCCGTCTGCGCCAACGGGCAGGCGAGGCGCTCCACGCCGCCACCCAGCAGCTGGCGGGGCGCGCCGACCTCGTGTTGGAGCCCTCGCCCGACCACGACTGGGAGCGGCTGCTCGCACGGGTGGACGGGCTGGCGCACCGCGCGCCGGCGCTCACCCGCGCGTTCACGGCGTCGCTGCGGACCGCGCAGGCCGAGCTGACCGCGTCTGAGCAGGAGCTGTTCGAGCAGACCCTGACCGGCTCGGTGCGGGCGCACCTCGCCGGCAGGATCCGCTCCGCCCAGCAGCTGGTCGACGCGATGAACCACCTCCTGGCCGGGATCCGCACCGCGGCCGGCGGGGTGCGGGTCGAGCTGGCGTGGGACGTCGACGGCGAACTCGACGACCGCGCAAGCCTGCGCCGGGTGCGCACCCTGCTGCTCGGCGACGTCCACAACGACGACGAGCGCGCCGAGCTGCACGACTTCCTGCGCCGGCAGATCGAGCGGGTCCGCGCCTCCGACGCCGACACGGGTTCGTGGCAGGACCGGCTGACGACGGTGCTCGACTATCGCACGTGGCACCGGTTCACGGTGCTGGTGCACCACGACCGCTTCGGCGAGCGCCCGCTGCCCCTCGGGTCGCGGCGCGTGAGCCTGTCGGCCGGCGAGAAGACGGTCGCGCTGACCCTGCCGCTGCTGGCCGCCGTCGCCGCGCACTACCTGCCCCGCGACGGGGTGCCGCTGGGCTGCCCGCGGCTGCTGCTGATGGACGAGCTGTTCCCCAAGGTCGACCGGGCGAACAAGCGCCAGCTGCTGGGGCTGCTGCCCCAGCTGGACCTGGACGCGGTGTTCACCTCCGACAAGGACTGGTGCGACTACGACACGCTCGACCGCATCGCCATCCATGTGGTGCAGAAGGACGGCGACCAGTCGCTGACCACGCGCTTCACCTGGGACGGAAGCCGGCGGCTGCCCGCGCCGGTCGACGACGGCGACCGCGCCGACGGCCCGGCCGCGGACCGAAGGTCGCTGCAGCTGCTCACCGACGACGCGGACTGACCGCGGTGACCGACCCGGGTGTGGCCGGCCGTGGCCGCGACCCGCGGCTGGCGCCGCTGTGGGACGAGCTCGCCCGTCGGATGGGCGCGTCGCGGCGACCGGTGCGCAGCGTGCGGCTGACCGGCCTGGCGCCGGCCACCCGCGAGGCGCTGGCCGGTCTGCTGCGGCTGCCGCGGCTGCCGCCCGCCGACGTGACCGTGCAGGTCTCCAGGGTCGCGCGCGCCTACGGGCTGGACGATGCCGGCCTGCGGACGCTGACCGAGGACCTTCGCGGCCCGCTCGGCGACCGGGCCGGCTCGCGGGACGAGGCGGGGGCGGCGCGCCGGGCCGCCGCCTCACGCCTGGCGGAGCGCGCGGCGTTGATCGACGAGGCGCTGGTGGGCTGGGCGCGCCGGCAGGCCGTGGCGGTCGACCGCGACCTGTCAGGGCAGGTCGCGGCGGTCCAGGCGGTGCTGGACGTGCTCGGGTCGCTCGACCGCGACGCCCCCGCGCCGCTGCCAGTCGTCGCCGCGCAGCGGCTCGGCGACCCCCACGCGCTGGATCACGACCGCCGCCTGGGGCGGCTCCTCACCAGCGCGCTGGCGGCGCGCGCCGGCATGGACGAGATCGCCGGCGCGGCAGGCCGCCGCGGCCTGCTCCGCGACGCCGGCCTGGTCGACGACGAGCTGTCGTCCACGGTGCTCGCCTACCGGTTGCCGGCCGAGGACTCCCACCCCGTGGCGGCGTTCGGCGACGAGGTGATCAGCCTCACACTCGGCCAGCTGCGCCGCCGGCCGGTGACCGTGGCGCGCCGCGGCCGGGTGCTCGTCGTCGAGAACCCGTCGGTGATCGCGGCGGCGGCTCTGGGCGGCTTCCCGCAGGCCGTCGTGTGCACCGCCGGCGTGCCCAGCGTCGCGGCGCTGACGCTGCTGGCGCAGCTGCACGACGCCGGCTGCGGTCTCGACGTCCACGCGGACTTCGACCCGGCCGGGCTGCGGATCGTCGACAGCCTGGCGCGACGGGGCGCCCGGCCCCACCTGATGACGGCCGCCGCCTACCTGGCCGCCGTGCCCGGCTCCCGCGCGGCCGTGGCCGCCGACCAGGTGCCCGACACGACTTGGGATCCCGGACTCGCCTCGGCCATGCGCGAGCACGGGCTGGCGGTGTACGAGGAGCAGGTCCTCGGCGCGCTCTTGCGGGCACCCTGACCGCACCCGCGGGTCGACCCGACCGCTCAGCGGGTCGACAGGTTGCGGAATACCCCCTACCCCTATATTGTTTCTCGGGGCCGGGAGGTCTCGGGCAGGGCAGCGACGAGGGAAGGCGCGTGATGCGCGGGTACACGATGAACAAGGATGACTATCTCAAGCGGCTGCGCCGCATCGAGGGCCAGGTCCGCGGCTTGCAGCGGATGATCGACGAGGACACCTACTGCATCGACGTCCTCAACCAGGTCGCGGCCGCGACCAAGGCGCTGCAGAGCGTGGCGGTGGGCCTGCTGGACGAGCACGTGCGCGGCTGCGTGCGCGACGCGACGGCCGGCGCCGACCGCGACCACGCGGACGCGATGATCACCGAGGCCACCAGGGCGATCGAACGGCTGATCAAGACGTGAGATGTGCGCCGCCCGGCACCCTCGGGCGGCGCGGCGTTCCCACAGGAGGTTCTGGCGATGAGCGTGACCCACGAGCAGACCGCGACGGACGAGCGCGCCGAGCACGCCGACCACGGTGGGCACGGCGACCACGCCGCGATGTTCCGCGACAAGTTCTGGCTGTCGCTGCTGCTGACCGTCCCCGTGGTGGTCTACAGCGACATGGTCCAGCACCTGCTGGGCTACCAGGCGCCAGCGTTCGTCGGCTCTGGCCTGGTCCCGCCGGTGCTGGGCACGGCGATCTTCTTCTACGGCGGGTGGCCGTTCTTGACCGGTGCCGCGGCCGAGCTGCGAAGCCGCCAGCCGGGGATGATGCTGCTGATCGGCATGGCCATCACCGTCGCGTTCGGCGCCAGCCTGGCTACCACCTTCGGCTGGTTCAGCGTCGAGGTGTGGTGGGAGCTGGGGTTGCTGATCGTGATCATGCTGCTGGGTCACTGGCAGGAGATGCGGGCGATCGGCCAGGCGCGGGGCGCGCTGGCTGCGCTGGCCGAGCTGCTGCCCGACGACGCCGAGCGCGTCACCGACACCGGCACCGAGACCGTGAAGGTCTCCGACCTGTCCGTCGGGGACGTCGTGCTGGTCCGCTCGGGCTCCCGGGTGCCGGCCGACGGCACGATCATCGAGGGCGCCGCGGAGCTCGACGAGTCGATGGTGACCGGCGAGTCGCGGCCCGTTGCCCGCGGCGAGGGTGACCGGGCCGTGGCCGCGACCGTGGCCACGGACTCGGCGATCCGGCTGCGAGTCGACGCGGTCGGTGAGGACACCGCGCTGGCGGGGATCCAGCGGCTGGTCGCCCAGGCGCAGGAGTCGACGTCGCGCGCTCAGGGGCTGGCCGACCGCGCCGCGGCGCTGCTGTTCTACGTCGCGCTGGCCTCGGCCGCGGTCACGGTGACCGTGTGGAGCGTGCTGGGCCAGCCCGCCAGCGCGGTGACCCGGGCCGTGACGGTGCTGATCATCGCCTGCCCCCACGCGCTCGGCTTGGCGATCCCGCTGGTGATCTCGATCTCCACGTCGCTGTCGGCGCGCAACGGGATCCTGGTCAAGGACCGCCTGGCGCTGGAGCGGATGCGCACCGTCGATGCGGTGCTGTTCGACAAGACCGGCACCCTGACCAAGGGCGAGCACCGCGTGGCCGGGGTGGTCGCCGCGGACGGCGACAGCGACCGGCTGCTGGCGATCGCCGGGGCGGTCGAGGCCGACAGCGAGCATCCCCTGGCCCGCGCGATCGTGGCCGCGGCCCGCGAACGCGGCGACCTGTCCCGCGCGAGCGGGTTTCGGTCGATGACCGGCCGCGGCGTCCAGGCCACCGTGGACGGCGCGACCGTCGCGGTCGGCGGCCCCGTACTGCTGCGCGACCGCGGCCTGGACGTCCCCGAGCCGCTGGCCGAGCACGTGGCGGCATGGCAGGCCCGCGGCGCCGCGGTGCTGTACGTGGTCCGCGACGACGAGGTCGTGGGAGCGCTGCAACTCGAGGACGAGGTCCGCCCCGAGTCCCGCCAGGCCGTCGACGCGCTGCACGACCTGGGCGTCAAGGTGGTCATGATCACCGGCGACGCCCAGCAGGTCGCCGACACCGTCGCGGCCGACCTGGGCATCGACGAGGTCTTCGCCGAGGTCCTGCCCGAGGACAAGGACTCCGCGGTCACCGAGCTGCAGTCGCGCGGCCACACCGTGGCGATGGTCGGCGACGGCGTCAACGACGCGCCAGCGCTGGCCCGCGCCGATGTCGGCATCGCCATCGGCGCCGGCACCGACGTCGCGATCGAGTCAGCCGGGATCGTGCTGGCCTCCGACGACCCCCGCGCCGTGGTCGCCGTCCGGCGGCTGTCCCAGGCCAGCTACCGCAAGATGCTGCAGAACCTGTGGTGGGCAGCGGGCTACAACCTCGCGGCCATCCCCCTGGCCGCCGGCGCGCTCGCCTTCGCCGGGATCACGCTGCCCATGGCCGTCGGCGCCGTGCTCATGAGCCTGTCCACCGTCGTCGTCGCGCTCAACGCCCAGCTGCTGCGCCGCACCGACCTGCGACCCGGGACCACTCCCGCGCCGGCCTGACCCGGGCGCCGATCCGTGCCGCACAGGCAGCGCCAACAAGGAACGGAGGACCTCATGCGTACCCGACGCCCACGCTGGACTGACCTCACCGCGGCCGCTGTGGTGGCCCTTGCCCTGTCCGCCTGCGCGGGCCCCACCGGCGCCGGCGAGGAGCCGGGCGGGGCCGGCGACGACAGCGCGCCCGCCGCTGATCACGGCGAGCAGCACGGTGACGAGGCGCCGGCGCCCATCGACGGCGCGACCGAGCTGACCGTCGCGGCCAGCTCGTTCCGCTTCGACCCGGCCGCGCTGTCCGTTGACGCCGGGCAGCCGGTCAACATCGCGCTGACCTCCAGCGACGTCCTGCACGATTTGAACGTCGAGGGCGACGGCTTCCATCTCCTGGCCGCTGCCGGGGAGACGGCGACCGGTGGACTGACGATCGACGAGCCGGGGACCTACACCGTCTACTGCTCGGTCGCCGGGCACCGCGAGGCGGGGATGGAGGCAACCCTCGTCGTCGAGTAGGCGAGCGTGCCCATGGTCGCCCTGGCGGGCGGCGCTCAGCAGCCCGTCGCCGCGGCGAGCGCAGCGCACGCGGCGGCCACGCGAGCGGGGGGCAGCATCGTGACCCGCCTCCTGAACGCCTCCCTCGGGAGCGTGTGCACGTTGTCGAAGTTGGCCACGCAGTCGGTCGGGACGCCATCGACGCTCGCGGTCAGGTCGAGCTCGGAGACCAGGCCACGTCGGGTGCGTGTGATGCCTGCGACGACCACCGAGCCGATGCGGTCGGCGACCGGGTCGCGCGTGAGGATCAGCACCGGCCGGTCACCGCCGGGTGTGGCGGCGAACCAGACCTCACCCCGCCGCATCGGCCCAGTCCGACCAGTCCTCGGCGGGGCCCCAGTCCGCGACCTGGGCGAGGGCCAGCTCGCCCTCTTCCAGCGGCATCGCCTCCCAGGTGTGCACGTCCACCTCGCTGGCCAGCCGCAGCAGGTGACGCCGCAGCGCCTCGCGCAGCAGCTCCGAGCGAGGGACGCCGAGCCGGTGCGCCCACGCCTGCGTCAGGCGCGCGTCGCGCTCGTCGACCCGGAAGCTCAGCATTGTCATACGCCAGACCCTATCACGTATGACACGACCGTCAACCCACTGCGGGCCAGAAACAAACGATTATCAGTGTACACTCCCGCGCCGGGATCGACCCGCGAGCGCGTGAAGGATCGACGTTGGACGACAGCACCCCCGCCGCGAGTGCTCAAGCCCAGGAACGCGCGCGAGCGCTGTGGTCGACGGGCGACTACGCGCGCATCGCCGAACGGCTCGAGCCGGTCGCGGCCGAACTGGTCGGCGCGCTGGGCGACATCGGCGCCGCCCGCCTGCTGGACGTCGCCGCAGGCACCGGAAACGTGGCCGTGGCCGCGGCGGAGCAGGGCGCACAGGTCACGGCCACCGACCTGACGCCCAGCATGGTCGCGCTCGGCAGCACCCGGACCGAGGCCGCCAGGCTCCCGGTCGTCTGGCAAGAGGCGGACGCCGCCGACCTGCCTTTCGACGACGCCGCAGTCGACGTGGCCACGTCGTGCCTGGGCGTGATGTTCGCCCCTGAGCCGGCAGCGGTGATCGCCGAGCTGGCCCGCGTGCTTCGGCCCGGCGGCCTTCTGGCCGTGGTGGCCTGGGTCCCCCACCCCACCGCGGAGCGGCTCACGAAGGCGTTCCTGCGCCATCAGCCCCCGCCGCCGCCCGGAGCAGCCGACCCCCGCGACTGGGGCCGCCCCGAGGTGGTCGAGGGCTGGCTGTCCGGCGCGTTCACCGACGTCGCCTGCGCCGAGCGGGCGTTCTCATGGGACTTCGCCACGCCGGCCGAGGCCACCGAGTACTTCCTCACCGCCTCGCCCTGGCACGTCGCCAGCCTGTCCGCGCTGCCGCCCACCCAGCAGGCCGTCGTGCACAGCGAGACGCGCGCCGCGATCGCGGAGTTGGCCACCGCCGACGGGCGCGTGTCCATGCCGTCACCGTACCTGCTGGTCACCGCCGCCCGGCGCTGACCGCGGCAGAGTGGCACCGTGGACGCGCGCGCCTCCCGGCTGGCGCGCAGCGTGTGATGGGCGCGCGCGACGAACACGCAAGAAGGAGCCACCGATGCCCGGCGACGTCGTGCCCTCAGGACGGGCCCGCCCCCAGCTGCGGCTTCCACCTCTGCCTCGTGCCGGGGATCGGGTGGCGCTGATCGCGCCGGCCGGGCCCGTGCCCCCGGACCGGATCGAGCGCGGCCTGGCGTGGCTGCGCTCGCTGGGCCTCGACCCGGTGCCGGGACGCCATCTGAGTCGTCGGGGCGGCCACGGGCTGGCCTTCCTCGCCGGCGACGACGACGACCGCGCGGCCGACCTCCAGGAGGCCTGGTGCGACCCGCGGGTCGCGGCGGTGCTGTGCGCGCGCGGCGGGGACGGCACCCCGCGCCTGCTTCAGCGGCTGGACTGGCGGGCGCTGGCGGCCGCGCAGCCCAAGCCGCTGGCCGGGCTGTCCGACGTCACGGCCCTGCACCAGGCCTTCGCGCGGCGCCTCGGCGTGGCCACGCTGTGGTCGCCGATGCCATGCACCCCCGTGCTGTGCGGCCCTGAAGCGGACGCGACGTCGCAGCAGCGGCTCGCGGCGGCGCTGCTCCATCCCGGCGCGGCGGTGGACCTGTCCGGCAGGCCACTCGTCGGCGGCAGGGCGACGGCGGCGCTCGTCGGCGGGACCCTGGCCTCGCTCTCGGCGATGGTCGCCACGCCCGACTGCATGCCGGCGGCGGGCGCGATCGCGGTCCTCGAGGATCTGGGCGAGGCGCCATACCGAGTCGAGCGGTTCCTCACCCACCTGCGCCGCGCGGGCTGGCTCGACGGGGTGGCCGGCGTGGCCTGCGGCGACTGGACCGCGTGCGGCGACCCCGCCGAGCTCGACGCGGTGCTGCGCGACCGTCTCGGCGACCTCGGCGTCCCCGTGGTCCTCGGCCTCCCGTTCGGGCACGGCCCGGTGCAGTCGTCGCTGTGGCTCGGCCGTCCCGCGCTGCTGGACGGCGACGCCGGCCGGCTCCTCCAGCACGAGCCGGATGAGACCGGCCCGTCGTAGCTCCAGTCCGGTCAGCCTACGGCCATGCGGCGGTCATTGGGTCGGTGCCCGGATCGGCCGCGGCGCGAGCGCCGGCGGCCGCCAGCGACGGTGACAGGCCGGTCGACAGCCGGAACGCTGCGAGCAGCGCGCGGGTGTTCGCCTGCACGGCCCACGCCGCGGTGCGCGATCCCGGCAGGCCCAGCAGCCGGCGCTGGTGCGGCTCGAGGCTGGCGAGCGCGCCGGCGAGCATCGGCAGGTAGCCGGCGCGGATCGGGGCGGCGAGCGGCGGCCAGCGCAGGAAGCGGAAGGCGTCGCGGCCCTGCTCGTTGACCTCCAGCTCGCCACGGAACTCGGCGAGCTGTCGGCGCAGCTCCGACGCCGAGCGCGGCAGTGTCCCGTCGTCGAGCAGCGGCAGGGCGAGGTCGCCGGCGCGCAGGGCGGCGAGGGCGTCAGGGTCGCGCTCGATCGCGGCCAGGTCCACCCGCGGGTCGAGCAGGGCGGCCGCGCGCGACTGCTCGGCGACGAACTGGTCGGCGGCCGCGGGCTCCGCTGGCCGCGGCGCGTACACCCGGTCGGTGGCGAGGAAGCTCGAGGTCAGCGAGATCGACACCCAGGCGAGCAGGTGCGGGTCGCTCGCGGCGTAGTCCCGGCCGTCGGGGGCGGTGCCGCGCACGGCGCGGTGGGCGCCGCGGACCATGCGCGCGACGGCGAGCGCCTCGCGGGTCGAGCCGAACGCCGTCGCGGTGACGTAGGCGCTCGTGCGGTGCAGCCGGCCGAGCGGGTCGTCACGGAACGCCGAGTGGTCAGCCACGCCGGCCATGGCCAGCGGGTGGAGCAGCTGGACGAGCAGCGCGCGGACGCCGCCGACGATCGCGGCCGGCTCGGCGACGATCCCCCACGAGGCAGCCCCGGTGCCGAACAGGCCGGGGTCACCCGGGTCGGCGTGCGGGTCGAACGGCGGCGGACCGAAGACCCGACCCAGCCCGGCGCGCACGAGATTGCGCACCCCGGGCACGCCGCCGGCCGTGGCGCCAGCAACGCGGCGGGTCGCGGAGATGGCCATGGCCCCATCCTGCCGCGCCGTGCTCCACTCAACCGCCGCGGCGCTCATGGAGGGCGCGCACCGTCTCGATCGTGTCCGCCTCCTCGGCGCCCTTGTCGTCGCGGTAGCGGACGACCCGGGCGAAGCGCAGCGCCACCCCACCCGGATAGCGGGGGCTGCGCACGAGCCCGTCGAGTGCGATCTCCACGACGAGCTCCGGGCGGACGTGGACGACGTGGCCCTCCCGGCGCGTGGACAGCTCGAGCAGCTTGGCCGTCTGCCAGGTCAGCACCTCGTCGGTGAGGCCCTTGAACGTCTTGCCGAGCATGACGAACCCACCGTCGGGATCCCGCGCGCCGAGGTGGAGGTTGCTCAGCCAGCCGCGCCGCCGGCCCGAGCCCCACTCGGCGCCGAGCACGACCAGGTCGAAGGTGTGGACCGGCTTGACCTTGCGCCACGCGGCGCCGCGCCGCCCCGCCTCGTAGGGCGCGTCGAGGTCCTTGACGACCACGCCCTCGTGCCCGGCCGCGAGCGCCGCGGCGTAGGCCGCGCGCGCCTGCGCCACGCCGGTCACCGTCCACCGCCGCACGAGCCGGTCCGCCGGGACGATCCGCTCGAGCGCCGCGCGGCGCTCGCCGAGCGGCCGGTCGAGCAGGTCGGCGCCGTCGGTGTGCAGGCAGTCGAAGAAGAAGGGCATGCCCCCGCCGAGTCCGCGCATCGTGTCCTGGAAGGCGACCGGGCGGCCGTCGACGTCGACGCCGAGCGCCTCGCCGTCGAGGATCACCCGCTCGACGGGCAGGGCCCGCACGGCGGCGGCGACGGCAGGCACCTTCGCGCTCATCTCGCGCAGGCTGCGCGAGTACACGCGCACGTCGTCGCCGACGCGGTGGACCTGCACGCGGGCGCCGTCGAGCTTCGCCTCGACCGCGCACCTGGCGAGGTCGTCGACCGCATCTTCGACGGACTTCGCGGTCGAGGCCAGCATCGGCTGGATCGGCCGGAACAGCTCGAGCCCGAACGCGCGCAGGGCGTCCGCGCGCCCCGCCGCGGCGGCGGCCGCGACCGCGCCGAGGTCGCCTGACAGCATCAGCGCCCGGCGCACGATCGGCTCGTCGATCTCCCAGGCGGCGGCGAGGCCCTGGGCGACGACCCCCTCGAGCGCGCCCTGGCGCAGCTCGCCCAGCAGCAGCCCGCGCAGGAACTCCTGCTCGTCCGCGGTCGCGGCGCCGAGCAGGTCACCGAGGACCTCGCGCCGCTCCGCCTGCGCGCCTGCTCCGGCGATCCGGCCGAGACGGTCGATCGTCACGTCGACGTCGAGCAGCTCGAGGCTGGGCGTCGACGCCGGGTTGACGCCGAGGCCGCCGAGGGTCCGCCAGCCTATGGCCACCTTGCCCTGGCGGGGCCGGCCGGCCAGGTAGCTGACCGCCACCGGGAGCTCGTCCGGTGCGGCCTCGCGAAGGCAGTCGGCGATCAGCGCGATCTTGTGGCCGCGCGCCCGCGTGGCGCGGACCCGCCCGGACACGGCGACGAACTCGGCGAGTTGCATGGCCCGGCAGTATCGCCTGTTCCTCGCCTACCCGAGGCCGCTCATCGGGACGAGCGACACGACCACGCCCCACGCCGTGGGGGACGCGATCGACGACCTCGAGCAGGGCGCCCGCGCGGCCGCGGCATGCTCGTAACTGGCTGACGACCGCCTGCCGCGAGGAGGCGCGCGCTCCGCGGAGCGCGAGGAAAGGGCGGGCATGCCGAGGCCGTGCCCACCCCTTACCTCAGCGCCGCTGCGGTGAGGTACGCAACAGCGGGATCAGCACCGCTGCGACGACGATGTGCAGCAGCGCCAGCACCACCTTGTTGGTGGCGGTGATCCCCGCTCCGCTCAGCGGCCCGCCCAGCGACACCAGCGCCACGACCACCGCGGTCGCGGTCCAGGCGGTGCGGGCGCGGGCGGTCAGCCGCTCCAGAGCGGCGAGCAGCCCCCAACCAGCCAGTGAGGCCACCGCGCTGGCGAGGACGATGTTGAGCGGGCCGATGGCACGTGTCGCGCCACCGGCGGCGCGCGCGGGTTCGCGCAGGTCGACGCCCAGGATCGGCTCGGCCACGGTCCACAGGGCCAGGGCGGCGAGGATCGTGCTGACGACAGCGAGCAGCCGGGCTCGCCGCCGTGTTCCAGGTGAAGTGGTGGCCTGCGGCACCGCTGGGTTCGGCTGTGGCTCGGTGACGCCGCTCGTGCTCGACTGGGGTGCGTTCCGGTCAGCGGCCATGGTGGATCCTTCCTGTCCGTTAGATGCTTGCGCATGGATGCAACAACCATGCTTGCGCAAATATTCCTGCTAGCATCAGGGAATGACCACCGCGAGCCCGGCCGCGCATCCGAAACGCGAGCCGCCATACCTCGTGGAGCGCGCCGACGGTCTCCACCACCTCTCGCCGACCCACGCCGCGGCCTTCCTCGGCCTCGTCAGGGCCGGCGAGGCGCTGGAGCGAGGTCTGGACGCCGACCTGAGGGCGGCGCACGGGATCAGCCTGCGCGCATTCGAGGTGCTGCTGCACCTCGCGGTCTTCTCTCCTGACGGGTCGCTGCCCATGGCCCGGCTGACGCGGCAGGCCCCTCTCAGCCAGAGCCGGATATCTCGTCTGGTGGCTGAACTGGAAACGCGAGGATTCGTCAGCCGATCCACGTCCACCGACGACTCCCGCGGGGTGACCGTGGCGATCACCGCGCGCGGCCGCGACAAGCTCCGCGCGGCGCACGACTCGCACTACCGCGATCTGCACGCGCGGCTGTTCTCGCGCCTCACCTGGGAGGAGACGGTCGCGCTGGCCGACCTCACCACCAAGCTGCTCCGCGGCGCGGACGAGACGGTGCGATCTGCCGCCGCACGTCGCTGAGGAGCCGGACAGCCGCTCCCTGCACCGGCCAAGCCATCTCCTTGGACGGCCCGGCCGAGAATAACGTGCGCACGCACGTAGTTGTGAATCGCGCGCAGCTGACGACGGACCGAGTAGGACGCCCGGTGCCGACCTGCTCGCGTTGCGCTGGTATACGAGACGCACGTCTTGTATTATTGGACGATGGCGACGCCACCTCGGGGCAGGCCCCGGGACCCTGAGCTCGACGAACGCATCCTGGCGGTCACACGCGTGGGCCTGGATGCGCATGGCTACGCGGGGTTGTCACTCGAAGCCGTGGCGCGGGCGGCGGGCGTCGGCAAGCAGACGGTGTATCGGCGGTGGGCACGAAAGCCCCTGCTCGTGTTCGATGCGGTCTTCGGCGGAGCCGAGACGGTCAAGGCTGCGCTTCCCGATCTGGGATCCCTCGCGGCGGATCTCATGGAGGTCACGACCATCCAGGCCCGGGTGTACCGCATATCGGGGGTCCGCGACCTGGTGCGGGGCTTGCTGGCCGACTGCCTGCCGGAGCCGGCGCTGCGAGCGGAGCTCCGTGCCAGGTTCCTGCGTCCGCGGCTGGAGGCGCTGGCTGCCGTGGTGGAGGCGGCCAGGCGGCGAGGGGAGATCCGTGCTGACGTCGAGGCTTCGGTCGTCGCCGAGGCGCTCGCGGGCGCGATGCTCTTCCATTTCCTGCTGTACGCCGACGACCAGACCGGCGCAGATGACGATGGCGACGCGTTCGGTGCGCAGCTCGCCGGCCTGGTCAGCAGGGGGGCGCGATGAGCGCGGTCCTCACCGTCGAGGAGCTGGCGGTCGCCTACCCCGGCGCGAGCCGGCCGGCCGTGTCGGGGATGTCCTTCTCGGTCGCCCGCGGCGAGGCGTTCGGCTTCCTGGGCCCCAACGGGGCGGGGAAGTCCACGACGCAACGGGTGCTGACGCTGTTGCTGCGCGGCTACTCAGGCCATGTCGAGGCGTTGGGACGACCGCTGACGCGGTGGGGGAGCTCCTACTACGAGCGGATCGGCGTCGGTTTCGAGCTGCCTGCCCACTTCGGGAAGCTCACCGCTCGCGAGAACCTCGCCGCGTTCGCGTCCCTGTACTCCGGTGCCACCCAGGATCCGCTCGCTCTCCTGGAGCGTCTCGACCTCGCGGACGTGGCCGACAAGCGGGTGCGCGACTTCTCCAAAGGAATGGCCATGCGCCTGAACCTCGCCCGCGCGCTGCTGCACCGCCCCGACGTGCTGTTCCTCGACGAGCCCACCTCGGGACTGGACCCCGCGCACGCCGCACAGGTCCGCGAGGTGATCCGTGAGCAGGTCGAGCGAGGCTGCACGGTGTTCCTCACGACCCACGACATGCACACCGCCGACGAGCTGTGCGACCGCATCGCGTTCGTGGCGGGCGGCAGGATCGCGCGCCTGGACACGCCGCGCGCCCTCAAGCTCGCGTTCGGGCACCGGACGGTCACGGTGGAGCACCGTGCGACGGGCGGGCTGCAACGGGCGGAGTTCCCGCTGGACGGCCTTGGTGAGGAGCCGGCGTTCCTGAAGCTGATGCGCACCGGGACGGTGGAGACGATCCACACCCGCGAGGCGTCGCTGGAGGACGTCTTCACCGCGGTCACCGGGACCGCCCTGTGAGGCGCGGGAGGAACCTTCTTGCGCTCGAGCTGCGGCTGGAGTCCCGCTACGGCCTGCACGCCGTCGGCGTCGGGCTGGCCGCCCTGTGGACCCTGCTGCTCCTGGCCATGCCGGCCGAGGCCGCCCGCATCGTCACGCCCTTCGTGCTGTTCGCCGACTCCGCCACGGTCGGGGTGTTCCTGCTGGCCGCGATGGTCCTGTTCGAGCGCGACGAGCGCGTCCTGCCGGCCATGCTGGTCACCCCAGTCACCAGCGGCGAGTACCTGGCGGCCAAGGTCACGGCGCTGACCGGCTTGGCGCTGCTCATCGCCGCGCCGGTCGCCGCAGCGGGAGGGCGCCTGGACCTGCGGCCCGGCCCGGTGCTGGCGGGGGTGACGCTGACCGCGGCGCTGCTGCTGGCGTGCTGCCTCGCGCTCGTGGCCCGCCACCACAGCATCACCAGCTTCCTCAGCGTCGCCCCCTGGCCCCTGATCCCGCTGCTCGGCGTGCCGTTGGCGCGCCTCGCCGGCCTGTTCGACCATCCCGGCGCCTACCTGATCCCCACCGTGGCCGCCGCGGAGCTCATCGCCTCGGGGTTCGACCCGGCCGTCGGAGTCCCCGCCACGGCCAGCGGTTACCTGGTGGCCTGCGTGGCCGCCGCCGGGATCATGGCGGCGCGCCGCTTCAGCGCCACAATGCGCGCGCGAGGGGGCTGAGCATGAACGCCCTGTTCGCCTTCGCGCGCGTCGACGTCCGCAACGTCCGGCGCGACTCGCTGCTTTCGGTGGTCGTGGCATCGCCCCTGCTGCTGGCGGTGGCGCTGCGGGCCGGCTACCCCGCCGCCGAGCGCTGGGCCGCCATCACCCACGGCGTGCAGCTCGGCCCCCACCGCGGCCTGCTGCTGGGCTTCCTCGTCGTCGTGCACGTGGCGTTCATCTTCGGGATGCTCGGGGCGCTGCTGGTGCTCGACGACGCCGACGACCGCACGCTGCTCGCCCTGCGGGTCACCCCGGTGACCCTCGAGGGCTACCTCGGCTATCGAGCCGCTGCTGTGGCCATCCTGACCTTGCTCGGCCTCGCACTGGCCGTTCCCCTGTCCGGCCTCGCGAGCGGCCTGCCCCTGGCCGTGGTTCCCGGCTTGGCGCTGACCGCCGTCTGCGCGCCGATCGTGACCGGGGTGACCGTGGCGATTGCCAGCAACAAGATCGAGGGCCTGGCGATCGTCAAGGCCATGGGCGTGCCCGTGCACCTGCCACTCGTGATCTGGTTCACCGACGCCCCATGGACTTGGGCGCTGGCGGTCATCCCCACCTTCTGGCCAGTGCGCGCGGTCTGGGCCGGGCTGGACGGCAGGGTCGACGCGGCCGCCCTCGCCGTGGGGGCCGCGTACGCCGTCGCGCTGCTCGTCCTCCTGCGCCGGCGCATCCTCAACCGAGCATGAGCGACGTGAAGACCCCGATCGGGGCAGGTCCGTGCGGCCGCCGCCGGTGGCCTACTCGGATTCACCGCGCATGCGCGGTGAATCCGAGTAGGTGCTAGTAGCCCTTGCCGGGGTTGAGGATGCCGCAGGGGTCGAACGCGGCCTTGATCCTGTGCATGAGCGCGAGCTCCGCAGTGCCGGTCAGCTCCGTCAGCAGCGACCGCTTGAGGGTCCCGACGCCGTGCTCGCCGGAGACCGTCCCACCCAGGGCCACGGCGGTCCGCACGATCGCGGCGAAGGCCGCCTGCGCCGCCGCGACGGCGCCCTCGTCGGTGGCGTCGAAGACGATCGTCGGGTGCATGTTGCCGTCGCCGGCGTGCCCGAACGTGCCGATCACGACGCCGTGCTGCTCCGCGATGTCGGTGATGGCGGTCAGCAGCTTGGGCAGCGCGGGTGTCGGCACCCCGACATCGTCGAGCAGCGTGGTGCCCAGCTGCTCGAGCGCGGGCAGCGCCAGGCGGCGCGCGGCGAGCAGCTGCTCGCCCTCGTCGGCATCGCCGGTCGCCACGACGTCGGTCGCGCCGTGCGCCGTGCACACCTCTGCGCAGCGATCGATGTCGGCGGCGGCCGTCGGCGTATCCGCTTGGGCGATGACCAGCGCGCCGGCAGCGGTGTCCAACTGCATCCGGGCGTGCGCCTCCACAGCGGTCAACGTGGCCTGGTCCATCAGCTCGACCAGCGACAGCGCGGCCTCGGTCTGCATCGCCACGACCGCTCGCCCCGCGTCCTCGGTCGTAGCGAAGAAGGCCGCCAGCGTGGCCGGCGGGTGGGCGCGGGGCAGCAGGCGAAGGGTCGCCTCGACGATCACGCCGAGGGTCCCCTCGGAGCCGACCAGCAGGCTGGTCAGATCGAGGCCGGCCACGTCCTTGGCGGCCACCGTTCCGGTCCGGATCCGGGTGCCGTCGGCCAGCACGACGGCCAGCGCGGCGACGTGATCGCCGGTCACGCCGTACTTCAGGCAGCAGGCGCCGCCCGCGTTGGTGGCGATGTTGCCGCCGATGGTGGAGTACGCCCGGCTGGCGGGGTCTGGCGCGTAGGTCAGCCCGTGGACGCCCGCGGCGCTGTCGAGGTCACCGTTGATGACCCCGGGCTCGACGACGGCGGTCCTCGTCGCGGGGTCGATGCTGAGGATGCGATCCATGCCCGCGACGTCCAGCACGATGCAGCCGTCGATCGCGTTCGCGCCGCCGGCGAGGCCGCTGCCAGCCCCGCGCGTGACGACGGGCACGCGGTGCCGCTGAGCGACGGTCATGGCGCCGACGACGTCCTCGACGCCGGTCGCGCGCACCAGGCAGGCGGCGCGACCCGCGGCGACGAACGGCGCGTGGTCTCGCGCGTGGGCGGCGAGCACGTCCGGATCGGTCACGACCCGGGCGCCGGCTGCCTCGGTGAGCTCCTCCAGCCAGGGCGTGGTCACGGGGTGCCGCCCGCCTGGCCGTGGGCGGCGTAGAAGCCCAGGATGTGCGCCCGCACCTGATGACGCGCCGCGTGCCCGTCGCCCGCCTCGACCGCCCCGAGGACGGCCTCGTGCTCGCCGATGAGCTGGCCGAGCACCGCGGCGGGCTCCGCGAGGTCGGCAAGGGCGTCGAGGAGATGGACGGCGATGGCCTCGCGGAGGACGCCGAGCACCAGCCGGTAGGCGACGTTGTCCCCGGCGCCCACCATGGCGATGTGGAACCCGACATCGGCGGTGTGGAACGCAGCCACGTCGCCGGCGGTGGCCGCGTGGCGCATCGCGTCGAGCAGCACCCGAGCCTCCGCGATCGCCTCTGGCCCCGGGTCGCTGGCGGCGTGCTCCAGCGCGGCGCCCTCGAGCACGACGCGCAGGGCGACGAGGTCGGTCAGCGGCACCTGGCCGAGACGCAGCACGGCCTCCAGGGCCAGCGCCGCCGACTCGACGACGTGGCGGTCCGAGACCTGCGGGCGGGCCGTGGACACGGTGTCCCCGCCGCTGAGCAGACCCTGGGCCTGGAGGATCCGCAGCGCCTCGCGGATGGTGGAGCGGCTGACTCCGAACTGCTCGGTCAGCGCCTTCTCGCTGGGCAGCGCGGTGCCGAGCGGCAGCACCCCCGACACGATGAGCTCGCGCATCTGGCGCGACACCAGCACGCTCAGGGGCGCGCGCCGCACCGGCTCGAACGGTGACAGCGACGGGGAGGCCGACGTCGAGACCATGGGCGCCTTCCGAGGATGAGTGGGAAGCTGGGCAGGAACGTTGACCGACTCAGCCCTTGACTGCTTGTCAGACAAGTATACCGTAGCGGGTGGCTGCATCCGGCAGCCGTCGCGCGAACCCGCGAGGAGATCCACATGGCCATCGACCCGTCCACCACCGCCGTGGTGCTCATCGAGTACCAGAACGACTTCACCAGTCCGGGCGGCGTCCTCCACGAGGCCGTCGAGCCCGCCATGTCCAAGACCGACATGCTCGCCAAGACCGTGCGCCTTGCCAACGCGGCCCGCGCCGCCGGCGCGACGGTCATGCACGCCCCCATCACGTTCAAGCCCGGCTACACCGAGATCAGCGACCACCCCTATGGCATCCTCAAGGGCGTCGTCGACGGCAACGCGTTCGTGAAGGGCGAGTGGGGCGCGGAGATCGTCGACGACCTCGCGCCGGCCGATGATGACATCGTGGTCGAAGGCAAGCGCGGCCTCGACACGTTCGCCTCGACGAACCTCGACTTCATGCTCCGCAGCAAGGGGATCCGCACGATCGTCCTGGGCGGCTTCCTCACCAACTGCTGTGTCGAGTCGACCATGCGGACCGGCTACGAGCACGGCTACGAGGTGATCACCCTGACCGACTGCGTGGCCGGCGCCTCGATGGAGGAGCACGACAACGCGATCGCGTACGACTTCCCGATGTTCTCCAAGCCGATGACGGCCGACGAGGTCATCGCCGAGCTCGGCTGACCCGGCGCCCCAGGCGGCGACGGCTCGCCGTCCGCTGAGCGGTCAGCTCTTGTCGGGCCGGTTGACGAGGACGGCGACGATGGCGCCGGCCACCACGCCAACGTCCACCCCGGACCCGGACCTCGACCACAGGTCCGCCGCGGCGTCGGAGCGGGTGGAGGCGGCGGCGCTCACCGCGGCCCGGGTCAGGCCATTGGCGGCAGGTGCTGTTCGACACGGTCGCGGCGGTCAGGGTGTGTCGACTTCAGCCGCTGGCAGCGGCTGAAG
>JACDBB010000029.1 GCA_013695145.1 Euzebyales bacterium
AGCAGGTCACGGACCGAGAAGTGCAGCCCGACCCCGAACATCAGCAGGATCACCCCGATCTCGGCGAACTGGGCGGCCATGTCGCCGTCGGCGACGAACCCGGGTGTGAACTGACCCACCACGGTGCCATGTCGCTGCCATGTCTGTGGTATGGTCGTGGGATGGAGACGACGATCGACGCTGCGGGGCGGGTGGTGGTGCCCAAGGCACTGCGTGACGCCCTTGGGCTCTCGGCGGGCACGCGCGTCCGCATCGAGCAGCGGGACGGCTGCCTGCTGCTCAGCCATGCGCGGGACGCCAGCCGGTGGGAGCCCCATGAGGGCCGGCTCGTGCTGATCGCGCCAGAGGGAACGCCGCCGCTGACCACCGAGGCGGTGCGCGAGCTGATCGAGCGAGGTCGACGCTGAGCCAGCGGCTTGTGGTCACGGTCGACGCGTCTGTCGTTGTCGCAGTGCTGTCCGGCTGGCATGAGCACCACGAGAACGCCCTGGCCGCGGTCGATGGCATCGACCGGCTGCCCGCGCACGTGCTGCTGGAATCGTCATCAGTGCTCACCCGTCTGCCCGGCGGGCTTGCCCGGCCGCTGCCCGAGGTGGTCGCGGCCCTGCGGATGTCGTTCGGCGGTCCCCTGCTCACCCTTCCCGGCCCGAAGCACCAGGCATTGCTCGAGGCGCTGGCGGAGGCGGGCTTGGCGGGCGGGGCGGTATACGACGGGCTGATCGCGGCCACGGCCCACCACCACCGGGCGCGCCTGCTCACGCTGGACCGGCGGGCGATCCCCATCTACCGCGCGCTCGGCGTGGACGTCATTCGTCTGACCGACTGAGTCGAACGACACCAGGCGCGTGCTTGTGCCACCGTAATCGACGGCGTGTCCCGGTAGACGAGCGCGGTCCAGACGGTCTCCGGACCCCAGGTGATCGACCACCACGCAAGGCCGGCCACCAGCAGGGCGGCAATGGCAATCGCCGCGCGCAGCTAGCTGAGAACCCTGTTCATGCTACGGACGCGCGCCAGTGGGGCCCGTCACGTGTCGCGCATCGAGGCAGCATCATCGGACGAGTCGGCGGTGCTGCGCCTCGCGGTCCAGCTCAGCCACGCGTTCGTTGGCGAGCGCGAGAAGAGTCGGGAGGTGCGCAACTGATCACCGCTCCGTCTCGGGACGTCGATCCGCGACACCGTACGCCTGGCCTCGACTCGCCGCGTCGGGGAGTTCCCCGATTCAACTCCCTGCCTCTGGGCACGGTGGGATTCTGGGCACGGTGGCCCCTTCGAAAGTGCCGGCGCGCGGAGCCGCGCACCGAACTCCGCACCGCCGGGGGCCAATCGAACGGGCGTAGGGGGATCGACCAGGCCCTGGAGGCTACGCGCTGCCGGCGGGCGTCAGGGCGAGGGACGGGTCAGCGCGGTGTCCATGAGCTCGGCGTCGCCCCCGGCGTCGACGGGTTCTGCATCACTCGCCCGTAGAATCCGCTCTTGGCGACCCCCGCACGCGCGGCGGCCGACTCGATGGTGATTCTCAACGTCGACCTCGGGTGAGGTCCCGGATCAGAAGATGCCTGGCGGCCAGGAGTGGGGCGGTCGCCGCCAGCAGAGTCGCCGCGGCCGCCAGCCAGGCCGTCGGGTAGCCGGCCGCCTCGACGATCGCGCCGAAGACGGGGGGGCCGACGCAGGCTCCCACGAAGACCCCCGCCTGCGTGATTCCGGTCGCCGCGGAGGGCGCGTTGCGGTTGTGGCGGACTACCGCGTAGTTGAACAGGCCGGGCCAACCCCACCCGGCACCGAACGCGAGCAGGGTCCCGAGCAGCAGCGCCCAGGCGGCGGGCGCAAGCGCGAGCAGCGCGACGCCTGCCGAGCCCGTCCCCATGAGGGCGGCGACGACCGGCAGGTGCCGATGGCCGCGCCGGTCTGCCTGCCAGCCCCACAGCACGCGGCTGGCGATGCCGGTCACGCCCCCTGCGGCGAAGAGCGCTCCGGCGACCCCCGCGGGCAGCCCGCTCGCGGCCGCGGACTCGACGTAGAAGACGCCCATCGCGTTCACGCCCATGCCCCCGACGCCGGCAGCCAGAGCGAGCAGGACGAGGACCCTCGCCGCCGTGTCCCCGGCCCGGACGGGCGCCCCGCGCTCCCGGAGGGGGCGGCCGCCGACCGGCTGCACGAGCACCCACACGGCGACGGCCCCCGTTGCGGCTGCCGCGAATGCCCATCGCCAGCCGACGGTCAGGGCGAGCAGCGGCACCGCCGCCCCTCCCAGCAGGATCGCCGTGGGGATCGCGGCCTGCTTCGCGCCGAACGCGAGCCCCTGGCGGTGCTCGGGCACCAGCCGCGAGACGGCCCCGTTCGTCGCGGGCGCCGCGATGCCGTTGGCGAGCCCTCCGACGATCAGGAGCACCAGGAGGTGCGTCCACTCTCTGGCGAGCAGGGCCACGCCCAGCAGGCACGCCGCGCTGCCTGTCGCCGCGACACGCATCGCCCTTGCCGTGCCGAGCCACTCGCTCCAGCGCCCGCCTGGGACGCTGGCGAGCGCCGACGTCAGAGCGAACGCGGCGACGGCCAGGCCGAGTTCAAACTCGCCGAAACCGAGGTCGTCCCGAACGAACACCGCAAGCGCGCCGAGCAGGAACATGGGCAGGACCGCCAGGGTGTTGCAGGCCATGGCGCCGGCCAGCGCCCG
>JACDBB010000109.1 GCA_013695145.1 Euzebyales bacterium
CGGCGGCTTCGCGCCAGCCTGGTGGGGCCACGCCGGCACCAAGCAGCTGCGGGTCGTCGCGCTGGCGGTCGACTGGGCCCACGTCCTGGCCGTGACCGCGTGGGTCGGAGGTCTGGCCGCGCTGATCTGGCTGGCGGTGCGCCACCGCGACGTGGCCCTCGCCCAGCCGGTGCTCCGCTTCAGCCGGCTCGCCGGCTGGGCACTGGCCGCGGTGCTCGCGACCGGCGTGGCCAACACCCTGTTCGGCATGGACGACCCCGCGCAGCTGACCGACACCACGTGGGGCAGGTTGGTGCTCGCCAAGCTCGCCGTCCTCGCGGCGCTGGCGTGGCTGGGCCAGCGGCAACGCGAGCGGGTCGTGCCACGACTCTCGAGCGGCGCTGACCCGCAGGCGGCGCGGCGCGCGTTCCGCAGCATCGCGCTCGCCGAGGTCGGCCTCATGATCGTCGGATTGGGCTTGGCCACGACCATGGCCAGCGGCATCCCCGCCGACGCCGAGGCCTCCGCGCGCATCCAGTCGATCGCCGTCGCCTTCGGTGACGGGCAGATCAACGCCACCGTCGACCCCGCCGCCGCGGGCTCTAACTACCTGCACCTGTACGTCCTCGACGACGTCGGCATGCAACGCGACGACGTGACCGACCCCGCCGTCACGTTCGAGTCCGCCGGCACGACCGTCGACTCCGACCTGCTGGGCGCCGGTCCCGGCCACTGGATCGCCCCCGCCGTGATCCTGCCCACCCCGGGCACCTGGCGGGTGCGCGTCACGGCGACCGTCGCCGGCCAACCGACCAGCGCCTCCGGCGCCATCACCGTCCGCTGACATCCCGACCCGAGGAGACTGCCATGCCGCGCGCACCCGCCATGCTGCGAGTCCCCGCCGTGGCCGCAGCCGCGCTGCTGGCGCTGGCGGCGCTGGCGGTACCCGCCGCCGCGCACGCCCGGCTGCTGTCCAGCGATCCTGCTGGCGGCGCCACCCTGGACCAGCCGCCCGAACGCGTGACGTTGACGTTCAGCGAACAGATCGAAGCCGACTTCGCCCAACTGCAAGTCACCGGTCCCGGCGACCAACGTCTCGACGCCGGAGCCCCCGAGGTGGACGGCGATGTGGTCCGGGGGGACCTTGAACCGTTCACCCAGACCGGGACCTACACGGTGGCGTTCCGGGTCATCTCCGCCGACGGCCACCCCGTCGAGTCGACGTTCGACTTCGACGTGTCCGACGTGCCCGCGGCAGCCGCCGACCCCAGCCCGACGCTCACGCAGCCTGATGAGCCGACCGCGACGCCATCAGCCGAGCCGGAGCCGACGGCCACCGCGCCGACCGCCCCGCCAACCCCGACCGCGTCGCCAACCTCAGGTGAGGTCGACGCGGCACCGGCCGCGTCACCATCACCAAGCGAGGTCGACGCCGCTCCGGCCACCGCCTCCGGCGAAGGCGAGGGCGGCAGCGGCCTGGCCGGGCTGCTGCTGGCCGTCGCCGGGGTCGGCGCGGTCATCGCCGCGGTGTTCCTCGCGGTTCGCCGCGGCAGCCGCGGCCAGCCCGATGCCCAGGCCGGTGACTGACGCGGACCGCGACCGGGCCCAAGCGCGACCAGATGATCGTCCGCCTGGAAACCGAACTCGAGCGGGTCACCCTTCGACCCCGGCTGAACCCCTGGGCAACGCCGTACACCGGGGCGCCATGAGCGCACGACCCGATCCCCCAACGGCCGAGCCGGGGTGGTCCCCTAGCAACTGGCAACCCCTGGTCCCATCCACGTGGTTTGCAGATGACACACCCCATGCCGACACCTCCAGATGGATCTTGAGCTTCGGGAAGGACTCATCCATCTCGGCCTGGGTGATGCTGAAGAAGCGGCCTCGGCCGTGCCCTCTCCCAGCACCTGCACGTAGACCCCGCGACGTTGACGACGGTCCGAAAAGTCTTACGTCGGGGTCGGTCCGGCTCCAGTTCACGCGCCGGGGCAGCGTTTACCAACCCGCGCACCTTGCCGACCGGCTGGGGACATTGCCCCACAGAGGCCTCCGGAAAGGCCCTCTGACCTGTGGTTACATGGAGCGGGCGACGGGATTCGAACCCGCGACCCCAGCCTTGGCAAGGTGGTATCCACCGTCCGCTGGGTGCTGACCAGGGGGTGACCTGCGGTTCCGTCCGCGTCGCTGTCCGCTGAGTTGGCCCGAGTCCACGTGGTCGTAGAGCGCTCTGCCACACGGCAGCGGCCGCAGCTCAGCCTGCGGCCGCCACTTCGTGCTCGCGGTGGACTTCTACCACCCGTGCCCCCGGGACGGCGGACTCGACCGCCTTGATGGCGCTTGCCACGGCTTCGGAGAACTCGGCGGCCTCGCGGTCGAACTCGCCGGTCTGGACGCCCTTCGAGACGCCAAAGGTGGCATCCTCGCAGCCGGCCTCGAACAGCGCGTCCTGAGCGACGTCGCTCATGATGTCGGCGCCTTCGATTGTGAGTGTGAAGCTGAACAGGGTCATGAACCACCTCCGCTGCCGGGCAGCTGGTGTGGACAGTTTCGCACGCGCTGGCGAAGACGGTTGGCGTGGTTGCCCGCGTTCTTGGGCGTGGACCAGATCGAGACCTGGCACGCATCACGCCCCTGGTGGCCGCAGACCATCTCGCCCCACCTGTGGCCGCTGGCGGTCGGGGTCACCGTCCAGCCGTGGTCCTCGGCGAAACGCAGCGCCCGCTGGACGTCCTTCTTGGGGTGCCGGTGCCGAGACGTCATCCGGTCCGCATCCTCCCACACGAACATCGGCAAGTGCTCGCAACTTCGAGGACGCACCGGACCGGCGGGAAGGGTGGCTGGACGGCGAACGAACGCTCCGGAACGACCCGGCCGACCGCGTCCGGCGGTGATCGCGGCTCACGTGGATCGATGGTGGACGACGGCGGCGTGATGATCCAGGCCCTCCGCGCCCGAGGGGCTCGTGTGCACGATCACCTCGGTCAGGCGAGGGATCTCATGCAGCAGCCGGTGCTCTGCGTCGCGCGCGATCGCGTGGGCCCCGGCGAGGCTGAGCCCGCAGTCGCAGACGACCTCGGCGTCCATGCGCAGGGCATGACCGACCCAACGCACGCGCACCGCCTCGACCGCCTCGATGCCGGCGACGCCAGCCAGCTCCCGCTCCACCGCAACCACCAGGTCGGGGTCGACGCTGTCCATCAGCCGGCGGTAGATGTCACGTGCGGCAGACTTGAGCACGAACAGGATCGCGACGGTGATCAACAGCCCCACGATCGGGTCGGCGAGCGGGAAGCCAGCGACCACGCCCACGGCGCTGCCAAGCACCGCCAGTGACGTCAACCCGTCGGTGCGGGCGTGCAGCCCGTCGGCGACCAGTTGCAGCCGTGCCCGCGGCGATCGCGGTCTGTGCTGTGGCCGAGTCGATGCGGGCCACTGCGGCGCGCAGGCGGGGGGCGTCCGAGGCGACGAAGTCGGCATTGAGCAGCACGCCACCCGCGGGCAGGAGCCGCCACAGCTCGCGGTAGAGCTCGGACTCCCGCGGGGTCGTGAGCATGTGCAAGGACGTCAGGCTGACGACGGCGTCGAACGGGCCGTCCACGGCCGCGACCCATGCGGGGTCGCCAGGTCCGCGTCGATCCAGCGCAAGCGGCCACCCGCGTCGCCGATGGTGCGCCGGCCGATCTCCGACATCACCGGATCCAACTCGACCGCGACGCAGCGGGCCTCCGGCAGGCGGTCGAGGACCACGGCTGCGAGCGAGCCGGTGCCCGCGCCCAGGTCCAGCACCCGTGACCGCTCGCCCACGAACTCGGCGAGGACAGCGGTGAGCGTCGCCAAACAGTCCGCCCGACGGGGGTCGGCGGGCCGCGGTCGAGGTGAGCGCCTTGACGATATCGCTGGCGTGCGGTCCTGGGTTTGACGCTCGGTCCGTTACTATGGTTAGGTTACCCTGATGAATCCGCGACGACCAGCGTCGACGCGACGACCAGCGTCGAAACTGCGCCCATGCTCACGGCAGCGGTCGCCGGCAGCCCTGCCTGCCGAGGTGACCTGCCCGTCATGATCCGTCGCCACGGGCCGCACCACCCGCACGTGCGCGTGCTGGAGGTCCTCGGAGCCGCGCGGCTGACGCCGATCCTGAGCCTTGCCGTTCGTGCTCGGGGAGCTGGTGCCCGAGATGGCCGCGGCCGTCGACGGCAACCCCGCGATGGAGACGAGCCTCGGGCCATGACCCGGCGCCAACCGTGCTTGCCGCCCGCTACGCAGAGGAGCAGCCACACATGATCGAGGACCTCATCGAGCTGGCGTTCGCCCAGGACATCGTGCGGGCGGTCGCCCCCGATGCCGACGGCGGCGAAGAGTACCTGCTGGCGCGCGCGGGCGCGGCGAGCCCAGCGGATCCACCGATCACCGTGTGGGTCCGGCCCGACGGCAGGTTCTCGCGAGCGGCGAGCACCGAGGGGCTGCTCAGCCTGGGCCAGGTCATGGCGCTGTGCGGTCTCGCGCGCCGCGGTTCGCGGCCGCAGCCCACCAGGGCCGCGGGCGCTAGGGCACCTGATCGGACACGAGGCGGCAGCGCGTGATCGCCCGTGTCGCTCACCCGCCGCCGAGCCGCTCGAGTGCCGCCACAGGCGTCAGGACGGCCAGTACCGGCGCTTGCACGCCGCCGTCACGGCCCTCACCATGACCACACGATTCATCGATCCATGAAGTGACGGATTGAGGGGGTCGACGACGCCAGCCGGGAACATCGAGCACGCGCACGGGCAGCGCCGTCCGGCTTCGGCGGTCTCTGCCGAGGCGCTCACGACCGCTGCCAGGCTGTTCCGGTCAGCTGGCGACGAACAGCGGCTGCGACTGCTTGAGTTCCTGACGGAAGGCGAGTGGTGCGTCACCGAGCTGGCGCAGGCCACGGAGGCGAACCTGTCCACGGTGTCCCAACGGTTGTCGGTGTTGCGCACGGGCGGCCTCGTGGTCCGCCGTCGAGAGGGCAAGCATGCCTGGTACCGGCTGGCCGACGAGCACGTCGCCGACCTCATCAGCAACGCCCTGGCCCACGCCGGGGAGAACCACTGATCGACCGAGCACTGCACGGCTCCACACGCGGCTCCAAACACGGAGAGGATGAGCAGGCCATGACCCACCACGACCACGATCAGCACCCCGGACACGACCACGCCCACGCGGACGACTGCGGTCACCCGGCCGTCGCGCACGCCGGGCACACCGACTACGCCCACGACGGCCATCTCCACCACCTGCACGACGACCACGTCGACGAGCACGCCATCGACGTCGACCAGATCAACCCGGCCGAGTGCACACCCGAGCATGCGTGCGCGGTCCACGACGGCGGCCACACCCACGCCGGCGACTGCGGACACTCCGCCGTGCCCCACGGCGACCACACCGACTACCTCGTGGACGGCCATCCGCACCACCCGCACGAAAGCCACTGCGACGACCACGGCCGCGTGAGCGTGTAGCGGATTCCGCCGGCGCGTCGAGGAGGATGTCGGTCGATCGCAACGCCAGGAACTCGCGCCGCATCCCGGTGCTGGCAAGGATCGTCCCGGGATCGCCGATCTCTGCGTCCCGACGCCGGGGCCCGGCGTCGATCGCCTTCCGGTAGAGCGTGAACACCGCGGCGACCGAGCGGGGGCTCTTGGAGCGGACGACGGGATTCGAACCCGCGACCCCCACCTTGGCAAGGTGGTGCTCTACCAACTGAGCCACGTCCGCGTGTGTCGGTCATCCTGCCCCGTCGGGTGGGGGTTCGCAACCCGGGGACGCGCCTGGATGACCGCGGGACGCACGGCCTACCGGCCGGTCGAGCCGAAGCCCCCGGCGCCGCGGTGGCTGGCGGGAAGGACTGTGACCTCGGCCACCTCGACCCGCTCGACCTCCTGCACCAGGAGCTGGGCGATGCGATCGCCGCGCCGCAGCCGCACCGACTCGTTCTGGTCGAGGTTGACCAGCACGACCTGCACCTCGCCGCGGTAGCCCGCGTCGATCGTTCCCGGGCTGTTGACCAGTGCGATCCCATGCCGCGCGGCCAGGCCGGACCGCGGGTGCACCAGCCCCACGTGACCGGGTGGCAGCGCGATCGCGACGCCCGTCGCCACCGTCGCGCGCTCGCCCGGCTTCAGGACCACGTCGGCACGGGCGTGCAGGTCCAGCCCCGCGTCGCCGGGATGGGCATAGGACGGCAGCGGCAGCTCGGCGTCCAGGCGCTTGACGGTCAGCACGGTCGCCGCACCGGAGACGCCCACGGCCGCGCGATGGTCCCGTCTCGGCTCGTCCAGCCGCTTGGCCAGCAGGATCTGGTGGATGAGCCGCTCGCCGACGCGCAGCCACTCGGGCAGGACGGCCTCGACCCGGTAGCCGTGGGCCTCGTAGTACCGCTCAAGGCCGGTGCCGCCACGCACGGCGACCACGACCTTGAGCAGGCCCCGCTCGCGGGCGGACTCCTCGAGGCCATCCAGCACCGCGGCGCCGACCCCAACCACGCCGCGGTCGGGATGGCGCTGCAAGCGCTTGACGGTGGCCCAGTGCTCGGTGATCCCCGGCGGGTTCGTCCCGAGGAATCCGAAGCCGACCGGCGAGTCCGCGTCGAACGCCACGACCAGGTCGTCGTGACCAGCGGCGACCCGGTCGAGCTCGGCGTCTGCCGTCGGGCGGATGTCGGCGGGGGCAACCGGGCCGACGAACCCGACCGAGCCGCCCGCGTTGGTCGCAGCGACCCAGCAGTCGAGCAGCGCCGACCGCAGATCGTCGTCCAGCGGGGGGTTGCGGCGGAGCCGGACCACGGGCGCTCCTGTGCGAGGGTCGACGACGGGAAGCACGACAGTCTACGGACGCCCCGGCGGCGCCCGCCTGATGCAGCACCTACCCTGGGCCGCCATGCGGAGCCGACACCGCCCAAGCGACGTGCACGCCGGCGAGAGGCCGGGCGGCGCCGCTGCGAGCGGCAGTGGAACGCAGCCAGCCCACGGGCCCGGTGACACCTCGGTCGAGAACCCAGTTACGCGGTCACGGGTCAGCGCCCTGCTCGGGCTCGGCCTGGCGGTGGTGGCCGCCGCGGCGCTGGTGCTCCCGCGCGAGGAGTCGCCGTCCCCAGACCTGCCCATCCTCGATGAGACCGGTGCCAGCGCGTCGTCGCGGACGGCCGCCGCCGATGATCCCGCCGACGAGGCAGCCCTGCAGGAGGAGGCGGCCGCCCGCACCACGTCGCGGCACGCGTTCCTCGCGCTGGCGCTGTACGCCGCAGAGGACGACGCCGCACGCACGCTGACCAGCATCGGCTCCCCGCTCGAGGCTCCAGGGCCCGGCGCGGCGGCCGCGGCAACAGGCGACGCCCTGCGCGCCGTGCGGGTGCCCCTGCTGGGCCTGCGCACCGACGACGACCTGCATCCGCGGCTCGCTGGCTACGTGGCGGCCCAGGAGGAGTTCATGGCCCGACTCCGCGAGCTCAGCCAGGACGCCGGCGCCATGAGCACCGTCGACGGAATCCACGGGGCGGTGCGCGCGAACGGTGAGATCTCCCCGCAGGCGGACCGCCTGCTCGCCGACGTAGAGACATCCGCCGCACCGCCGGTGGCGCGCTGGGCGCAGGCCGTGCGCGGTGAGGCCAGCGGGCGCATCGCTGCCACTGAGGCCGACAACCTTCGTCAGTCCGCCGCGACGTCCTGGACGAGACATGCGGCACGGCTCGAGCCTGCGAGGGTCGAGGCGCTGCGCCGGTTCCTCTGCACCCTCGGCGAGGATGCACTCGGAGGGCTGCGCCTCGATCCCGTCACGGGCGGCGCCCTGCTGCGGCTGGAGTCCCGCGTGTTCCAGCCCGGCCGCGGCACGGTCGCGCCCGGCGCGACGCGCACGAGTTGAGCCGCCAGCCCGACGCCCGGGGCCGCTTGCGGCGCGGCATCCACCGTGTCGGACCACGGGCAGGGCACAATGCGCTTGTGGCCGGTTCGCTGCGCGCGTTCGGAGCAGGTGTCGCCCTCGGCGTCGCCGCCGCGGTCGTGGTCGCGCTGCTTCCCTGGCCTCCGCCATCCACCGCGGCCGGGGCCGCCGTCCAGATCGCGGCTCAGCTGGGGGACCCGCCGAGCGCACCCGCCGTGCCCTCGTCGGTGCTCGCCGCGCCCGCACCGGAACTGCCCGACGTTGAGCCGCCGCCGGCCGAACCCGTGCGGCTGGCCTTCGCCGGCGACGTACACGGCGAGGGCGGCGTGGGCGCGGCTCTGGCGCGCGGCGGGAACCCGTTCGCCGCGATCGCGCCGGTGCTCGCCGACGCGGACCTGACCGTCGTCAACCTCGAGACGGCGGCGGCCGAGTCGGGGAGCCCCGAGGACAAGAGCTTCACCTTCAACGCCGACCCAGCGCTGCTCGGGTCCCTGTCGGCCTCCGGCGTTGACGTGATCAGCCTGGCCAACAACCACGCGCTCGACTACGGAGCCGACGCCCTGGTCGAGACGATCCAGCGGGCGGAGGCGGCCGGGTTGCAGGTCGTCGGCGCCGGCGTGGACGCCGAGGCCGCGTTCGCGCCAGCGCTCTTCGACATCCGGGGCGTCCGGGTGGCGGTCGTGGGGATGAGCCGCGTGCTGCCGACCGTCGACTGGTTCGCCGGGGGCGGGCGGCCGGGGATCGCGTCGGCCTATGACGAGGCGGCCGCCGTCGCGGCGGTCATCCGCGCCGCCGAGGTCGCCGACCGCGTGGTCGTGGCCATCCACTGGGGCCAGGAGCTGGCGGCCTGCCCCGACGAGGTGCAGCTGCGGCTCGCGGACGCGCTCGCGGCGGCCGGTGCGGATGTGATCGCCGGACACCACCCCCACGTCCTGCAGGGGATCGAGCTTCGCGACCAGGCGCTCGTCGCCTACAGCCTCGGCAACTTCGCGTTTTACGCCCGCGCAGAGGACACCTCCCGAACCGGGGTGCTCAGAGTCACGGTGGCCGGCGAGTCCGTCGCGCACGACTTCTTCCCCGCCCGCATCGAGGGCTCGCTGCCCGTGCCGGTCACCGGTGACGCGGCCGACGACGTGCTGGGCACCGTGGCGGCCCGCTCCCCCGGCGGCGCGGCTGGCTGCGCCTTCGGTCCACCCTGACCCCTGACCCCTGACCCTGACCCCTGACCCCTGGGGGATTGGGTCGCCGCCGCCGGATCTGCGACACTGGCGCGGCGGCTCGCGCACCTGGCATACGTGCGGGGTACGGTGGGCCGCGCTGAGGTTGAGGGGTCGGTCCGCGACGGGTGGTCGAGTCCGCGACATGGAGGAGAGATGAGGGCTCGTCGTCCCCGCTGGTCGAGCGTCGCGAAGGTCGCGCTCATCACCGGGTTCGCGCTGCTGCTCGCCGCCTGCGGCACCAGTGACCTGCCGCAGGACGCGCTGACCCCGGCAGGACCGACCGCCCGAGCGCAGGACGACCTGTGGAAGCTCGTGTTCCCGATCGCGGTCGTCGTGTTCGTCCTGGTGCAGGGACTGATCATCTTCGCGGTGATCCGCTTCCGCGCGAAGGGCGACGAGGTCGATCTCCCCAAGCAGGTCGCTGGCAACACCCGACTGGAGATCGCCTGGACGATCGTCCCCGCGCTGCTGCTGCTCTACATCGCCTTCCCGACCGTGGCGACCATCTTCGAGCAGGCCGCGGAGCCCGACGAGGCGGAACGCGTCGACGTCACCGTGGTCGGCAAACAGTACTGGTGGGAGTTCGTCTACCCGCAGTCGGGGGTGGTGACGGCCAACGAGATGGTCATCCCGACCGGCACGCCGGTGTACGTCCAGCTCGACGGCATCGCGACCTACGAGCTGGACGACGGCGCCGAGGATCAGGCGAGCAATCTGGTCATGCACTCGTTCTGGGTGCCCAAGCTCGCCGGCAAGGTCGACTTCGTGCCGGGCCACGACGACCGCTACGTCACGCTCGAGGCCGACGAGCCGGGGCGCTACGCCGGCCAGTGCGCGGAGTTCTGCGGCCTGTCGCACGCCAACATGAAGTTCGACGTCGTGGCGGTCGAGCCCGCCGAGTACGACGACTGGATCGCCGCGCAGTCCGAGGAAGCGGGCCAGCCCGAGGACGAGCAGCTGCGGCTCGGCTACGACCTGTTCGGCGCCAACTGCGTCGCCTGTCACGCCGTCGACGGCCACGAGGCCAGCGTGGGGGTGCGCACCGGCCCGAACCTCACCCACTTCGCCAGCCGGGAGACCTTCGCCGGGGGGATCTTCGAAAACGCCGACACCGAGCAGCTCAAAGCCTGGATCGCCAACCCGCAGCGTGAGAAGCCCGGCGCGCAGATGATCCCCTTCGGCTCGCTGGCCGACGAGGAGCTCGATGCCCTTGCCGCCTACCTGCAGAGCCTCGACTAGCCCGCACGGGAGCCTCAGACGATGACCGCGATCGCCGACAAGCCGTCGAGCCAGCAGCCGTCACGCGGCCGGTTCAGCCGCCCGACCGCCACCACGGGCTGGGCCAGCTGGCTGACCACGACCGATCACAAGAAGATCGGCATTCTATACTTTTTCGCCACCTTCTTCTTCTTCCTCGTGGGAGGTCTCGAGGCGCTGGTCATCCGCAGCCAGCTCGCAGGGCCGGCGGGCTCGCTGGTGACGTCGAACCAGTACAGCCAGATCTTCACCATGCACGGGCTCACGATGATCTTCTTCGTGGTGATGCCCATGGGCACCGGCGTGTTCGGCAACTACCTGATGCCGATCATGATCGGCGCGCGCGACGTCGCGTTCCCCCGCCTGAACGCGCTGTCGTTCTGGGTGTTCGTCGCCGGCGGCGTCTTCCTGTACTCGAGCGCGCTGCTCGGCGGGACGCCAGACGGCTCATGGGTCAACTACGCGTCGCTGCAGGGCGTCGGGCCGGACCCGGAGAACCTGAGCCTGCTCGGCGACGCCATCCACAGCCGCAGGATGCTGTTCTACTCCCTCGGGCTGCAGATCGCCGGCATCGCGTCGCTGGCCACCGCGGTCAACTTCGTCGTGACGATCCTCAACATGCGCGCGCCGGGCATGACGCTCATGCGCATGCCGGTGTTCGTCTGGATGACCCTCGTGACGGCGTTCCTGCTGCTGTTCGCCATGCCGGTGATCGGCGTCGCGCTGTGGATGGTGATGTTCGACGTCGGCTACGCCGCCAACTTCTTCCGCCCTGAGGGTGGCGGCGACCCGGTGCTGTGGCAGCACCTGTTCTGGCTGTTTGGCCATCCCGAGGTCTACATCATGGTCCTGCCCGCTTTCGGGATCGTCTCCGAGGTGCTGCCGGTCTTCAGCCGCAAGCCGCTGTTCGGCTACGCCGCGGTGGTGTTCAGCGGCATCGCGATCGGCTTCATCGGCTGGGGCGTGTGGGCGCACCACATGTTCACCACGGGGCTCGGGCCGATCGCGAACGCCGCGTTCGGCATCACCTCGATGATCATCGCCGTGCCGACGGGCATCAAGATCTTCAACTGGATCGGCACCCTGTGGGGCGGCCACCTGAAGTTCCACACGCCGATGCTGTTCGCGATCGGTCTGGTCTCGATGTTCACCATCGGCGGCCTGTCGGGCGTCACGCACGCGGTCGTGCCGGCCAACGCCCAGCAGCACGACACCTACTACGTCGTGGCGCACTTCCACTACGTGCTGTTCGGCGGAGCGATCTTCGGGCTGTTCGCCGGCGTCTACTACTGGTTCCCCAAGGCCACGGGCCGCCTGCTGCGGGAGAGCCTCGGCAAGATCCACTTCTGGATGATGCTGATCGGCTTCAACCTCACCTTCGGACCGCAGCACATCCTGGGGCTGAACGGCATGCCGCGCCGCATATACACCTACGAGTCCGGGATGGGCTGGGACCTCTGGAACCTCGTGTCGACGATCGGCGCGTTCGTCATCGCCCTGTCGATCCTGGTCTTCCTGATCAACCTCGTCATCTCGATCAGGGCCGGGGCCGTGGCCTCCGACGACCCGTGGGACGCGCGGACCCTGGAGTGGACGGTCCCCTCGCCCCCGCCGCAGCACAACTTCGACGTCGTGCCGACCGTCACCGCCCGCGACGAGCTGTGGCACCGCAAGTACGCCGGCAAGGAGGCCGACATCCCCAAGCGGGTGCCGTCCGGCGCCTCGGCTGACCACGCCGACGCGGGCGCGGCCGACGCGCGCGCGACCGCCGGGGCCCAGGTGCCGGCCGGCATCCACCTGCCCGACCCCTCCTACTGGCCGCTGGTGCTGTCGGTGGGGCTGCCGATCGCCGGCTGGGGCGTGATCTTCGGCCAGCCGGTCGTGATCGGGCTGGGACTGGTCTGGACGCTCGTGTCGATGCTGGCCTGGGCGCTGGAGCCCAGCGTCGAGGAGTCCCACTGATGGCCGCGGACACCACAGACGCCGTGACCGACGACCCGGCGCACCCGCCGACCAGCTTCGGGGTCTCCAACGAGAAGATGGGAATGTGGGCGTTCATCGGCTCGGAGTGCCTGTTCTTCGGCACGCTGATCGCCACGTACCTCATCTATCTGGGCCGGACCGGCGACGGCCCGACGCCGGGTGAGATCTTCGACATCCCGTTCACGTCGGTGTCGACGTTCATCCTGCTGATGTCCTCCCTCGGGATGGTGCTCGCCCTGTCCGCCATCCAGGACGGCGACATGCGCCGCTTCCGCACGTGGACGCTGGCCACCGCCCTGATGGGCGCGGTGTTCCTGTCGGGGCAGATCTACGAGTTCACCGTGTTCGTCGCGGAGGGCATGACGCTGCAGGCCAGCCCGTTCAGCTCCGCGTTCTTCGTGCTCACCGGTTTCCACGGTGTGCACGTCTTCGTCGGCGTGCTGATGCTGGGCGCCACGTGGGCCGCGTCGTTCGGCGGCCGCCTCACACCCAGGCACAGCGCCGCGGTCGAGAACGTCGGCCTGTACTGGCACTTCGTTGACATCGTTTGGATCGTGCTGTTCACCGCGATCTACCTGATCCCCGCCGAGTAGGAGCCGCGAGCCCACCATGGCCGCCGACACCGACACCGACACCGAGCACGACGCCGAGCACGGGCACGGCAACCACCCGAGCCCCGGCCAGTACGTCGAGATCGGCGTGATCCTGGCCGTCGTCACCGCGGTCGAGGTCGCGCTGTTCTTCGCCGACATCCCCCGCCAGGTCACCGTGCCCTCGCTGCTGGCGCTCACCGCGGTCAAGTTCGTCCTGGTGGCGCTGTGGTTCATGCACCTGCGCTTCGACGCCAAGCTCCTGCGCCGCCTGTTCTACGGCGGCCTGGCGCTGGCGGCGGTGATCTACAGCGTCGTCCTCGCGATCACGCTCCTGTAAGGCGCTCCCAGAGGTCCCACCATGCCATCCGCACTCGGCTTCGAGGTCCACCCCGACACCTGGCTGCTGGTCGTCGCGCTGCTGGGCGGTTACGCCTACGCGCTGTCGGCCTGGGGGCCGCGGTACGCGCCCGGCCGGCGGCCCGCCAGCCGCGGCCAGCGGACCTGCTTCGTCGCCGGTGTCGCGCTGCTGTGGATCGGCGCCGACTGGCCGGTGCACACCCTGGCCGAGAGCTACCTGTACAGCGTGCACATGGTCCAGCACATGACCTTCCAGCTGGCCGCCGCCCCCCTGCTGATCCTCGGCACACCGGGCTGGCTCCTGCGGCGCCTGCTGTCACCCAGGCCGGTGCGCGCGGTCTGGCAGGTCGTCACCAGGCCGCTGGCCGCACTGCTGATCGTCTCCGCGTTCACCGCCCTGCTGCACATCCCGCCGATGGTCAACGCCGCCGCCACCAACGGGCTGATCCACTTCGGGCTGCACGTGCTGCTCGTCGTGTTCTCGGTGGTGATGTGGTGGCCGGTGCTCTCACCGCTGCCGGAGCTCCCCCACAGCTGTTATCCCGTCCGCATCGTCTACCTGTTCGGCCACTCGATCCTGCCGACCGTGCCGGCGTCGTTCCTCACGTTCGCCCGCGAGCCGCTCTACACCGCCTACGCCGAGGCACCCCGCCTGCTGCCGTGGCTGACGGCAGCCCAGGACCAGCAGATCGCCGGGCTGTTCATGAAGATCATCGGCGGCTTCGTGCTGTGGGGCGTCATCGCGGTGCTGTTCTTCCGCTGGCAGGCCGAGGAGGCCTCCGGCGGCCCGGATATGCTCTACTGGCGCGACCTCGAGGGGGATCTGGAGCGCGCCGAGGCCCCGACCTGATCAGCGCGTCGCCGACCGTCACAGGAGGCGAGTCCGCCCCGCGACAACGAAGGCCAGTCGACGCACATGGACAACGATTTCCGCCGGAACGTCCTGACGCCGATCCTCATGCTGGTCGGGCTCGTCGTTGGCGTCGCGATCGTGGCGATCTCGATCTCGCGGGTGCTGCTCACCGTGCCGGAGACGGTGGCGACGTTCACCGCGCTGGCGCTGGCCGCCTACGTGCTCGCCATCGCCGTGCTCGTGGGCGCCCGGCCAAGGATCAGCTCCCAGGCGCTCGGCGCCGGGCTGGTCGTCGGGCTCATCGCGCTCATGTCAGCGGGTGTGATCTCGGCCCAGGCGGGGATGCGCGACCTGCACGAGGGCGAGGCCGCCGAGGGCGAGGGCGGTGAAGGCGCCGAGGGCGAGGGCGATGAAGGCGGCGAGGCCGTCGAGGAGATCCCCGAGGGCGCCGCGACGTGGGTCAGCGTCGACAACGAGTTCACCGCGGCGCCGGAGTCCATCCCCGCCGGCGAGGCGACGATCGCCCTGGACAACCAGGGCAACCTGCTGCACACCCTGGTGTTCGAAGGCGCTGACGTCTTCGTCGAAGCGGACGCCGGCGCGCAGGCCGCGACGACGGTGACCCTCGAGCCAGGCACCTATACGTTCTTCTGCGACGTGCCCGGACACCGCGCCACGATGGAGGGCGAGGTCACCGTCGAGTAAGAGGTGGGCCTGGACCCGGCCGGATCCTCGGGGGGACACCATGCAGGACTGGTTCGGTGCGCGGACGTTCGACTCGGGCGACTTCTCGGTCGCGGACCTGGCGCGCCGCAAGGCCGCGCTCGGCCACACGGTCAGCGTCGTGCTGCCCGCCCGCAACGAGGACCAGACGATCGCGGGCGTGGTCTCCGCCTGCGCGACCCTCGCCGGGACCCTGGTGGACGAGCTGGTCGTGCTCGACGGCGACTCGGACGACGGCACAGCCGAGCTGGCCGCCCAGGCAGGCGCGCGGGTGCACACCGACGCGCAGGTGCTGCCCGAGTACGGACCGCCGCTGGGGAAGGGTGACGCGTTGTGGCGCAGCCTGTCGGTGACCTCCGGCGACGTGGTGGTGTTCGTGGACACCGACATCCGCAACCCGGACCCCCACTTCGTGTGGGGGCTGCTCGGGCCGCTGCTGCACGACCCGGCGGTTCAGCTCGTCAAAGCCTTCTACGACCGCCCGCTCGAGGTCGGCGAGCGGCTGCATCCCACCGGCGGCGGGCGGGTCACCGAGCTGATGGCCCGCCCGCTGCTGAACGCGTTCTGGCCTGAGCTTGCCGGGCTCGTGCAGCCCCTGTCGGGCGAGTACGCCGCCCGCCGCGAGCTCCTGGAGCTGCTCCCGTTCTTCACCGGCTACGGCGTGGAGATCGGCCTGCTGATCGACACCCTGCGCGTGGCCGGCGCGGACGCGATCGCCCAGGTGGACCTGTCCACCAGAGTCCACCGCAACCAGTCCCTGGAGGCGCTGTCCCGCATGGCGTTCGGGGTCTTGCAGGTCGCCCTGCGACGGCTGTCCGACGCTGAGCGGGCGCACTTCACCGCCGCGGTGCCGACCGGCTACACCCAGTTCTACCGAGACGTCTCCGCGATCGCGACCGAGACCCACGATCTGCCCGTCGTCGAGCGGCCAGCCCACGCGACGCGCGCCCAGCCCACCGGCTAGGCCGGGACGCGGAGCCAGACCACGCCGAAGGGACCGACGGGCAGGCGCAGCGAGCCGTCGGCCGCGGTGTGGCCGGAGGGGCCGCCCACCAGCGGCTCAAGGGCGGCGCCCCGTGGCAGGCCAGCGGCGGCGCGCAGCTCCAGGACACGCTCCTCGCCGACGACGCTGTGCACGCAGAGCATGCGCGATGAGCCGTCGAGCGCGACCCGCTCGATCGCCAGCAGCCCGGGGTCCCCGCCGTGGATGCGCTGCGGCGCCTTGGGATGGAACGCCGGCTCCGAGCGCCGGACGCGCAGCATGCGGGCCAGCCGATGGAACACCGCGTGCCGCAGGCTGGACGGGTCGTCGAGCTCGGCCTGGACCTGGGCGACGTCGAGCTTTTGCCGGTTGATCGTCCGCAGCGACCCGGTCTGCTCGACCCCCTCGCGCCAGTTGCGGCTGCCGAGCAACCCGTGCAGGTACAGGGCCGGCACCCCGGCGAGCGCCAGCAGGATGCCCTGCGCGGCGCCCATGCGCGCGACCTGCCGATCCATCGGCTCGGCCGCCGCCGGGTCGCTGAGCGCGTCGAAGTACACCGCGTTGAGCTCGTAGGCGCTGGCGCTGCCGTCGGCGTGCGCGCGATAGGACACGCCACCTCCGTGCCCGCGCACGCGCTCGATCAGCGCCTCGACGTCCTCAGGCGGCAGGATGCCCTCGACCGGTCGGACACCGATGCCGTCGTGGCAGCCGAGGAAGTTGAAGAACGCCGTCTCCTCGGACGGCAGCCACAGGCCCTGCGCCCAGACCCGCAGCGTGCGAGCGTCACCCCTGTCGAAGGCGTTCAGCACCAGCGGCGCCAGCGGGAACTGATACACCAGATGCGCCTCGTCGTCGCCGTTGCCGAAGTACCGAACGTTCTCCCCGTGCGGCACGTTGGTCTCGGTGATCAGCAGCGTGCCCGGCGCGACCGCGTCGAGGATGGTGCGCCACAGCCGCACGACCTCGTGCGTCTGGGGCAGGTGGATGCAGCTGGTCCCGATCTGCTTCCACAGGAACGCGATGGCGTCGAGCCGGATGAGACGGGCCCCGTGCGTCACGTAGCGCAGCAGCACCGCGGTCATCGCCGCGAGCACCTGCGGGTTGCGGTAGTCGAGGTCCACCTGATCGGCACCGAACGTCGTCCACACGTTCCGCGTGCCATCGACCCCCTCGAACGGGTGCAGCAGCGGCAGCGTGCGCGGCCGCGTGACGCGCGACAGGTCCGTCTCGGGGTGCGCGGTGAGGTAGAAGTCGCGGCAGCCGTCGGCATCGGCGAGGAAACCACGGAACCACGGGTGGGACGCGGAGGTGTGGTTGACCACCGCGTCCACCATCAGGCGCGTGTGCGGGCGGAAGGCCTCGATCTCTGCCCAGTCGCCCAGCGTGGGGTCCACGCGCTCGTAGTCGGCGACGGCGAACCCGTCGTCCGCGGTCCAGGGATGGATCGGAAGCAGGTGGATGGTCGAGACGAGGCCGGCCAGCCGCTGGTGGACGAACTGGCGCAGGGTCCGCAGGGGCGGCTCTCCCGGAGCGCGCAGCTGGTCGCCGTAGGTGATCAGCACCACGTCGGACTGGTCGAACAGCTCTCGCGGGGGGTTGGGGATCGGCCGATCAGCGAACCACGGCGCGAGCACCTCGACCAGGGCAGCCTCGGCCTCACGGGCGTCACGCGGCGGGTAGAGGATCTCCAGGTGGCGGCGCAGCCGGCTTACGACACCGGGGTAGACGTAGGGCTCAGGCGATTGGGTGCGGTCGGTTCGGTGCACGCGTCCTACGATACGGCCATGGCCTACGTCGTCCTCGTCATCGTCCTTGGCCTCGTCGCGTTCCTGCTGTACAAGGCCGTCCAGGACGCGCGGCGGCAGGCCGAGGGCGGTGGCGCGCCCCCCACCTCCCCGCCGCGGGCCGCGCCCCGTCCCCCGCGCGAGCGGCGCACCCCCCCGCCCAAGCCGGCCCGCGCGCCGCGCCCCGCCAAACGACCGCGCCGAGGGCACAAGCCCGTCGTGGACTCCGAGGCCCTGGACGAGCACGTGCGCAAGCTGCGCAGCGCGATCACCGACGGCCTGATCAGCCTGGACGAGGGCGTGGCGAGCATCGTGCGTCATACCGACGGTGCCGTGGAGGACGACGACGCCCGCAGGCTGCTGCGCGACAGCGGGTAGGCTGCCCTCGGGTTACGCGACAGCAGACCCTCGAAGGAGGCAGGAACCCACGATGAGCGACCACGCACGCGTCGAGTTCGACGGCCAGGTCTACGAAGCGCCCGTCATCGTCGGGTCCGAACGTGAGCAGGCTCTGGACATCTCCCGGCTGCGCGCCTCGACCGGGCTGATCACCTACGACCCGGGCTACGCCAACACCGGCTCGGCGAAGAGCGGCATCACCTACCTCGACGGTGAGGGGGGGATCCTGCGCTACCGCGGCTACCCGATCGAGCAGCTCGCGCAGGACTCCAGCTTCCTGGAGTCCTCCTACCTGATCATCTACGGCGAACTGCCCACACGGGCCGAGCTCGACGACTTCCGCACCAACGTGACGCTCCACACGCTGCTGCACGAGGACATCCGGCGCTTCTTCGACGCGTTCCCGAAGAGCGCCCACCCCATGGCCATCCTGGCCGCCGCGACAGCGGCGCTGTCCACCTTCTACCAGGACCACTACGACCCGCTGAACGCCTGGGACGTGGAGGTCTCCACCTACCGGCTGATCGCCAAGCTGCCCACGGTCGCCGCTTGGGCGTACAAGAAGTCGATCGGGCAGGCGTACGTCTATCCCCGCAACGACCTCGGGTACGCCGAGAACTTCCTGCACATGATGTTCGCGGTCGAGGCGGAGCCGTACACCGTCGACCCGGACGTCGCCAAGGCGCTGACGCTGCTGTTCCTGCTGCACGCCGACCACGAGCAGAACTGCTCCGCGTCCACCGTCCGGCTGGTCGGTTCCAGCCACGTCAACATGTTCGCCGCCATCTCCGCCGGCATCACCGCGCTGTGGGGCCCACGCCACGGCGGCGCGAACCAGGAGGTGGTCCAGATGCTCGCCGAGATCCGCGACGCCGACGGCGACACCGCCTCGTTCGTCTCGCGCGCGAAGGACCCCGACGACCCGTACCGCCTGTTCGGCTTCGGTCACCGCGTCTACAAGAACTTCGACCCGCGCGCCACCATCATCAAGGAGACCGCGGACACGGTGATCGGCAAGCTGGTCGGCGACGACCCCCTGTTCGAGATCGCGGGCGAGCTGGAGGAGGCCGCCCTGTCCGACGACTACTTCATCGAGCGCAAGCTGTACCCCAACGTCGACTTCTACTCAGGGCTGATCTACCGGGCCATGGGCCTGCCGCTCAACATGTTCCCTGTGCTGTTCGCCATCGGGCGCCTCCCGGGCTGGATCGCGCAGTGGAAGGAGATGATCTCCGACCCCGACACCCGCATCGGGCGCCCCCGGCAGGTCTACACCGGCGCGACCGAGCGGGCCTACGTCCCGATCGATGAGCGCGCCTGACGCTTGGTTGCGGGGCGGCCGGTGGCGCGGCGGGTCAGGTCACGGCCTCGCGCAGCACGCGGGTGGCGACGGCGATCGGGTCGAGGCCCGTCGAGCCGCCCTCGCGCTCCAGCAGGGCGATCATCGCGTCGATGCGCTCGCGCCCGTGCCTGCGGGCGTGCTGGAAGGCGGCGACGGCGTCGGCTGGGGCGGCGTCGGGGTGATCGGAGATGACCCGGGCGGCGGCGACCCTGCGGACCTCGCGCAGCTCGTCCAGGAGGCCGCGGTGCTGCCAGCGCTGCCAGTGGCCCTCGGGTTCGGTGTCTGACAGCAGCCGCGCGAGCAGCTCCATCGGCAACGCCTCGCTGATGCGGAAGAACACGTCGGCGACCTGGCGCGCCGAGCGGCCCGTGGCTCGCGCGATCTCGGCGACATCGGGCGTGATGGCCAGGTCGCCGGCGACGACTATCTCGGCGGCCAGGTCGTCGGGGATCCCGAGGTCGACGTAGCGATTCACCGCGCGCGAGCCCGCGGTGCGGCGCTCCTCGGAGCCCAGCTCGGTGAGGCTGCCCGCGAGCTCGACGAACGCGGGGGCGTCGCGCTCGACGACCGGACCGATCGCGGGGACGCCCTCCCGCACGTACGCGCGCACGCACGCGTCGACCAGCCGGTCCACCTCGCCCTTGAGCTCCAGCTGGAGGCCGGCGTCGCAGCGCTCGTCGAGCGATTCGATGCGGCGCCAGCGCGCGTCGGCTTCCACGACGGTCCTGGCGATCCAGTAGGCGGTGGCGACCTGGTGGGCCATGCAGCCCAGCTCGTGGGCCGTGCGGCTGACGTAGGTGACGCCCATGCGGTTGACCAGATCGTTGGCCACGCCGGTGGCGACGAGGTCGCGGCGCAGGCGGTGCCGGTCCAGCAGGTCGCCGTAGCCCTCGACGGCGGCGGGCGGGAAGCCCTCGACGAGCACGTCGCGCAGCTCGGGGCTGTCGGGCAGGTCGGAGCCCAGCAGGCGGGTGCGCAGGTCGACCTTGGCGTAGCCGAGCAGGACCGCCAGCTCGGGTCGGGTCAGGCCGGCGCCCGCCTGCTGGCGCTCCCGCATCTCCGCGCTGGAGGGCAGCAGCTCGACCCCACGGTCCAGCCGGCCCGCTCTGCTGCTTCCCCCACCGTCGCCGCGCGCCTCCAAGTCCTTCATCAGCTGCTCGTAGGCCTCCATGCCGCCGGGACTGCCGGCGACCTCGGAGCTGATGGTCCACGTCTGCAGGTAGATGTCGCGCAGGACCGCGCCGGCGACGTCGTCGGTCATCGACACCAGCAGCCGGTCACGGGCCGCGTCCTCCAGGCGGCCGTCCTCGGCGGCCATGCCGAGCAGGATCTTGAGGTTGACCTCGCGGTCGGAGGTGTCGACGCCGGCCGCATTGTCGATCGCGTCGGTGTTGCACCTCCCGCCGCGCCTGGCGTACGCGATCCGTCCGCGCTGGGTGAGCGCGAGGTTGCCGCCCTCCCCGACGACGCGCGCGCCCAGCTCGGTGGCGTCCACCCGGATGGCGTCGTTGACCCGGTCGCCCACGTCCGTGTGCGCCTCGCTCGAGGCCTTGACGAACGTCCCGATGCCGCCGGCGAACAGCAGGTCGGTCGGCGCCCGCAGGATCGCCTTGACCAGCTCGGGTGGGTTCATCCGCTCCGCGTCGGTGCGCAGGACCCGCCGCATCTGCTCCGACAGCTTGATCGACTTGACCGACCGGGACCACACCCCGCCGCCCTGCGACAGCGCCGACCGGTCGTAGTCCTGCCAGGACGAGCCCGGGAGCTCGTACAACCGCGCGCGCTCCTCGAACGACCGCTCGGGATCTGGTTCCGGGTCCATGAAGATGTCCCGGTGGTCGAAGGCGGCGACCAGCCTCACCGCACGGCTGCGCAGCAGCCCGTTGCCGAACACGTCTCCGGACATGTCCCCGATGCCTACCACGGTGATCGGCTCGGTCTGCACATCGACATCGAGCTCGCGGAAATGCCGCTGCACCGCCACCCACGCGCCCCTGGCGGTGATGCCCATCGCCTTGTGGTCGTAGCCGCGGGACCCGCCCGACGCGAACGCGTCGCCCAGCCAGTACCCGTACGCCTCGCTGAGCGCGTTGGCGACGTCCGAGAACCTGGCGGTCCCCTTGTCCGCGGCAACCACGAGGTAGGGGTCGTCGCCGTCGCGGCGGACGACCCGCGCCGGCGGAGTGACGTCGCCGCCGACGACGTTGTCCGTGATGTCGAGCAGCGCCTTGATGTACGTCTCGTACTGGTGGCGCACCTCGTCGCGCAGGTCCGCGGGACCCACGCGGCGCTTGAGGACGAACCCGCCCTTCGAGCCGGTGGGCACGATGACGGCGTTCTTCAGCATCTGGGCCTTCATGAGGCCCAGCACCTCGGTGCGGAAGTCCTCCTGGCGATCCGACCAGCGGATCCCGCCGCGGGCCACGGGCCCGCCGCGCAGGTGCACGCCCTCGACCTCGGGGCTGTAGACGAACACCTCGACGAACGGGACCGGCTTTACGACCTCGGGGACCCGCGCGCTGTCCAGCTTGAGCGCCAGGGCCGCCGCGCCGCCCTCGACGTAGCGGTTGGTGCGCAGGGTCGCGTCGATCATCCCCAGGTAGCGTCGCAGGATGCGATCCTGGTCAAGCCGCTCGACGCTGTCCAGGCGCTCCAGGACGGTCGCGCGCGCGGCCTCCGCGGTCTCGTCGCTGGTGTCGGCGTCGGGGTCGAAGCGCGCCCGGAAGAGTTCGATGAGCGCACTGGCGATGTCGGCGCGCTCGACCAGGGCGTCGTTCTGGTAGGCCTCGGTGAAGGACGTGCCGACCTGGCGCCGGTACCGGCGGTAGGCGCGCAGGACCACGACGTCGTCCCACTCCACGCCCGCCCGCAGCACCAGGCGGTTCAGCGAGTCGGCCTCCGCCAGTCCCCGGTAGGTTGCCAGCGCCGAGGCCGCGAGCCGGGGGCCGTCCACCTCGAGGTCGAGGTCGGCGTCCACCTCCAGGCGCACGCCGAAGTCGTGGACGTGCAGCTGGCCATCGGCGCCGGCGTCGCCCGCTGCGGGGGGGACGATGTCGTGGGGGACCTCCTCGACCACGACCAGGCCGAGCGACTCCAGGACCGGCAGGAAGCCGGACAGCTCCACGCCCTCGCCGACCTTGTAGAGCTTGACGCGGAGCCGGCAGTCGCGCTCGGCGCCGGCGCGCTGCAGCAGCATCCGCGCCGGCCCCTCGTCGTCGAGCGCCTCGAGCTCCGCGATGTCGGCGACCGCCGTCGGCGGGTCGGTCAGCGACTGGTAGCCGGCGGGGAACCGCCCCGTCCAGCGCGCGGCCAGCGCTGCGCCCTCGGTCTCGCCGTGCGCGGCGACCAGGGCCTCCCGCAGGCCGTCGTCCCAGGTGCGGGTGACCGCGACGACCTCCTGCTCCAGGCCGTCGAGCTGGACCTCGTCCGCGGCGCCGGCGGGGATGTACAGCAGGAAGTGCAGCAGGGCCTGGTCACGCTCGGTCATGGACAGCTGGTAGTCGACGCCGTCCGCGTCGAAGCGCTGGACGAGCAGGGACTGGACGCGCTTGCGGATGCTCGCGTTGAACCGCTCCCGCGGGACGGAGACCAGCGCCGAGACCGACCGGCCGGTGATGTCCACGCGGGTCAGCACCCGCACGTTCTGTCGCTTCTGGGTCTCGAGCAGCCGGACCATCGTTCGGCGCAGCTGCTCGGTGTCCGCGGCGAACAGCTCGTGCTTGGGGATGGCGTCCCACAGCGCACGCAGGGCGCGTTCGTCGTAGGAGTGCTCGACGACGTCCTCGCGGTCGAGGATCTGGCCGAGCTTGCGGCGCAGCACGGGGATCGCGCTGGCGGGCTGCGCGTACGCCTTCTGCGCGAACAGCCCGAGGAACCGGTCCTCACCGACGATGCGCCCCTCGTCGTCGACGCGCTTCACGCCGACGTAGATCATCCGCTGCTGCCGGTGCACGGTGCTCGGACGGTTGGTGCGTGACACGGTCAACAGGTCGCCCCCAACGATGCGCGACCGCAGGCCCTCGGGGACGTCGGCCAGCGGCACGGGTTCGACGTAGGCCGACCGCTCCTCGGCGGCGAGGATGCCCAGTCCGGAACCGGGATCGACACGCACCGTCGGCTCGCCCTGCGAGCTCAGCAGGTAGGTGCGGTACCCGAGCAGGACGAAGTGGTCGTCGAGCAGCCAGTCCAGCAGCGCGCACGTCTCGGCTACCTCGTCCTCCTCGTAGCGCGCGCCGGCGTGCTCGGCGGCGAAGTCGCGGACCGTTCTGACGCGCCGCTTCATCACGTCGAAGTCGCGGGTGGCCGCCCTGGCGTCCGCCAGGACGCGGCGCAGGTTGCTGGCGACCTCCGCGCGCTGGCCGTCGTCGAGCTGCTCGACCAGCTGGACGTGGATGAAGGACTCGCGGTTGCTGGCGCCGCGCGCGCGTTCGATGCGCACGACGTGCCAGTCCGGATCGCGGACCACGCCGATGACCGGGTGCAGCACGTCGGCGGGCTCGAACCCGAGGCGGGCCAGCTCCTCGGTCACCGTTGACAGCAGGAAGGGTCCGTCCTCGACGTTGACCTGGACGATGGTGGCGTCCAGCGACCAGCCGTGCTCGTCCTCGTCCGGGTTGAACACCCGCAGGGCCAGCTCTCCTGGCGGTCGCCCGTCCAGGAAGTCGAACGCGTCGGCCAGCCGCGCGGCGGAGGCGTCCACGTCGCGGTGCAGCTGGCGGGTGACGTCGTCGGGGGCGCGGCGGTAGGCCGCGACGGCGAGGTCCGCGACGATGCCCCCCTGATCCCCGAGCCTTGCCTTGAGCGCCTCGAGCAGGGGCCAGAATGCCTCGTCGGTCCCGTCGGAGTCGTCCGTGGTGGTCATCGCCGTCCTCGTCGATCGCCGTTGATCATCGAAGGCTTGCAAGCCTCGCACACCATGACGCCCGAGGGGCGGCTCCGACATGGCCACGCGGGCACGCCGGCCAGTCCGGATCCTCCACAGAGTCAGCCGTCGAGCACGGCGCGGGCGGCCTCGAGGTCGTCGACAGCGAGCACCAGTCGCGACCCGTTGGCGATGTAGGCCTGCTGGATGTTGACCTGCGCGTCGGCGAGCGTGCGGCAGATCTCGCCCATCGCGCCTGGACGGTCCTCCACCTCCATCAGCAGCACGTCCCGGGCCGCGCGGACGTCCAGCCCCGCGGCTGACAGCGCCGCCAGCGCCGCCTCGGCGTCGGAGACCAGCACGTGCACGACGCCCTTGCCCTCGCCGGTGAACGCGCTGATGCCCTCGATGTTGATGCCCGCCGAGCCGGCGGCCTCGCCGAGCCTGGCCAGCACGCCGGGCTGATCGTCGGGGATGAGCACGAAGTCCTTCACGCTTGGTGTCCTCCTCGTCGCCGGTCCATGCCGTCCGCCCGCTTACCGCACGGGGGACAGGTTTACCGCATGGCGGAGTAGACCACGCGGCCGGCGCGCACGACCACCCTCACCAGCGGCACCCCGGGCCGGTAGGCGAGGTGCAGGTGGCTCGGAGCGTCCAGCAGCAGCAGGTCGGCGTGCGCGCCCGGGGCGAGATGACCGACGTCGTCGCGACGCAGCGCCCGCGCCCCGCCCGCCGTCGCGGCGCGCACGGCCTCGTCGGGCGCCAGCCCGTACTCCCGCACCGCCAGCGCGACCGCGAGCGCCACGCTGGTGGTGTAGCTGGTGCCCGGGTTGCAGTCGCTGGCCAGCGCCACGGTGGCGCCCGCGTCGAGCAGGCGCCGCGCCGGCGCCCACGGCGTGCGGGTGGAGAACTCGACGGTCGGCAGCAGGGTCGCGACCACCCCCGCGTCGGTGAGCGCGGCGACGTCGCCGTCGGTGAGGTGGGTGAGGTGATCGGCCGAGGCCGCGCCGAGCTCGGCGGCGACCCGCGCGCCTGGGCCGGGGCCGAGCTGGTTGGCGTG
>JACDBB010000114.1 GCA_013695145.1 Euzebyales bacterium
GGGGGAGCCGGGACGGGGAATCGAACCCCGGACCTATTCATTACGAGTGAATCGCTCTGCCGACTGAGCTATCCCGGCGGGTCGCGGCCGGGTTCGGCGCGCGCCGACGCCGAGGATACGCCACCGGCGTCGGCGCGTCAGGTCAAAGGCCCCGAGGCGAAGCGGGCCGCGCGCAGCCCGAGCGGCGAGCAAGATCGGTCACACTGGCGCGACCCGCCAACAGGAGCGCTACGTGCAGCCGTCGACCAAAGACCGGACCGGGTGGCTTCCGCCCGATGAGCTCGCCGAGGTCCGCGAGCGAGTCCCCATCGTGTACGTGGAGGCCGTGCCGGTCCGCGTCGACCACCTCGGCGCGGTGCAGCGGGTCGGGCTGCTGCTGCGCCAACGACCGGACGGCACGATCAGCCGCTCGGTCGTCTCAGGGCGCGTCCGGTACGGCGAGACCGTCCGCGAGGCGCTGTGGCGCAACCTCAGCAAGGACCTCGGCGCGGACGCGGAACCGCAGCTGCCGTCCGAGCCCGCGCCGTTCACCGTCGTCGAGTACTTCCCGGACCCGCGCCGGTCCGGGTTCGTCGACCCACGTCAGCACACCGTCGCGCTGGCCTTCCTGGTGCCCGTCGGCGGCGAGTGCGAGCCCGCGCAGGACGCACTCGACCTCACCTGGCTGTCATGCGAGGAGGCGGTCAGCGCCGACGTCGCCGCTGAGATGTCCGGCGGGCAGGACCGCCTGGTCCGCCTCGCGCTGGCCCACGCCGGGCGCCTGCCATGACCGGCGAGTCCACGGACGCACAAACGGACGTGCAGGCGGACGCCCCCGCCTGGTTCCGCCGCGCCATGGCCGCCCCGCACGACGAGCGCGAGACGGTCGTCGACGGCTGCCGGGTGCCCTACTCGCGCTGGGGCGAGGTCGCCCGCCCCGGCGTGGTCCTGGTGCACGGCGGCGCCGCCCACCGCCGCTGGTGGGACTTCCTCGCCCCGCTCCTGGTCCCGTCGCACCACGTGGTCGCCCTGGACCTGTCCGGTCACGGTGACGCCGGCCGGCGCGACGACTACAGCCCACAGCTGTGGGCGGAGGAGGTCGTCGCCGTGGCCGCCGACTCGGGAATGGACACGCCGCCGGTGGTCGTGGGGCACTCGCTCGGAGGGTTCGTGACCATGACGGCCGCGGCGCGGCATGGCGCCGCCATGGCGGGGGCGGTCATCATCGACGCTCCCGTGCGCCGACCCGACCCGGAGTCCGAGGAGGGACGCGGCGGCCGCGCCTTCCGCGAGCCGGGCGTCTACGCGACCCTCGAGGAGGCGATGGCCCACTTCTCGCTCGTGCCGCGCCAGCCGCTGGAGCACGCGTTCATCCGCGATCACATCGCCCGCACGTCGCTGCACCGGACCGAGCGAGGGTGGACCTGGAAGTTCGACCCGCGATTGTTCACCGGGCGCGTCCCGCGAGGCTTCGACGACACCCTGGCGTCGGTGCGCTGCCGCGTCGCGGTGTTCCACGGCGAGCTCAGCTCCATCGTCACGCCCGAGATCAACGACTACATGAACGAGCTGCTCGGTCGCAGGGCGCCGTTCGTCGAGATCCCGCAGGCCCACCACCACCTGCCGCTCGACCAGCCGCTGGCGTTCATTGCGGCGCTCCGGGCCATCCTGGCCGACTGGGAGCACACCGTGCCGCGCCACCTGGCGCGGGACGCTTTGGGAAGACCGTGACCCTGGCGTGACGTTGACCTGAGAGACCCCCCGCAACCGCAAGAGGAGCGCTCCGTGAAGGTCGAGATCTGGTCCGACATCGTCTGCCCCTGGTGCGCCATCGGCAAGCGCCGCTTCGAAGCGGCGCTTGCCCGCTTCGCGCACCGCGACCAGGTCGACATCGTCTGGCGCAGCTTCGAGCTCGACCCGTCCGCGCCGCGGCAGCGTGACGTCTCCGCCGCCGAGCACCTGGCCGCCAAGTACGGCGTCAGCAGGGCCGAGGCGGAGACCATGCAGGCCCGCATGACCGGCAACGCCGCCGCCGAGGGACTCGACTTCCGCTTCGACATCGCCCGGTCGGGCAACACCTTCGACGCCCACCGCCTCCTGCACCTCGCCGTCGAGCGCGGGGTCCAGGACGCGGTGAAGGAGCGGCTGCTGGTCGCCTACCTCACCGAGGGCGAGCCCATCGGCGACCCGCAGGTCCTCCCCCGCCTGGTGGCTGAGGCCGGCCTCGACCACGACGAGGCTGCGCAGGTGCTGGCCGGTGACGCCTATGCCGACGCGGTCCGCGCCGACGAGGCCGACGGTCGCGCGCTTGGCGTCACGGGCGTGCCCTTCTTCGTCGTCGACCGAGCGTACGGGGTGTCGGGAGCGCAACCCGCCGATGTCCTCCTGCCCGTGCTGGAGAAGGCGTGGTCCGAGGCTCACCCGCTGCAGATGGTCGGCGGAGCGGACAACGCGAGCTGCGCGAACGGCAGCTGCGAGGTCTGACGCCGCTGACCGGGCGGCGCCAGGTGCGCCCGGCGGCGGTCAGTGTGGCGGCGCGGTCGTCGCCCGGACCACGAGCACGGGTTCCAGGACGTCGTTGCGGGCGGGACCGTCCGAGTTGTCGATGCGCTCATGAACCGCCGTCAAGGCCAGGTGCCCCATCTCCAGGCGCGGCTGGCTCACGCTGGTGAGCGACAGGTGGCGGACGCCCGCGAGATAGGAGTTGTCGTAGCCGACGAGCGAGACGTCGTCTGGCACGCGCAGCCCGGCGTCGTCGAGCGCCCCCATCGCCCCGACCGCCGCCAGGTCGTTGTGGGCCAGGACGGCCGTGGGGCGCGGCCGCTCGGCGAGCAGCTTCGTCATCCCCTCGTAACCGCCCTCGTCGGTGGTGTAGTCACCCGAGGAGACACGGATCTGTGCGCCCAGGCCGGCGCGGCGCATCGCCGCCTCGTAGCCCTGGCGCCGCGGATCGGCCGCCGCCACACGCCCGGCGGCGATGTGGGCGATGTGACGATGCCCAAGGCCGATCAGGTGCTCGACCGCCAGAGCCGTGCCCCGCGCATCGTCACTTGAGACCGTGTCGACCCGAAGCAGCCGCAGGTCGTGGCGGCCGACCACGACCACGGGCACCGACCGGCTGGCGTCGTCCACGACCCACGCGTCCAGCACGGGGTTCAGCATGACCAGGCCTTCGACGCGCAGCTCCAGGAGCGCCTCGACGGTCTCCTCCTCGCGCACGGACAGGCCGTTGCCGGAGCCGAGCAGCACCCGGTACCCGAGTTCGGTCGCCTGCTCCTGCAGCCCGTCGACCACCTCGGCGAAGAACGGGTTGTGCAGGTTCGACACGAGCACCCCGACGGTGCGGGTGCGCTGCTCCACCAGGCTGCGGGCCACGGCGTTGGGCCGATAGCCGAGGTCGGTCACCGCCTGCGCCACGGCGGCACGCCGACGGTCGCTGACGTTCGGGGCGCCACGCAGCACCAGCGACACCAGCGACTTCGACACCCCCGCCCGCTCGGCGACGTCGTGGATCGTCGGCCGCCGCGCGAGGTTCATGGGATGGCCTTGCGCGCGTGTCCAAGCAGCCACCTCGCCATAACGGCAGTGTAACTGGCGGTGCAGACCGGATGGCGAGGCGGGGCGCCATTGGTTAGGGTGTCGCGCAGTTGAATGGAACGCTCCAATCCGGTCCTTGCACGCCACCCTCACCCGCGGTCATCACCCGGCGGCCGCCCGATCCCAAAGAGCCCGATGGTGAACCACGCGCAGGACAACCCGGCAGCGCCACGAGACCGCGCCCTCGTCGCCGCCGCGCCGTGCAGCTTCGGGGTCTTCGAGCGGGGTGACGGCGTCGGCTCCGCGCAGGCGCTGCTGGAGGTGGTCGCCGGCGGCGGCTACGCCGGCCTCGACCTGGGGCCGGCCGGATTTCTCGGCTGCGGGTCGGACCTGGCGCACAACCTGGGCCGCGGCGGGCTCGTCCTCGCCGGCGGCTGGGCGCAGCTTGACGACACCGATCCCGACCAGACCGGGCTCGACGCGGTCCTCGACGCGTTCGACGCGGCAGGGAACGGCGGCGACCGGACCCCTCCCCGGCCGACCCTCGCCGCCGACGAGCCCGCCGACGCGGTGGCGGGGCGCCCACCGCAGCTGGACGCGGCAGGATGGACGCGGCTGGTGGAGCGCGTCACCCGCGCGGCCGAGACCTGCCGGACGCGCGGCTACGAACCGGTGTTCCATCCGCATGTCGGCACCTGGGTCTCCACGCCCGACGACACTGACCGGCTGCTCGAAGCCGTCGACGTGGACCTGTGCCTCGACACCGGGCACCTGGTGCTCGGCGGCGGCGACCCGCTCGCCGCGCTGCGCGCGTGGCGTGAGCGGATCACCCACGTGCACCTCAAGGACGTCGGCGTCGACGCCGCGCGGGCGCTGGCCGAGCGCGGGGCGCCGATGCGAGAGGTGTGGGCCAGCGGCGTGTTCCGCGAGCTCGGCGGCGGCGATCTCGACCTCGACGCGGTGCTCGCCGGGCTGGACGGCTTCGACGGCTGGATCGTCGTGGAGCAGGACCGCCTGGTGACCGACCGGCACGGCTGGGCGACGAGCGCCGACGCGCAGCGCCGCAACCGCGCCTGGCTGCGGGAACGGGGCTGGTGAGCGCTTCCCCGGCTCTGGCCACCGGCGCGACCCCGCTCCGGGTCGGCATCGTCGGACTGGGCGCCGTCGCGCGTGTGGTGTACCTGCCCCTGCTCGCGCGACGGCCCGAGGCGTTCCGCGTGACAGCTCTGTGCGACCTGTCCAGGACCCTGCTGGACGACTGCGGCGACCGGCTGGCCGTGCCCGCGCGGGGGCGCCACGCCGACCTGACCGCGCTGCTGGAGGCCGGTGGCGTCGACGCGGCCATCGTGCTGACCTCAGGCTCCCATGCCGAGGCGGCGCGGCTGTGCGCCGCCGCGGGCCTGCCGACGCTGGTCGAGAAGCCGCTCGGCTACACGCTCGCCGAGGTCGACGCGCTGCGCGGCTGCGACCTGGTCCAGGTCGGCTACATGAAGCTGTTCGACCCCGCGGTGCGCCGCGCCGTGCAGCTGCTGGCCGACCGCCCACAGCCGCGTGCGGTTGACGTGACCGTGCTGCACCCGCCGATGGACGATCAGCTGGCGCACCTGCCCGCGCCGACGACGGCGCCCCGGGCGAGCGTGGCGAGCCGTCTCGACGCTGCGCTCGCTGCCCAGCGCGAGCGGGCGCTCGGCCCGGCGGCGCAGGCCCTCGGCACGACCTACACCGACGTGCTGCTCGGCAGCATCGTCCACGACCTGTACGTGGTCAGGGCGCTGGCCGGCGATCCGAAGACCATCGACTGGGCGGTCGCGTGGCCCGACCCGGCGGCGCCGACCTCGATCGAGCTGAGCGGGACGCTGCCCACCGGCGCGCGCCTGTCGCTGCGCTGGCACTACCTCGAGCGCTACCCGGCCTACCGCGAGGAGGTCCGCGTGCACGACGAGGAAGGCTCGGTCGAGCTGACCTTCCCCTCCCCCTACCTGCTGCACGCCCCCACCGAGCTGCGCGTCACCGACCGCGACGGCGGCGGGGAGCGGTCCAGTACGTTCCGGTCCACGCGCGAGGCGTTCGAGGAGCAGCTATCGGCCTTCCACCGGCACGCCACGGAGGGCGGCTCGCCGATCGTGACCGTCGACCACGGCAGGCGCGACATCGTCACCTGCCAGCTGATCGCCCGCGCCCTGGCTCGCCAGCACGGCCTGGAGATCGGCGGAGAGGCCGAGCACGCAGGGTGATCGCGAGCGTTGCGACCACAGCGAACCGGATGGAGCGAGCACCAGTGACCACGACCCTGCACCTCGTCCCGCACACCCACTGGGACCGCGAGTGGTACCTGCCGTTCCAGCGCTTTCGACTGCGCCTGGTCGAGCTCATGGACGGCCTGCTCGACCTGCTCGAACGCGATCCGGACTTCCGCTTCACGATGGACGGCCAGCTGGCCGCCGTCGACGACTACCTGCAGATCCGCCCGGAGAACACCGAGCGCGTCCGCAAGCTGGCGGCGGAGGGCCGGCTGACCATCGGACCGTGGACGGTGCTGCTCGACGAGTTCCTCGTGTCAGGCGAGACGATCGTGCGCAACCTGGCCGCGGGCTGCCGGCGGGGCGCCGAGCTCGGGCCGGTCATGGACGTCGGCTACCTGCCGGACATGTTCGGTCACGTCGCGCAGATGCCGCAGATCCTGCGCAGGGCAGGGTTCGGCGACGCCGTCCTCTGGCGGGGCGTCCCCGCGCGGATCGACCGCCACGCGTTCGCCTGGTCGGCCCCCGACGGATCGACGGTGCGCGCCGAGTACCTGCTCGGCGGCTACGGGCAGGGCGTGGAGCTGCTGGACATCCCCGACCGCGTCGCGGAGCGGATCGCCGCCTACCACGACGGCCGCCGCGCGTTCGCCGGCGAGGAGCATGTCCTGGCCATGTTCGGCGGGGACCACGTCATGCCCCGCCCCGAGACCAGCGAACTGGTCGCCCGCGCGAACGCCGACCAGGATCGCTACCGGGTGCGCATCGCCACGATCGCGGAGTACCTCGACACGGTCCGCGACCTCGACGATCAGCTGCCGAGCTGGAGCGGTGAGCTGCGCTCGGGCGCGCGCGCGAATTTGCTCATGGGCGTCGCCTCGTTGCGGCTGCCGCTGCGCCAGGCGGCCGCCCGAGCCGAGCGCGGGCTCGAGCGCTACGCCGAGCCCCTGCAGGCGCTGTACGGCGGCGACTGGCCAGTGCGCCTGCTCGACGTCGCGTGGGGCAACGTCATCGTGAACTCGGCGCACGACTCGATCTGCGGCTGCTCGCTCGACGAGGTCGACGCGCAGGTGCGGGTCCGCTACGCCGAGGCCGAGCAGATCGCAGCGGGGATGGCCGACACCGTCGTGCAGCGGGTCGCCGCCGATGTGGCCCGCGGGTCGTCGGTGGTGTTCAACCCGTCGCCGCTGCCCCGCGCCGCGCTGGTGGAGCTCGACCACGTCGTGCCGGAGTCCTTCCAGGACGTCGCCGTCGAACTCGGTGACGGCACGCGCGTAGCGGCCCAGGCGGCAGCGGTCGGCGCACCGGTCCTGTACGACGAGGTGCTCGCCGGCCGCGACGCCGCCGAGGCCGTCTTCGGCCGCATGCACGCCCGCGAGCTGCTCGGCCGGCTGCTGAACGGCTACCACGCCGGCGACGTCGGGGGGCAGCCCACGCTCACGTTCGACGTCGACTTCGAGCCTGACCCCATCCTCCTCGATCTCGATCAGCTCAGAGCGGAGGTGGCGCGACGGCTGGCCGCCGACCCCGACGCCGACTGGCGCGTCCGGGTCATCGGCCGGCCGCGGCGGTCGGTGGCGGCGGTCGTGAGCGCTCCCCCGCTCGGGTTCGCCACGGCCCGCCCCGTGGAGGGTCACGGCACGCTCGAGCACCCGGTGACGGTGAGCGCGGCGGGTCTCGACAACGGCCTGGTGTCCGTGACGGCGGCCGACGACGGGACCCTCACGCTCACCGGCGACGGCGTCGCCCTGACCGGCGTCGGACGGCTCGTGGACGGCGGCGATGCCGGCGACAGCTACAACTACGCGCCACCGCCCGCCGACGTGCTCGTGGAACAGCCCAGCGAGATCGACGTCCGGGTCGCCGAGACCGGACCCGTTCGAGGAGCACTGGTCGTCCACCGCGCCTACCGGTGGCCCGCCGGCTTGGCCGACGACGCCGCGGGCCGCACCGACGAGACGGTCGCGTGCACGGTCATCACTCGTGTGGAGGTGCGCGCGGGCGAGCCGTTCGCGCGGCTGCGCGTGGCGCTGCGCAACCCGGTGCCCGATCACCGGCTGCGCTTCCATGTCCCGCTGCCGGGCCGCGTCGAGCGCTCGTTCGCCGAGGGTCAGTTCGCCGTGGTCGAGCGGGGGCTGGAGGCCGAGGGCGGCCACGGCGAGCATCCGCTGCCCACCTACCCGGCGCACGGCTTCGTGGCCGTCGACGGCGTCGCCGCGCTGCTCAACCACGTGACCGAGTACGAGATCGTCGCCGACGGCACGGAGCTGGCCCTGACGGTCCTGCGGGCGACCGGGATGATCAGCCGCAACGCCAACCCCTACCGGAGCGACCCGGCGGGTCCGCAAGTCGCCATCCCCGGCGCGCAGCTGCTGGAACCCTGCGCCTTGGAGTTCGCGCTGCACCCGCACCGCGACGCCTGGCACGAAGCGGGCGTCGTCGAGGCCGCCGAGGCCTACCGCCTTCCGTTCATGGTCGAGCGCGGCTCCGGGGAGACGACCGGCGAGCTGCCGGGTCCCGGCCTCGCGCTGCACGGCGAGGGGGTGGTCCTGTCGGCGTTGCACCACCGCGACGGCTGGCTCGAGGCCCGCGTCATCTGCGAGCGGCCGACGCCGGTGCGGGGCCGCCTCGAGGGCGGCGTCGTCGAGGCGCGCGAGGCGGACCTGCTGGGTACGCCAGGGGCTGCGCTCGACGTCACCGCTGGCGGCGTCGACCTCGATCTCGGCCCCTTCCAGATCCGCACGCTGCAGCTGCGCCGCGGGCGCTGACCTCGCGCCCACCGCATAGCGCGGACACTTCGTACGAACCCTCGGTACCAAGTGTCCGCGCTACCGGATCCACGCTGCGACCGGGCCGCGCGGTCGACGTCTCGTGGCGGCTCGACGAGGAGGATCGAGCCGCCCTGGAGGACGGTGGTGTGCTGCTGATCGGCTTCGAGGCCGACCGCGGTGGCACGCTCGCCGTCGCGGCGCCGATCGACTAGCCCGCCCCCGGCCGGTCGCCGGGCCGGTCAGCGGTTGAC